>NZ_JAUBOS010000009.1:0-146013 GCF_036700365.1 Microcoleus sp. w2-18bC1
TTTAGCAGGCATTCACTTTGTCTGAATATCATTATGTTATATTATACCACTATGCGTTTTAAATGCACAACAGCTTATCAAACAAACCTTTGATGTCATTGCATATTTGAGCTAGGAGTCGGCGCATTGAAGGTCGATCGTGGTTTCGTTTTGTTGCCCTAAATCTTGAAGCTTGACGGGAATTTTCTTAGGTTAAGCCATTGCTTGAATAATGACGAGTGGGGAAGGAAACACAGACAAGAAAGCTGCATATTGGTAGAGGCTTATTCCGTGAAATATGCAGCTTTATTTATCACACTTTACCAATCGTTTCTCTCTAAAATTGATTGGGCAAAATCTCTCGTTGCTTCACCTGAGTGGTACCACCAAGATATATTTAAGGGAAAAGCTGGCAAATGCCCTTTAGGAGCATATTGTAAGTTAAAGTTTAAATCATCATAGGATTTCCAACCAAAAACGCCACCGAATAAACCTGCTTTTCCTCGCCAGCCCATCTTTTCTCCAAAATCGCCTACTTTTTTTGACACATCCCAATAAATTTGTTTTTGCGCCTTAAAACCAAAATGTCCATTACTATTCTGTGACCAAAGTTGATTGATAGTCCGTAAATCCTCAATGGGCAAGATTCTCAAATTTTGCTCAAAACCACGGCTAGCTATCTTTACTATGATCTCACAGGTTTCTTGGTCTGCTTTTTTCCATTCTCCCACTTGTAGTAAACTACTGAGTCTAGTATAGTCTATGGTCAAAGCCATATTGATTTCGCTAGAAATCAGAGCAACGATTCCTTCTTCGGAAGTAGCGTTATCTAAATAATGTTGACTTTGTTCCCTAATTTTATTTATAACTGTTGGCGAAGTTAAGGGATTAATATGTTGATTAAGTTTGGCTTCATAGAACTTACAAGCAGCATTTCCTACTGCATAAATCATTAGGGCTTTAGCAGAAGCACTTATTATTTTACTGGGAATCATGCCATATTCTAGCCAGTCTATACCTGCATCAATAGCTCTTTCTCCCAAAAAAGCTGCACCAAAGGCTGTTAAAGCTTCAATTTTTCGTTCGGGATCTTGTAAGTTAAATCCATAAATATCGGCAATCTGATAAACCATTTCTGCCGATAGTTTGGTGATTTCTGGTAAATCGTACTTAGCTATCCCCCTGATAACAGCTTCGGCTCTTGGAATTCCTCTAACTAAATCCACTCCAGCCGCTTGTAAGGATTTGTGAACAATAAGAACATGAGCAATTTCATAGGGAGATTTGTCTCGGTAGCTGTGCTTTAGCCTTTTAACAGACGATTCAGATGCAGCAAAATTAATTTCACAAATAGATTCACCAATCCAATTAACTAGACTATTCCAAGCATTTGAATTAGATTCTTGCTTTAGTTGTCGTAGTTGAGGATTAGCATTGACTTCAGTATTTATTTGAAGAATTTGTTCGCTGGTTTGTGGCGATGATGTTGTATTGGTCGGCGATGGTGCGGGTGTTGGTGCGGGTGCGGGTGCGGGTGCGGGTGTTGGTGCGGGTGTTGGTGCGGGTGTTGGCGATATTCCTTCAAATGGAGGTTCAATAACTTCATCAATAATCTCTGGGTATGTCAGTTCGTCTGACATCTCGAAAATTGCTCGCATTACTGGCTTCATCTGGTGGTCATCCATACTGTCAAAATCCTCATACCGACGGCGCTTGGCACGGTTAGCAACTTGAACAGTAATGCGGTAGCGATTGGAAGATGCCGCCACCAACTCTTCAGCACGTCGGATGAGTTGAGTGGAATCAAATTGAGGACGTTTCACCATAATTGAGTACCTTCTGGTGCAAATTTACCAGTAATAGGAGGGTTACTTATTAAGATTAAATAAGAGCTAGGCGAACTTCTCAACAGGGTAGGCAAGCGACGCTTTTTTTCCTACCCTTATCGCTTAAAACCAGCGCTTTTTGAGTTTCTTCAAGTGCGATCGCCTCAAATTTTCCACCAACCCCCGCAACTGGTTCAAATTACCCGCTTCGCCCCCGTACTTCCACCGCACGTAAGCCTGCGAAACCTCATCAATCACCTCAGCTTCATCAGTTGCATGATTCCCGCGCATAGCCTCAGCATACTCCAAAGGCGTTTGAGCGCGAGGTTTCACAAATCCCCTACTCGCCAAATCTTTCAGCATTTCCTGATAAACTCCCTCCACGGGCGGCAACTTCGCCAGCCAGCGGCGGTGGCGCCACTTGCGCCACAGTTGCCAAATTAACCAGCCAATAAAGCCAAAGGCGATCGCAGCAATCAAACCAGTAAATAACCCCACCCAACCCTTAGCAAACTGTCCCAGAAACCAGCCTACAATCAAAGTTATCCAGCCAATTACAAAACCTATGACTGAATCCAGCCCGCTTCTGAGAGGAGTCGGTAGCCAACCCGCGATCCAATTCCAAAACGATTCCAGCGCACTAAAAGTCTGGTTGTCTTCCACCGAAGCCGGAATCAGCGGATAACCGGGAATCGGATTAAAAGCAAACCAGCCATTATTGGGAAAATATACCTCCGTCATCAAAAAAGCGTCGGTATTTTTCACAACATAGTAACCAGTAAACGGGTTGAATTCCCCCGTATCGAAACCGCCCACCAGCCGCGCCGGAATCCCGATCGACCTCAGCATAATTGTCAGTACCGTCGAAAAGTGGTCTGGATATCCACCTGTAACTTTTTTGCCGTCCTGGGTGTTTTTGTAGCCAAACAGAAAAGCCTGGACTAAATCTTCACCTTCTTCTAAGTAAGGCAAAGCTTTTTCTATTTTGTAATTCGGATTTTGCTTTAAATATTGAGCCAAATACAAAGCTTTTTCGTAAGGAGAATCGATCGCTCTATCAGACTTAGCTACTCTCGTCCTTGCTAGCAATATTTCCTCAGTTTTTGCCCGCACCTTTGCGGCAATTTCCGGCGGCACATCCAAATAGAAATTGCGAATATTTTTCGGGTAATTAGTACCAGTTTTACCCAACAAAGCTCGATCGCGAAAAGGCACATTAGAAATCACCGTATAAGTCACACCTTCTCCCAATTCTGCAGGCGCTCGCAAACCCCCCTCCGCATCAATCGCCGCCTCTGGACTAGGAAAATAAAGCTCCTTCGGCTTGTTTAAAGCCGGAATCAAATTCGGCATTGGAGCAACAATAGTATAACTTTGAATCACCTCTTGAGTCCGAGGCGCATTGGGAAACGGATTCAAATAAAATTGATAAGACCAGCTAGGTCGAGTCAGCTTTTGAGCTTGTTCGTTGCGAGAAATTTCCCAACCCTGACCAGTGTATTTGTCAAAGCCTAATACCCGCCAAAAACCCGCAGCCTGCGATCGCACCCGCATCACCACTTGAGGTTTCATTTCCCCCCGCAAATTTTGATTAATGCGCTGGTTGAAACCGTAATAAAAAGTAGAGTCTACCTCTCCTGGCCCAGAGTCTGGATTTCTCCCCGTTCCTCCGCCAGTTCCTTTTTCATTTCCCCCTCTAACATACCCCGGATTCAGAATGCTGCGCGAGTCAAACTCCCCCTGATATTCAATAGGAGCACTCACCGGAAAAGTCCGCAACTGATAGCCAGGGAGGCGTGGCAAAAACGCAAAAATAGTCAGCCCCAACCCGACAGTTATCAGTAGCAGCCAACCAAAATACTTTGGGGATAAAGTAGCAGCAAATAGCGACAGGCTTTCATTTTTCCCTTTACCTTGTGCTTTTTCGCCAATGGCTTCTGGCTTCAAAAATCCCAAGCGCGATCGATAATCCAACACTAAAGTCGGAAGTGCTAAAGCCAAAAACACCAACAACAGCGGCCCAAAAGTCAAGGTTTGGCTGAGAGTCGCTGCTACCCCTAACAAAATTAGCCCGATTACCATCGAATAGCCCAAATCCTTGCGGCGGGGCAAATCGAAACTGTGCAGCACTTGAAGTTGGATTAACAGTTGCGCCAAAACTAACCGCGTATCGTTCAATTCTCCCACCAAGCGGCTAAAAAAAGCGAACAGCGCCACCAGCATTCCAATAGCTATGCAGAACTTAGCAGCTACATTGCGATCGCGGCGGCGGTACCAACTCCAAGTTGCTCCCACAATACTAACAGGCACAGCCCACAGGTTTAGAGCTTCTTCAGCAGCAACGTCAGTAGCTACAATTCCCACAATTACCAACAACTGAACTAGGATTCGCAGCAGTAAAGAATCCTCAATCACCGGCGGAGGCATGGCCTCAATCTGCTCCCACAGCTTACCCAACACAGGTATATTTCGCAGGTTATCAGTTGTCATGTGCACCCATCCAACTATTTTAGATTTTAGATTTTAGATTTTAGATTGAATCCACAGATAAATCTGGATTTTAACTAATATCTAAATCTTATTTCCCTGTCAAACGATTTTAGATTTTAGATTTTAGATTGAACCCACAGATAAATCTGGATTTTAACTAATATCTAAATCTTATTTCCCTGTCGTTAGATTTTAGATTGAACCCACAGATGAATCTGGTGGCTTTAACTAATATCTAAACTTTTTCGCTTTCCACGACCGAAGTCGAGGGATTCCATCTGTTTTTGTGTGAGGTCAAACCACAGAGTAAACACCTACATTATTTACTCTAAATAGACCTTTCTAGTTGCTATATTGTCCTGCCCAAATTGGACGAATAGCAAACATCAAAGGTCTGGTCTCGAAGTTTTGGAATCGAACTTCTAGGGCATAAGTCTTGTTAGGTTGCGGGTCAAACAACTCCACACTTAAATGCCCCGAATTCGGACGGTGTGCAGTTGCTTCGGCATCTCCTCCCTTGAGTTCCAAACTTCCTGCCCCCGGAAATTGGCACTCAACTCTTAAACACGGCATTGGCTGTTCTCTGTTGGGGTTCGAGAGGTATTGAGCCTCCAGAGTCAGCGCACCCAAACCAGTCAGCCACTCCCGGGAAACCGGCGGCTGATTCACAGGACAATCGAGAGTTAGAGACTCAATGATTTCCTTGGCGGCCAACAGCGATAGCACCATTTGTTGATCGGTACTGGCTGCTTCGTAATTCGGGAAATCTTCTAAATCTAGAAGTCCCCGCAAAGAACCTCGGAGCACTAAACCAGCTAACTCGTTGAGTTCCTGAGACTGGCCCGGAAATAAGCTATCTACAGCGCGAACTAACTTTGAGCCTTGCCGCAGCGACGACATTACCAGTTCCTGACAAGGTTCTAGCAGTTGAGCAAAAACCCCTTGGGCGATCGGAATTGGCAGGCGGCCCCACCTGATATTTTGTAGTTGGGGAGTCCAGATGTGTAGGGGGGGAACCCATTGCGGGGCTACATCGTCTGGGTAGTCGTGGTCGTAGCTTTTGAATTCTGTTTCCCAGGGGAACAGCGGCGGGTTAGATTCAATTTCGGCTCTAAGCCTTTCTTTTAACAAGGTCTGAAAACGGTCTTGCACGGTCGGTATTTCTCCAATTGTCAGCGGTTGTGCGGGTGCATTGTTGTGCGCCCCCACTTGATAGTCCAGCGGGTCTGGTTCGTCCCATTCCCAGTATTCCACCCCGGAATTGTCTTCTGTGTCGCCCCACTCTTCTGAGCGAGGGGATGGATTGAGGTTTTCCTCATTTTCGTTAGAGGTATTCGCGATCGGCACCTGCAATATCCAGTCTAAAAAATGGCGATCGAAAGCCTCTGCATCCCTGTTCGTTTCGTTATTCATCACTAGATGCCCCTTCTCCGGAATCTGAACGATTTCGCAATTCCCACGCAAGTTCCAGCAATTTAAACCACCGCTTCTGTACCTGGGCTACCGTGCTACCCAGGGTTTGGGCGATCGCTGATTCTGACAGACCCTGTTGTTTCAACTTTAGCAAACGCTGTCCCTCTGGACCAATTTGCTCGCCAAACGCCTGCCACTGAGAAGGCAGCAAACCCAAATTGCGGTCTAAGTCTGCTTCCAGCCACTGGTGAACAAGTTCCCAGCGGTGCGACATGGCGAACCTGAGCAAATGGTACTTGAAGCGCTGCTGTAAATAGTCTCTTTGGCGGGGAGTTATGCCCAGAAGCGACTCTATTTCATTAGTCGGCAAGTCTTGCAAGCGCAGCACGAAGTAATCGGCGCAGTCTTGTTGATTGCGCTCTTTCAAGTAAGCCACTAATTCGTCAATCACGTTTAGCCGCAGAGATTCTGACTCGTCGCCTTGCGGGCGAATTGCAGCGGAACCCTGTCCTGCCATCGCTTCCCGCACGGAGTGCACCGAGGTGTCGTTCCAAGTTTGGTCGGAATCGGAAGCCCCTCCGTCAGCGGCTTGTTCCATATCTACGGAGGTTTCTTTGGGCTGCTGCTGGGAAAAGGTTTGGGCCCGTAAAATAATTAGTTGCTGACTGCGGTTCCGAGGTAAAGGAATGCGCCGCTTGCCGAAGCGCTCTACAAAGGCCATGTACTCTGCTAGTTCTAAGCGAGTGCGGGGACTGTAGGTAGGTGGCAGTTGGGTTTCGCGCCGGAATGCCTTTAAAGCTTCCAGATAAAATCCTTGCAAAAAATCTTTGATCAGTTCTACTCGCGCCTGATAGCTAGACTGCACCTGCGGAGGGGTGATGTAGCGATAGACGATCGCGCTGAGGGTACTGTGCAATTCTACTCGCCCGGGCCCGGAGCCTAAATTGTAATAGTGGAGGCATTGTTGCAGGCGGTGCTGAGCTAGGCTCTGGGCTGAACCTTCTATATCTCCAGAGGCCTGAATCCGCTGGCTTTCAGTGCATATCCTGTTGACTTCTGCTGCGAGTCGCCCTGCTACATCTTGGCAGTTCTGCTCAGACGCGCGAGTGGACTTTTTGAGTTCGTCTAACAGCAGTTGAAATATGGTTTCCACGCTCTGGCAGATTTCCCGCATGATGGTTTACAGCTAACAATGAAAGTAGCACAGTTAGTCAAAGTATGGATAAATATTTCCTACCGCTACTTTACCCCGGATTCCCCAGATAGGACAAACTGCAATGCCCTCTTTCTCCTCCTTCGCGCAAACACAGAGGATTGCTTTTTTTATCTCTCCTGGAGACGCCATCCGCCAAGAACCAGGTTTAAACAGTTGCCATAACGATGGTTCATCAGAGTGTCGGGTTGGACAAAGCATTCATGGGGGCCCAAAACGCTACACGGCCGTTGATACCTTCGGCTGAGTGCTGTGGTGGTCACAGCAGCGCAAGTCCTTCCCAAGGTGAAGCGAGCAAACAGGCTCTCTCTTTCGGTCTACTAGATGGGGTCAAGGGTTATATTTAATTGCAAGTTCCTTATGCCATCATTTAAACCCGCCCGCACAATTAAGTGTGTGTGATGTTCGTTAACTTCGGCATAAATTCCTTGATTTTTACTAACAATCAGAGTGCAGCCTTTTTATATAGCGGGATTGAGCGGGGGTTCCCCTGCTGCCCAATCGATGCGATCGGCAAACAAAAGCGCTTCGGAACAATAAGTTTGATTGCATCTATCTAAGGGTATCAATATTGCAATTACTTTAACCTGAAAAGCAGATATTTTACTAAAATGCGATCGTCTTCGATCGTCCTCTGGGTTGATGTAAGTGGTTGGGTAAATTTGTTCTAATAAATGTAAAGTTAGATTTGAAGGAACAATTTCAATGCGTAAGTTAAACATAGGTCTATCTGACGAGCAGCGTGCAGGCGTTATCGAACTATTGAATCACGACCTGGCAGATGCTTATCTGCTGTTAATCAAAACCAAAAAGTATCACTGGGATGTAGTTGGCCCACAGTTTAGATCGCTCCATCAGTTGTGGGAAGAACACTATCAGGCGTTAACACTAAATATCGATGCTATGGCTGAACGGGTGAGAACTTTAGGTGGTTATCCAATTGGTACTGCTGAGGGCTTTCTGAAGTATGGTTCGATAAAAGAACATATCGGCGATTTGCCTTTGGCTACGGAAATGGTATCGCGTTTAGTTGACGACCACGAACTGATTATTCGCAATCTCCGCAAACACGTTGAACAGTGCGGTGAAGAGTTTAAGGATGACGGAACCGCAGACTTTTTGACTGGTTTGATGGAACAGCACGAACAAATGGCTTGGATGTTGCGATCGTTTATTGAAGGGGAATCTATTTCGCCCGATGGTAAGCAGCCCCAAGCTCAAACTGCTACAGCTTCTCACGCTTAGAGATATTAAGTAGAGGGAATAAGGAAGTTCGGCAACGGATTCGCTCCACGGATGTAATGGATGTAACGGATGTCAGGAAGCAGGAAGCAGGTTTTTTTTATTTAACCCTCTTTCCTGATTCTCGATCGACCAACCAGGCAGAATTAAACGCCCTCTAGCTTCCTCAAAAACCCGGTTTCTTCAAAAAACCGGGTTTTTCAACGTAGGGTTTATGTAGATTTTCGATTTCCTAAACTATTGAATCGCATTCTTTCGTATAGCTGCGATGGCAACATTCTGTGAGCCTTGGTTCGCGCCTCAATCCTAGCAAGTGTCGTCCCTTCACTCGATTCTGATGCTTGTTTTAACTCTAACCCTGATTCTGTTGGCGGTGGGAGTATTATTTTTAATATACTTTCAATTGACAGCAGATACAAATTGTGGCGCAAAAGTGCCATTAATAAATCTTCTTTGAAAGCTCGATACAGCCAAGATAATGTACTGCGGTGATTGCCGCTGCGGTTGCTTTTAACAGCTAAGTAAATGTAAAAATTGCTGCTAGACCAGTGATAAATTCTGCTGGGAATTTCGGGATGTTGCTGTCGGACATCTGCCATAATTAAAGAGTGAGCTTTGGCCATTGCTGCATAGTTGCTAGACATACTGCTGGCAATCTGCCGATAGCCAACTAAGTATTCTGGTACGACTTTAAATTGATAATGTTCGGCTATGCGGAGGTGCAGTTCCCAGTCTTCGCAGCCTTGAGCGTTTTCTAGTTTAAGTTGGCTGTTGTAACCGCCGACTTTTGCAAAACAAACGCGGCGGATTAGAGATGAGCTGGCATTGCCTATAAAATATTTATAAATTAATGCTGTGTAAACTTCTCCTTCGATGGTGGAGTTATAAAATCCACCTGTGAGCAAGTCTTTTTCATTTATATCAACTGACCAGGAATAGACAACTCCGACAGATGGTGCTGAGGAATTCAGGCAGTTAACTTGTTTTTCTAGGTTTTGCGGATACCAAATATCGTCGGCATCGATGGGGGCAATATATTCGCCTTTTGATTTTTCAATTGCTAGGTTGCGGGCGACGGCGACGCCGGAATTTGGCTGGTGGAATAAGCTGACTCGGCTATCTTTTTGAGCAAAAGATTGGACGATTTTGGCTGTTGTATCTGTAGAGCCGTCATCAACTACTAAAACTTCTATGTTTTGATAAGTTTGAGATAAAACAGACTCTAAGGTTTTAGCAATAAAATTGTCAGCGTTGAAAGCTGGTATGATGACTGAAACTAATGGCTGATTTAAAGTGTTTTGGGAGTTGTTCATGTAATATAAAAAAGGGTTTATGTAAAAGTTTTGGTTCAAAGGGAGCTAGCTAAGGGTATGTTAGCAAATTACGAAAGCTCGATCGTACAGCGTCAGAAATTTTAAGACGTATATTTGACGTATATTTAAAATATATTGCCAAAAATAATAAAATGTGCATTGACTCCGCAGTCGCGATCGACACTTGGTGCAGGAGTCATTCGGAGATGAGGTCTGTAAAATAAATTGTACCGCGCAAGTCCTGACAGTTCCCGGATACCCGTAGAAAGTATGTTTTATTTTATACGGTGTACTTACTTATAAAATCACAGTCTTGTGCGGTGCAACACAGCCGCACAAAAATCCTGCCGGTGCTTTTTCGCAAGTTTACACAAACAATCCTATATTTAAAGATTTTGTAAAGCTGTTGTCTGCATCAGGTCAGTCTCAGCAAGATATGGCGTAGAATACAGGTATGAATTGGGGAAAATCCAATCGAGAATGCCAGCAAAAAATCTAGTTGAATACAAACAGCAATCGAGTTATAAATAAAAAAGTAGAGCTAATTTTACCCTTAGTAAAGTAGCAACAATAAAATCCCAGCAAATTTTAGCCCCTGCAACTTAAACAATTTAGGTAATGATTTCTACCGCCGACCCCACTGTATCCGTTATTATCCCAGTCCACAACGGGGGCTCTTACTTCCGCACCTGTTTGTCAAAACTGGCTCAAGCTGTGCCCAAACCGATCGAAATTATTGTAGTAGCAGATGGCGAAAGCGACGGTTCCTGGCGTCTGGCCAAGGAATTCGGCGCCAAACTGATCAGGATTCCCGAATGCGGGGGGCCAGCGCGGGCAAGGAATTTGGGTGCCCAAGCTGCAAAGGGAGATATTCTGTTTTTTGTGGATGCTGATGTCGCTGTTTGTCCAGAAGCTGTGGGCTATGCGATATCGGTGTTCAAAAATAATCCCTACTTAGCTGCTTTCATTGGCTCTTACGACGATGATCCTGGAGATCCTGATTTTCTATCGCAGTACAGGAACTTGCTGCACCACTACGTGCACCAAACAGGTAACGAAGAAGCTTCGACTTTTTGGGGCGCTTGCGGAGTGATTCGCCGGGAAATTTTTTTGCAAATGGGTGGCTTTAATGAGAGTTATCGCCAAGCTTCGATCGAAGATATTGAGTTCGGCTACCGTTTGAAACAAGCAGGTTATAACATTCGGCTGTGCAAAACATTGCAGGTTAAGCATTTAAAGCAGTGGAAACCTATGGGGATGGTGAAAGCTGACTTTTTCTACCGAGCACTGCCTTGGACAGAACTGATTTGGCGTGATCGCCAATTGAATAACGACCTCAACTTGCAAGTTTCAAATCGCATTAGCGTGATTTTAACTTATGCAGTGCTGCTGGCAGTTTTGGGAACGTGCTGGTCGCTGAGCTTTCTGTTACTGGCTAGTTTGCTGGCCATACCACTGGTAGCAATTAATGCACCGCTTTACCGATTTTTTCACCGTAAACACGGTATCCTATTTGCCCTGAAAACTATTCCGTGGCACTGGCTTTTCTACTTTTACAGCGGACTGGCATTCGCGATCGGCACTGGTCGCTACTTATACCAAAAAAAGCCTGTGACTGGCAAAGTTAGCTTGCCGGTATCCGCTCAATAAATCAAGGTAATTTGTGCTTAAACATCAGGTAGATCGATAGTTTCTCAGGGTATTCACGGGTGCATCTATCCCTTTGACAAGTTATAAATAACTGTATAGTTTCGATAAAAAAGCTGGAGGTAGGCTGAGTGAAACATTATCCTGTTGCGATCGTGGGTGCAGGCCCTGCGGGCTTGACTGCTGCCTATGAGCTCGTCAAGCAAGGCATCATCCCTGTTGTACTAGAAAAAGGTGATAAAGTTGGGGGAATAGCTCGCACAGAAACCTACAAAGGCTATCGTTTCGATATTGGCGGCCACCGCTTTTATACTAAAGTTGAAGCCGTGCAGCAGTTGTGGCAAGAGGTTCTGGGAAATGAGTTTATTAAAGTGCCACGATTGTCGCGAATCTTTTATCGAGGTAAATTTTTTAACTATCCGATCAGTGCCTTCAATACTCTCTTTAATTTGGGCATAATTGAGAGTACGCTAATTATTTTGAGTTATCTGAAAGTGAGAGTTTGGCCACTTACCGAAGAAAAAACTTTTGAACAATGGGTGATCAATCGTTTTGGCGAACGCTTGTATAAAACATTTTTTAAGACTTACACTGAAAAAGTTTGGGGCATTCCTTGTTCGGAAATTCAAGCAGATTGGGCGGCCCAGCGGATTAAAGGATTGTCGCTGACGACAGCAATTATTAATGCTTTGTTTGGTAGCAACGACACTAAAACATTAATCAAAGAGTTTGATTATCCAGCTTTGGGGCCGGGGATGATGTGGGAAAAGTTCGCGGAAGCTGTGGAGAATAAAGATGGCAAAGTTTATCTCGATACTAAAGTGATTAGCTTTGAGCGTGAAGGGAATAAAATTAAAAGTATTACTGCTGAGCAAAACGGAGAATTAATTCAATATTCCGCGGATAATTTCATTACCAGTATGCCGATATCGGCGCTGGTAGCAAGAATGAAACCGCAGCCGCCCGAAGAGGTATTGCACGCCGCGCGATCGCTCAAATATCGAGATTTTTTGATTGTATCGCTGATTGTCGATCGCAAGGATTTGTTTCCTGACAACTGGATTTACATTCACTCTCCCGAAGTCAAAGTTGGACGAATTCAAAACTTTAAGAATTGGAGCGCAGCTTTAGTTCCCGATGTCAGCAAAAGTTGTTTAGGAATGGAATATTTCTGTAGCGTAGGCGACGAGATTTGGGAAATGTCGGACGCTGAACTGATCGAATTAGCAACTCGCGAATTGGTTGGTTTAGGGTTAGCAACAACGGCTGATGTGGAAGATGGAGTGGTCATACGGCAACTTAAAGCTTATCCAGTTTATGATGGAGAATATCGAGGACACTTGCAGGTACTTGAAGGTTTTTTGAAGGGATTTGAGAATTTGCAGACGATCGGGCGCAACGGTATGCACCGATACAACAACCAAGACCATTCCATGCTGACGGGGATGCTGGCTGTGAGAAATATTCTCGGCGAAAAGCACGATTTGTGGGATGTGAATACTGAGCGATCGTACTATGAAGACTTTAGTGTCGATCGCTCAAAAGAAAAGAAGGATTCGGATTTGATTTCGCAGTCAATATAGGCAGCCGAGATAGGGATTGCCATGAAAAAAGCGAACCTGCCAAACTTAATCGGCTTGACAGCAAGCACCTTCGTACTCCTGCTTTCTGTGCAGTGGTTTGTCCCTATCCAACTCGACTTAATGGAAGCGATAGCCGCGATCGCTTCTGCTTGGAGCGTTTGGCTGCTTGCTAAAAACAATCCCCTAGGCTGGTGGATCGGCTTAATCGGAGTTATCGCCTACGCTGCGGTGTTTTATCAAGTTAAACTTTACGGCGAAGTTGCGATTCAATTTTTCTATTTAATCACGAGCTTGCGAGCAATTTATATTTGGCTGCAGGGCGGCGAAAACAGCACAGAAAAACCTGTATCTCGCATGGATCAACGCTGGCTCATCCTCACCGCAGTCTTAGTTACAGTTGGCGTATTTGCCTTGCGAACAGTATTAGTATATTTGGGCGGTGCGGCACCATTTTGGGACGCCCTGACCACCATCTTAAGCTCGATCGCCCAGTTGTACCTGATGGAACGCTATCTCGAAAGCTGGTATTTGTGGATTGTTGCAGACACGATTTACGTTCCCTTGTACGCCTCGCGCGGGCTATATCTGACGAGTATTTTGTACGCGATATTTTGGTTGATGGCAATTTACGGACTGCAAAATTTTCAGCGGATTTACTCGGAACAAAAGTTAAAACAGCAGCAATCTTTATGATACTGGGTGTTACTGTAGGCAAATTTTATCCCTTCCACAAAGGACACGACTACTTAATTCGAGAAGCTAAAAAAAAGGTTGACCGTTTAATCGTTCTCGCCTGTTACAAAACAAATCAAGCAGTTGCAGGAAGCGTTAGAGCCGACTGGATTCGGTTTTTGCATCCCGACGCAGAAGTTATCGAAGTCCTCGACGATTTGCCGGAAGCCCCCGAACCTTGGGCTCAGAGGACTCTTGAGGTGCTTTCCGGGCGAAAACCAGATATCGCTTTTACTTCAGAAGATTACGGGGAACCTTGGGCAAAACTGATGGGAACTCAACACTTTGCAGTCGATCGCGAACGGCTCAAATTCCCGATTTCTGGAACCCAATTGCGATCGCACCTAGCCGAACACTGGCAAATGCTGACTCCCCCAGCCAAAGCCTACTTTGCCAAACGAGTCTGCGTGCTGGGTGTAGAATCGAGCGGCACAACTACCCTGGCACGATCGCTCGCACAGCACTACCAAACTGTTTGGGTTCCCGAATACGGCAGGTGTTACTGGGAAGGTAGGCAATATTCGCCCGAACCTGAAATTTGGGACAGCTATGAATTTGTAGAAATTGCCAAAAAACAAGCTGCTATAGAAGACGATATTGCTACTCGCGCTAACAAAGTCGTTATCTGCGATACAGATTCTTTAGCTACTTGTATTTGGCACAAACGTTACCTTGCTTCGGAACACCCGACACTCGAGCAAATTGCAGACAGCCGCCGCTACGATTTGTATATCTTGACTCAGCCGGATTTCGGGTTTGTTCAGGATGGAACGCGAGAAAGCGAACATTTACGGATGACTATGCACCAACAGTTTGTTGAGGTCCTTCTGCAGAAAGGAAAGCGGTATATTACTGTGGGAGGAACGCACGAGTTGCGAATGTCGGAGGCAATTGGGGCGATCGATTCAGTGTTGGTGTTTGAACGATTAAAGGAGCTAGAGAATTAGGAATAAGTGGAGTGCGATCGCGCACCTTGTATTTGCGGGCGATCGCTCTTTTGAAATATCTCTTTATTCTGTAGATATCTATTAGAATAGTCGCACTAGGCGGTTAAAATGATTGCAGGGAAACGATTTATGAAACTCATGGATTTGCCCCAAGATGTTCTCGATGATTTATGTCAGGATCAACAGTGGCGATTAGATATCGATCCAGGATTTGACAGCAAACACGAATTTTGGATGGCGTGGCACCATTTTCTCAAGTTACCGGAGGAATCCTACTTTGAGATCGCCGAAGATAGTCTCGCAGATTTTCTCACAGTTGAAGAGTATAACCTGCTGCTGCCAGTGCCGCGATCGCACCATGCCAGCATCGATCCCATTCGATTGATTTCGAGTGCTGACCAACAGACACTTACCCTGTTTCTTCAGGACTCTTACCATCGTGATTGGTTCACAAAGCCCAGCGATGCCCGTTATGGATTTCTGGCGATCTGCGATCGCTATCAGAAGTTTGGTTGCGATTTCTATCTTGCCAGCTATTATCATTTCGCTTACCTCCTCGGAAAGGATTATGAAGTGGCTGTAGCGATTCTTACTCAAAAATTAGGTCAGCTACCGTAGTTGATGTCCGATTGAATGATATCGATTCAGATGAGTTTGTATTGAGGACTTTAGTCCTTCGATCCTGCGGACTAAAGTCCAAGGGCAAAGATTCTCCCAAGGTGAGGCAACGCTCTGCAAAAATTGTTGTTTGAGAATGCACGCAGGATTTGGCATAATGGAGAGAGATATTTTGGTTGGTCAGGCAATTATCTATGTATATATTGCCTTACAGATTTTTTGGGGCTCACTTTTTCAGTGCCATTAGACTAAAGTCCTCACTACAAACCAATGTGAATGTGGTTGTTTGACCGGAGATAATAGGACTTTACGATTCTTTAAAGAAGCGGATGATTTCGCGGACATGGTTGAGAAATTGTCCGTCATCGGTGAGTTGGGCGATCGCACTTTCTGCATCTCTTCTCAGGTGAGTGTGCTCTGCTTGATTTGTCGCTTGCAAAGATTGTAGAGATGCGGATAAAGTAGTTAGTTCTATTCT
This sequence comes from Microcoleus sp. w2-18bC1, assembly GCF_036700365.1. Lineage (NCBI taxonomy): Bacteria > Bacillati > Cyanobacteriota > Cyanophyceae > Oscillatoriales > Microcoleaceae > Microcoleus > Microcoleus sp. w2-18bC1. The sequence continues at coordinate 15,482 of NZ_JAUBOS010000009.1, forward strand.
GATAGCTTCCCGTTCCCGATTTTGGACAGCCACCCATGAATTCGGATTGTCTGAACTTAATTGATTGCTCAAATCTCTAACTGTAGATTCTAAGTTTGCAAAGCGGCTGCGGAGTTCGACAATATCTTCGCGGGGGTGCAAAAATTGGCGGCGGATACTTGTCAGCCTTTGGGCTAAATACTGATAACCTCGAATAGCTGGACGCAGTACAGTTAACAGCAGTGCAGCAGCGGAACTGAGATAGCCAATCGCACTAATTCCGGCGGCGGCTAGGGCGTAAAGTGCGATCGCGCTAAACAGGTGAAGTGCGATCGCCACAAAGAGCGATCGGCTAACTAATACAGTAACGTATTTGACTTGTTCCTGATCGACAGCAATGTTTTTTTTAGTCGATTCTGCGGCTTGGGCTAAAACTTCTTTAGCTTCAAAATGGATATTCCAGGGAACTGTAACTATCAGCAACAGCCATTCAAAAATAGCAATGGCAATTATCCAATCAATAAAACTGCCGGCGGAGACGTGCAGCCATTGCAGAATGGCAAAAACTAGCAGCAAAAATATGCCTGTGGCGGCACCAAAACCTGCAAAACTGTAATACATAGCGATGCCTTGGTGGAATGTTGTTTTGATTGTGGGTAGGTGTTTTAGGTCTGGAGTAATAAACTGTGACAGTTAAGTGAGCGTCCTATTAATCCCGGTTCATTAGTTATGAGTAAAAGTGCAGGCCAAGGGTTGCGATCAACCTGTTTTTTCCCACAAATGCTCGCTCTACCTCAATCGTGCAAGTTAGTTGAGAATTGGGGTAGGTTGTTTAGGTATGGATTCATAAGGTGTGACAGTTAAGAAATCGTCCTATTGAACCCAGTTTATTAGTGATTAGTAAGACTCCGGGAGACAAGGGTTTCCAGACGCCTGGTTTGTTCCATGAACATACACGGGCTTGAACCCATCAATAATAGTTAAAGGAAACGGTTTGTTTTTTTGGGAGTGCGTAAGTCCTCAATAATGAGTCATTGGCGATTAATTAGAGCGACACAAACAAACTTGACAATGTAACAAAATGTAAACTAATTACAACCTCGGCGATTGCTTCATTTCACTGGCAATGACATACTTATGTTTTTCGCAGTTCATCTAGTTAGTAATCAGGATGAAGTCAATCGATTTTAGATTTTAGATTTTAGATTAAAGAATTGAAGCATTGACCCCACGGATGAATCCGGGGGCTTGTATCCTGGATGCTTTGGGTCACATTCTCCCCTACTCATACCATTTGAGATTTGAGATTTGAGATGGGGAATGGCTGATTATGTATGGGTTTGCAGATTCTATACAGTTGCATTCATTTTTTGAACTGGTATCACTAACGGCGTTACGCGGTGCTAGTCCTAGAAAAGCAGGAATCTCAAAACGCTCCCCTCTATCTATTTTTATTTTCCAGAGCTGCTAAATCACCTGTGGCTGAGATAAACTGATTTGGAAGTAGAGCGCGCGTTTTGCAAGTTGCCTCTGTGTAACCGAGACACTGCTACTGCAACCTGCCCTCAGCCACAGCAAAATAGATGCCTAAATTAACTCTACATTCTCGGATTTCCATTAACAGGGCGTCTACAATCTAAAATCAAAAGTGAGCAGCAAGGACAAACCGATGGCGAACTCAACTCTTGGCCTAGAACATCAACTTTACGATTATCTGTTATCTATTTCTCTGCGGGAGCCCGATATTCTCGCTTCACTACGGGAAGAAACTGCTAAGCATCCTATGGGGATGATGCAGATTGCTCCTGAACAAGGTCAGTTTATGGAGCTCATGGTGCAGCTTATGGGAGCGACCAAAACCTTAGAAATTGGCGTTTTTACTGGTTATAGCGCGCTGTGCGTAGCTTTAGCACTGCCTCCTAACGGTCAAATTATTGCCTGCGATGTCAGCGAGGAATATACTGCGATCGCACGACGCTATTGGGAAGCTGCGGGCGTGGCTAATAAGATTTCTTTGCAGTTGGGCCCCGCAATAAATACTCTCGACAAACTAATAGCCGAGGGACAAGCTGGAACCTTTGATTTTGCCTTCATCGACGCCGATAAAGAAAATTATGAGGCTTATTTTGAGCGATCGCTACAACTTGTACGCAATGGCGGTTTAATTGTAATTGACAATGTTCTGTGGTCTGGACGAGTTGCTGACCCTCAAGTACAAGACGAAAGTACCACCGCTATTCGTAGTTTCAACGACAAATTGCGTAACGATCCCAGAGTTACTCTCAGTGTTGTCCCCATTGCTGACGGACTGACTTTGGCATTGAAACGCCGTTGGGCTACTCTGATGGAACCTGAACAGCATAATTAAAGAGTTATTTGCGGTTTGTGGTGGATTTCTAAGGGACTCATACCACAGCTATGAAGAAACCGGATTGCTGAGTCAGTCGATTTTAGATTTTAGATTTTAGATTTTAGATTTACCCCACAGATAAATCTGGGATCTTGAACTTTGGTCTAAAATTTTTATCTTTCCACGACAGGAGTACGTGGCACGGTATCCGTTTTTGGGCTGGGTCAAGCTTCTGGGATAAAAGGGATAATTTTTTTTCATACACCCCGTTTATAGGTTCAGTACTGTTTTTAATTGTTGCAAACCGCGAAGAAATAACAATTTAAGAATATTATATATAAACAACGTAATTAATTGATTTGAGGCGTAACTTCGGGTGTCTAATTTACAACTAAAATTACCAATTCACGAAACTTTTCAGTGTACTGTTCAAGGCGAAGGTTACTGGACGGGGACTTTAGTTGATTTTATCAGATTGGCCGGTTGCCCTGTGCGGTGTCCTTGGTGTGACACAGGCTACGCAAATGGGGGCAAAGGTTTGCCGTCTGTGCCGCAGTCGATCGCACAATTGCTCGCTCAATTGCAGTCTCCGAGGGTAGTCATTACTGGCGGCGAACCTTTCATTCACCGCGATTTGCCTGAGTTAGTTGAAGCTTTGTTACAAGCTGACAAGCAGGTGAGTATTGAAACTTCGGGTGCTTGCTGGCAGGATGTTTCCCCCCAGGCTTGGATTACTCTTTCCCCGAAGGAACACGTCAATCCTAAATATCCGGTTCAAGAGCTTTTCTGGACTAGAGCTAATGAAATTAAGTTGGTGATTAGCACTGGCGAAGAAGTTAAATTTTATCACAAGCATTTAGAAAGTAATGTGAATATTCCGGTTTTTTTGCAACCAGAATGGAACTCAAAAAGTTCAGCAATTCCCATTATATTGGAGTTGCTAAAACAGAATCCTAGTTACAGGTTATCTTTGCAAACTCACAAGTTGATTGGCGTGCAATAATTTGATGATTTAGCCCTGGCTATTCGTCAGGTGGGCGGTGCAGAATGGGGAGTGCATTGCCTTAGAATCTGTGGAAATATGTGCGCTATAATTAAAGTAGCAATTTATGATAATTTGAACGTAATGGAAACAACTACGGAAACTCCACTGGGAAAAGTTATCACAACCCTAGTAATTACGAATCGGATTGATGAAGCTAAAGCAGAAGATGGTCTGATTCCAATGGAGCAAGTCAGGTCTGTTACTCTAGAAAATGTTTTGGTGGATACGGGCGCGACAACTTTGTGTTTGCCTAAAGATGTCATCGCCAGACTGGGTTTGAAAATTCTCAAGCAAGTAGTTGTGGAAACAGCCACGGGCATTAGTGAGGCGAGGATTTTTCGGGATGCTTCGATTTCTCTGTGCGGGCGCGAAGGGACTTTTGAGTGTTTGGAATTGCCAGAGGGGAAAACTTCACTTTTAGGGGTGATTCCGATGGAAGCGCTGGGAATTGAAGTCGATTTGAAAAATCAAAGATTGAAAGTTTTGCCCGACGGGCCGACGGAAACTTATTTGACAATTCTTTGATATTCTTGAGTTTGGATGCCAGCTATTCGATCTGCAGCGCTAAGATGGTTAAGCACTGTTTTGCACTACTCTCATGTCCCAACGCGCCGAAACCTCAAACAGCCAGCCAAGTGCATCCCGCAACGGGCATAATGTGACGAATTCTCACTCTAACAACCAAAATACGATTCGGGTTCGCGGTGCGAGACAGCACAACCTGAAAAATATCGATCTGGAACTGCCGCGCGATCGCCTGATCGTTTTTACGGGTGTCTCCGGTTCTGGTAAGTCTTCCCTCGCTTTCGATACAATTTTTGCCGAGGGCCAGCGCCGCTACGTGGAGTCTCTCAGCGCTTACGCGCGCCAGTTTTTGGGACAGTTGGACAAACCGGATGTGGACGCGATTGAGGGGTTGAGTCCGGCTATTTCGATCGACCAAAAGTCAACTTCTCATAACCCGCGATCGACTGTTGGCACTGTTACAGAAATTTACGATTATCTCAGATTACTCTACGGCAGAGCCGGTGAACCGCACTGTCCGATTTGCGATCGCTGCATTGCGCCGCAGACTATTGATGAAATGTGCGATCGAGTCATGGCACTTCCCGACGGCACTCGCTTTCACCTTCTGGCACCAGTTGTGCGCGGAAAAAAAGGCACTCACCGCAAATTATTGTCGAGTTTAGCTTCCGAAGGATTTATTCGTGTCAAAGTTAACGGAGAAATTTTAGAACTTTCGGAAAATATCGAATTAGATAAAAATCATACGCACAATATCGAGATAGTTGTCGATCGGTTAATTAAAAAACCCGGTTTAGAAGAACGTTTAGTTGATTCTCTGGCAACTTGTTTGCGCCATTCTGAGGGAATTGCGATTATTGAAGAGTTACCGACTGAAGAAAATTCCCAACCACAGGGGCCGATGGTATTTTCCGAAAACTTTGCTTGTCCCGAACACGGCGCGGTAATGGAAGAACTTTCACCCAGGTTATTTTCGTTTAATTCGCCCTACGGCGCGTGCCAAAACTGCCACGGTTTGGGGAGTTTGCGGACTTTTGCGCCGGAGTTGGTAATTCCCGACGAGAAAGCGCCTCTTTATTGTGCGATCGCGCCTTGGTCAGACAAAGACAATTCCTATTATCTCTCTTTGCTTTGCAGTATTGCTGATAGTTGTGGGTTTGATATCGACACTCCTTGGTATCGATTAAAGCCCGAACACCAGCGGGCGATTTTGTACGGCAATGAGCAAAAGCGCAGCGCAGAAGGTAAAAAGCGCGAGGGCAGCACTGATTTTAGGAGAGATTTTAATGGCGTGATTGCCATGTTGCAGCGCCAGTACGACGATACTGGTTCTGATTTGATCAAGCAGAAGTTGGAACAGTATCGGGTCGATCGCTCTTGCGAGGTTTGTCACGGCAAACGCTTGAAACCCGAAGCGCTTTCGGTGCGGTTGGGACAGTACGGAATTGTGGATTTAACCAGTATTTCGATTCGCGAATGCCGCGAACGAGTAAATAATTTGGGATTGAGCGATCGGCAATTCCAAATATCCGATTTAGCCCTGAGAGAAATCAAAGCAAGGCTGCAATTTTTGCTCGATGTCGGGTTAGATTACCTGACTTTAGACCGCGCCGCAATGACACTTTCTGGCGGAGAAGCCCAGCGAATTCGGCTAGCGACTCAAATCGGTTCTGGTTTGACTGGTGTGCTCTATGTTTTGGACGAACCCAGTATTGGACTGCATCAAAGAGATAACTTTCGCCTGCTGCAAACCTTAACAAAATTGCGCGACTTAGGCAATACTTTGATTGTCGTAGAACACGATGAAGAAACCATGCGGGCGGCCGACCACATTGTTGATATCGGGCCCGGTGCTGGCGTGCACGGTGGCAAAATTATCTCGCAAGGAAGCTTAGAAAATTTGCTGGCGGCCGAGGAATCTTTGACCGGGGCTTATTTGTCGGGAAAGCGAGTAATTGAAACGCCTAATGAAAGGAGAAAAGGCAACGGCAAAGCTCTCTCAATCATAAATGCGACTCGCAACAATTTAAAAAATATCGATGTGGAAATTCCCCTCGGAAAACTCGTCTGCGTGACGGGGGTTTCCGGTTCGGGGAAATCAACTTTAATCAATGAATTGCTGTACCCGTCGCTGCAACACTATATCACCAAAAAAGTGCCTTTACCCCCCGATATGGACGCGCTCAAAACGAAGGGCGAACGCTCTCTAGAGGATGTGATTGATAAGGTAATTGTCATCGATCAATCTCCCATCGGTCGCACTCCGCGTTCTAATCCCGCTACTTACACGGGAGTCTTTGATGTGATTCGCGATTTGTTTGCCGAAAGCATTGAAGCGAAGGCCAGAGGTTACAAAGCGGGGCAGTTTTCTTTTAACGTGAAAGGGGGAAGGTGCGAAGCTTGCGGCGGCCAAGGCGTGAACGTGATTTCGATGAATTTTCTGCCGGATGTTTACGTGCAGTGCGAGGTTTGCAAGGGTGCGCGCTACAACCGTGAAACGCTGCAAGTGAAGTACAAAGGCAAGTCAATTTCTGATGTGTTGAACATGACTGTCGAGGAATCTTTGGAAATGTTTAAAAATATTCCCAGGGCGGGCGTCAGACTGCAAACTTTGGTCGATGTTGGTTTGGGTTACATTCAGTTAGGACAGCCGGCGCCGACGCTTTCTGGAGGGGAAGCGCAGCGGGTAAAATTGGCAACGGAACTGTCGCGCCGTGCTACTGGGAAGACGCTTTATTTAATCGATGAACCGACGACGGGTTTGTCGTTTTATGATGTTCACCATTTGTTAAATGTGCTGCAAAGGTTGGTGGATAAGGGTAATTCAATTTTGGTAATCGAACACAATTTAGATGTGATTCGGTGCTGCGATTGGGCGATCGATTTAGGGCCTGAAGGGGGAGATAAGGGCGGCGAAATTATTGTGGCGGGGACGCCGGAGGATGTGGCGGCAAATCAGAGGTCTTATACTGGGAAGTATTTGCAAGCGGTTTTGCAGCAGCATCCTTTGGGGGAGGCTGTAGCTGTTAGTTAATAGTAACAGTAATTACGCAATTGGCATACTAAAATCAAATTGTAGGGTGCGTCAGGTGAGCTTTTATAACGATTATTGAGAGTTTAAATATTTGACGCACCTTACAACTGAAATTCGTACTACTCTAATGGGCGATCGGTTACACTTATTGGTGCGTAACATTCGGGTATAATATGTACTAATATTGTCCGATGTAAATCCTTGGGTAAAAGCTACAAATGGCAAAGGATCTCTTCCACAACACGGTCAAAATCGCCCTACAAAAAGATGGCTGGAAAATTACCCACGATCCCTACCAGTTACGCTATGGTGTTGCTGATGTCTACATCGATCTTGCAGCCGAAGAAGCGATCGCCGCTGAAAAAGAAGGACGTAAAATAGCTGTAGAAGTCAAAAGTTTCGCAGGTGGCTCCACCATTTCTGAATTCCACACCGCCCTCGGTCAATTCCTCAACTATCGCATTGCCATCGAAGTCTCTAGCGAACCAGAACGTATGCTGTATCTGGCAGTTCCCACCGATACCTACCAAATGTTTCTCAGATTTGAACCCGCAAAAACAGTCATCGAACGTTATGAAATTCGACTAATTATTTACAATCCAACTCGTGAGGCGATCGACCAATGGATAGACTAAACGAATACCGCAAAATTGTGTGTAACTTTCTCGAAGACTTTTCTACAAATGACGCAAATGCTCAGTTAATATTCGATTTCGCCCGCGATCGATATCTCGTTATGCACAACGAATGGCGCGACGAATATCGCATCTATGGGTGTGCCATGCAGCTCGATATCATCGAAAATAAAATCTGGATTCAACACAACAGTACCGAAATCTACATCGATCGAGAACTGATTCAACGTGGCGTGTCTCCTCAAGATATCATTCTTGGGTTTCGCTCCCCCAGCATCCGAAAACTCCTTGCCGCCAACTCTTGCTAGAGACAAAGGTTGGGAACAGTTAGATAGATATTTGGCTAGGTTGGGACAAGATTCCGGTTGGTTGGTCATTTTCGATCGCCGAGTGAATGCACCCAAACTCGAAAACGGTTGAACACTGAGATTCATACTACTCCAAGGGGGCGATCTGTTACATTATTCGAGGGTGAAATCCTGGTATATTATGTACTAATAGTAGACGCGATATTAACTATCTTGAATTGTGGGAGACATTGCCATATTTTGTGCTTGTGTCTGCATGAATTCAATATCCGATCGCAACCAAGTGCGGGGCCCGCTGCACTGATGAGCAATTAACAGCCCCCACAGTCCTTTGTTCGTTAAAATTGGCACAACTAAATTGGCGCGAACTTTCAGGCTACGCAGAAAATCTCGGTGGCATGGGTTAATTGGTTCTACTTCAATATCTGCAATTGCTTTAACTCTGCCGGCTTCGTACAAAGCAGCGTATTCGTCGTTAAAACACTCATCTGGCCCCGTTGAACCCAAGATTGAGAGTTCGATCGCGCTCAACATCTCGTAAGTCACTCGACCTTGCCACTGTCTGTAAAAATAGTACAGTAAGGCGCGATCGCTCTGCAAAATTTCTCGAATGTCGTAGAGGGATTGTTCAACTAATACATCGCGCTTTAGACGATCTGTCAAGCGGTTAACAATGTTTTGCAGGCGATCGCCCGACATAGTATTAACTCCTTTAATTCCTAGTACACTCGCCAGTTCTTAATTCTTGAACTTGCACAATTACCACACCTCAAATTGTTGCGCTTCGGCATTTTCGCGCGCTCGAAAATGAGTAATTTTTGGCTTAACAGTTGTCTGGATGCCAGCGACATTATACTATTATTTTGACAGAGATAGCAATTTTTTTGGGAAACGGGCGATCGCGTCGGACCCCCCAAGCTACGGCTTTTTTGCGCGAAGAAGCACTGGCGGGACGCCTGTTCCACAAAGGAAGAGAAAAGGAACAGTTTACAAGTGCTGGGAGAATTGCTACATATGCCTAAAGTTGGTTCCTCTTAAACAGAGGAACTGCTAGGATATCTCGAAAGCTAGAGGAAGCATCAAATATGTCTGTGCTAGAAGCTGCTTGGAAACACGAATTTATCCCTACTAACGGCATTAAACTGCACTATGTCACTCAAGGTTCGGGGCCGCTGATGCTGATGCTGCACGGATTTCCTGAATTTTGGTATTCTTGGCGGCATCAAATCCCGGAATTTGCATCAGATTATAAAGTTGTCGCTGTAGATCTCAGAGGTTACAACGACAGCGACAAACCTCACGATCAATCTGCTTACGTGATGGCAGAGTTTGTGCAAGATGTCAAGGGCATTATTCAGGGTTTGGGATACGAAAGTTGCGTCTTAGTTGGTCACGACTGGGGAGGCGCGATCGCCTGGAATTTTGCTTATGCTTATCCCCAAATGGTGGATAAATTAATTGTGATGAATCTACCACATCCTGCCAAGTTTGCTGAAGGGTTACGCACTCCCCAACAATTGTTGAAAAGTTGGTACATCTTTTTGTTTCAGTTGCCAGTTTTGCCGGAGTTGTTAATTCAGTTGGGCGACTATCAGGCAATTTCGGCTGCTTTGGAAGGTATGGCAATTAACAAAAGCACCTTTACCCCCTCAGATATCGAAGCTTACAAAGATGCTGCTGCCAAACGGGGTGCTCTGACTGCTACTATCAATTATTACCGCAATATTGCTCGCGGATTTCTCGATCGCCAGAATTGGAGCGTGCTGCAAGTTCCGACGCTGATGATTTGGGGAGAAAATGATGCCGCCCTCGGCAAAGAGTTAACTTATGGAACAGCAGATTACGTCCGCGATTTTCAGATTCATTACATTCCTAATTGCAGCCACTGGGTGCAGCAGGAACAGCCGCAGTTAGTGAATCGGTACATGAGAGATTTTTTGGCAAGTAAGTTCATTTAATATTATATTCAGTTTGATCGGAATGCTACTGAGTCTGCGAGTAGGACGATCGCGATCCACTGAGAAAATTATTATTCCCATTCGAGCAGAGATATTCACCGACTGCTGATTCCTTCCGTCGTGCGCCCGCTCATTTCCCAGGGCTGAATGCGGTAAATTGCAATTACCTCCGCAAGTCCCAGCGAGTCAATCCAGGTGCGATTGATGGCGGGTGAAAGTGTGGGGTTGTGTTCTTTGACCAATTGCATCGCGCGATCGATGTCTGGCTGTTCCGTGAGCCGTTCTGCTCGTCCGTTCACCACAACGCTGCGCCAGTGGGGGAATTTCGGTCTAATTATTGCGTTTGTGAGGCGCCTGTTTTGTGATCCTAAACAAGTAGAGAATTTCCGTAAAGATAATTTGGGTTAGTCTCAAATATAATCTATGATATTTTTTGTTAGAAAATTTGTATGATTCTGGAAATAAACCCTCGGCAATTGCTGAGGGTTTATTGTTTTTATTAAATGGGGAGTGTCTAATTAATTAATAAAAAAATATTTGTTCTTAAAGTAATTTAAACAAACTTTCAGCCCAGATAAAGCCCAAACTAGCTTTATCTGCAACTTGGGCGTCCATGTTTTATTGTTACCAGCGAACAAAAGGCGATCGTCCCCTGGAATTCTCTGACACTAGATATAATCCGTCCTCAAAAAACATCGCCGCATAACCGCAGCGCGCAATTTAGGGATGGTTCACGCTGCAGTTATGTGGCAAATGCGATCGGCTTGACGCTGATGACCCGCCCCGCCCGGTCTGGGGTGACTGCTAAGCCGGGTCTATAATTCCCTCAAACGCTGGAAATCTTCTAGCTCGTGAGTGCAAACTGCCCTCATAGCGTAATTGGTGCGATCGATCGGCTTTCCCTCATCCTACCGGCTGGCGATCGGCAATAAACCTAGTGTATGCTTAATCACCTGTTAAAAGAATCAGATTTAACGATCGCAGCTTTCGATATTTCAAGGGTTTGAGAGTCTTCTTTACCACCTTGACAGGGCTGGCACTTATAACATAGAGTAGAATTTTTGCTGCAGCATCCTAAGAGCGATCGAGTACATCCTAGGCTTACCATCCTAACTGTCCTCACTGTTGCTATAAGTTTGAATTAAACGGAGATTTTTATTGATGAAGTATAATCGATTTCAAGAATTAGATATGATGAGAGGTTTTGCTGCCTGCTGGGTAGTGGCGGTTCATTTTTGGTACTTCAATTTCTTACCTCCATTTTTTGGATACAGCAACTTTTTGGAGTATGCAAAAGTAGTAGGTCCAGCCTCGACAATTGCCAAGTTTTTTCCCCTGCCATTTAATAGTGCAGGCAATACAGTTTTTGATGTGCTGAATATATTTTTCTTGCTGGGATATCAGGGAGTTCATATTTTTTTCATTCTCAGTGGTTTTGGACTGGCTTATTCAAGAATTTTAAAACCTGATGAAAGCTGGAGCATTTTTATGAGAAAAAAATTTTTCCGGCTCTACCCTACCTACTGGATACTTTTAGCTGTCTCTGTGATAATTCCTAGGTTAAGAGCGGATTTATTTTATGGCTATTTTGATTGGTGGTCATTTTGGAGAAGTTGGATAATTCTCGATAAAGCCATACCATTTTCTTGGTTTATGTTTCCACTAATTCAATTTTATTTGTGCTTTTATTTGCTCTTTAAATATTTAAAAAAAAATACTATTAGACAGTTTCTCTTCACTTGTTTTGTTATTAAAGTTATCTATACATTTTTAGTTTTAATATTAGGCTTTAACTTTAAGGTATTTTCGCCAATATTGGGCGATCTCAGTTATCCAGGCTATTTAGCAATTTCAAGGTTATTTGAGTTTTGTTTAGGAATGGCAATGGCCAAGGTTTATGCAAGTAATCCTACTCTATTAATTAATTACCTAACTAAGCCCGTCACAATAGCCATAGCAATAATTTTTGAAATGTTGGGTATTATGGGTTCCTTTGAATTTTCAAATCCAAAATTTCTAGGTATATATTTCCCTTTTGGACTGTGTTTTTATGATGCTTTCCTGGGATTGGGCATATTTGTAATTGTCTTTAATCTTTGTAGGAGTTTAATAAAACTTTCAGACTTAACAACGAGATTTTTAACATGGATTTCTAAAATTTCCTATGAACTATATTTAACGCAGTTTATAGGGTTAATTGTTATACCCAAATTTTTGACTGTGGTAGTGCGAGGTGAACCTTCACTTTTGACTGCTAGCCGTGCTATTTTACTTTATATATTAATTCTCCAACTTTGTATAGTTAATGCTTGTTTATTACAACAGCTAACAAACTCGATCGCAAGTCGATTTAGATTAGCGATGGGTTCCTTTACCTCTGAAATAAAATAACCTAAATTAGTAGTTAATAGTCAAGTGTTATCAAAAACTAGAATTCTGAATTTGTTTCTCGGTCTTTTAATTGCCCTCAGCCTAGAGTTGTTCAGCGGAACGACAACTTTTGCTCAAAACATTGAAACAATTAAAATTTCCGGTACTGCTGCGGGTGTCAGCACTCGCTACATCGGTGCAGTCGAGGGCAATATCAATTTCGACATCAAAGATTTGCAAGATTTGGGAATTAATACCTACCGCATTTACGGCGGGATGTCCCGGTGGGAACCCGAAGACGACGACGGTAAATACGGTTGGCCATCTATTGACGAAATTAAGACAAATCCAAATATAATTAATTGGGCGCATTGGGATCAGATTATGAGTAATCCGCCCCAGGGTAGCGATTATTGGTGGTCGGGACAACCCGGTACGGTTTGGCAAGGCAATGCCAGGACTATTTTTAATACTCTCAAACAAGCAAATATTCGCCCGGTTGTGAGTATTCGGAATGTGGATAATAACTGGAATCCGAGTTGGGCGCTGCAACTGAATCCGCCGCGCACAGGAGAAGATTGGAACGAGTGGTGGGAACACGTTTTTGCTACGGTTTATTGGCTGAATGTTCGCAATGATTACCGCGTTGATGATTGGGAAATTCACAACGAACCGGACAATCGCGATCAGGGTTGGGGCGGGACTAGGGCTGACTATTTTGAATTGGTTAAGGTGGCAAAAGATGCGATCGACTTTGTTTACCAAACTTATTTGCCCGATCGCACTTACCACATCCATGGCCCGAAAACCGTAGGGGGCAGCAATTGGCCGGCTAGTGCTTTGCAGGAAATACCGAATTATTTCGATACAGTCAATGTCCACAACTACGATGCAGATATTTCTAACTACACCCGCAAAGTGCGCGGCTGGATGAACGGTACTGTCCGCGCTAACTCGCAGCTTTGGGTAGGAGAATGGGGAACTTACGAAATTAGCTACGGCGATTTATCTTTAGCTTTAAATTTGATTAAGAATTTGATTCGAGGTTCTCAACCTGGGGATAATTATATTTACGGAAGTCACATATTCTGTTTGTACGACTGGGGCAAGCCCGCAGGGGCGGAAGGTTTGCTAGGTGACGGGGGAAAACGGCGCGCGGGCTACTATGCTTTGCGGATGGGAATTAGGGCTTTGCAGGGCGGGAAAGCTACCTTTTTTCCTATCACTAACAGTTCCGATTTAATGGCAGTTGCAACTCTTGATGCTAGCAAGAATGTTTACTTGCTGGTTGTCAATGACCGAGCAACATCTTACACTGTTAATGCTGATATTTCGGAGCTGATAAAAACTGGTAATGGCACGGTGCGGGAGTTCAGTTCTCAAACAATGGATGAGGTTGTTGGTAGCTTAAGGCTGAAGGGCGGCAATGCGAGTTTTGCACTGGCGGGGAACAGCGCTATTCTCATCAAGTTCGATCGCCAGAAGTGAAGCTCAAATCCTCTGGGCCATAATTGGGATAAGATAGAATTAGTTATGCTCAGAATTATTTATTTTCTGCCTGTTTGGCCCTCGAACCCTCGAACCCTCGAACCCTCGAACCCCTAATTGTACAGTTGCCATACCTAAGTCGTCCTGTTGTGATTCCCCTCCTGTCGCTGGTAAATTGGTAGGGTGCAGGTATCTTGCCTCAAACAGAATGCGAGCGAGAGTTCCGTTGAGGGGCAGAAAGTAGGGTGCAGTCCAGACAATCGCAGAAATTCTTGCTCGTAAACCTGCAGCAGTTATGCTAAGCGAGGAATTGCCCGCCAGCCTTCATGTCCGCCCTCTGTCAGATAGTATTGGTTCTGAAAGTCAGAAGCCGTTAATTATCAGGATATGGCACGGAATTAATTTTAAATGCCAAGATGCTGGAAGTATGGGTGAGTTGAATCGTACAGAAACTTTGAGCGCGCTTGGAAATCTCGCGGGTAAAGCCTCTCAATCAACCTGCTGCTCGCGATCGGCTTTTTCCAACAAATATCACTTTTATGCCCCCTGATGTTTATTCCCTCCCTCAGTCAGGTCATCAACCGCAATCCCCTCACCGTCACCCCTGAGACGCCCGTAGAAAAGGCGATCGAGCTGATGAGTAGCACAGGAGCCAGTTACGTCCTCGTGGTAGAACCGCGCGGGCATTCTCAACTCGGAAATCCCACCAACGGGACTTCCCCACAATCGCGGGAACAGTCGGGTTTCTACAACGGCAAACGGCCTGCGATACACGCAGGAGGCAATGGGCTGCGTCTCAACAGCTCAAAAGCTCCCTATCCGAACAGCCAGACAGTGCTGGGGATTTTTACCACTCGAGATATCGTACAGCTAAATTCCATCGGCGCTGCTTTGAGGGGATTTGCGATCGAGCAAATCATGATCAGAACCGTAACTGTAGCCAGAGAATCGGAAATTCCCGACTTTTTTGCCTTAGCAAATCTGCTGGAGAAAAATCAGATCAGCCATTTGCCGGTCGTTAGCGAGGCTGAAGAACTTGTTGGTTTAATTAGCTCTCAAAGCTTGGTGCAAATGTTGCAGGGAATTGGGGAATCGACACCAAAAGCAACTAGCAGCACTTCCCCACCTGCGGCTTTCGCCTTCCCTCCGCCGCTGCCAATTGTGCATCAGAAATTAGAGCTGCCCGCAAGTTTAATTAAACTTTATCAAATCCCTCAAATAGCAGCTTCAAGAATAATTCACGCTCCTTCTAATTCTTCAGTTCGCTACTTGGCGCAACTGATGTTTAGACACCATGTTAGTTATGTATTAATCACTGAAACCCCCGATCAACACTCGACTGGTGCGGCTCACAATTCCAAATTTACAAATCCCAACATTCACAAACTGGTTGGGGTGGTAAGTTCGCGGGATATTGTGCAGTTGCAGGCGCTGGGAAGAGACTCTAACAAAATTAAAGCGGGAGCAATTTGCAGCAGTTCGCCGCCGCTGGTGCGATCGCACTCTACCCTCGAAGCAGCCGTCGCGCTGCTGCAAAAACACTACTGCCAGTTGCCTTTATTAGTCATCAACGAAACAAATCACCCGATCGGGATTATTAATCCTAAAACTATCCTTTTACAAGCGCTGGATTCAAAATCTCTGCATTCTGGCTTAATTGCTTTGCAGCGCCAGCTAGAATCTAGCAACGCTCAATACAAAAAACTCTCAGCAGAAATACAGCGGACAGCAGCAAATAGCCACGAGATAGCTGAAATTTCTCACCACACTTTCGTAGAGCGGCCAAATCTCCCCCCTGCCGTCAACAATCAGGGGATTTGGGACTGGAATCTCGAAACAGATGAGTTTTTTTATTCGGCGCGGTGGCAAGAAATGCTGGGCTACCAAGAAGGGGAAATCTCGAATCGCCGATCGGAATGGTGGAGTCGCATCCACCGAGATGATATTGACTCGGTAAAGGCAGCTTTAGAAGAACACTTCGCCCAAAAGACACCGGATTTTGCAGCAAAATATCGGATGTACTGTAAAGACGGCAGCACTGTCTGGGTGCTGAACCGGGGTCAAGTTTTACGCAGCGCTACTGGCAAACCGCTGCGGGTAGTAGGAACTCATACAGATATTACTCTAAACAAGGAGTTTGAAGTCAAAAACCGCGAGCATGATCAAGAACAATTCCATCTATTTGACTCTTTAAAAGCAACAGTAATTTTCCACATAGATGTGGCGGGGGTTTGGAAATTTCTCAACCGCGCTTGGACGGAAATTACGAATTTTCCGGTTTCCGAAAGTTTACAAACTAATTTTTTAGATTGGGTGCATCCAGATGAGCGCGAGCAATGTGCAAATTTATTGGAGTCTTTGCTGTCTGGAAAGTCGGAATTTGAACGGCGAGAACTGCGATTCAAGTCCAAGTCGTTTGCTGGGAAAAACTCCTTGGGAATTCACAGTGATTCCGGCTTTGTTTCCGTTGAAATATTTGCCCAAGTCCGGCAGAATTCCCAAGGCGAAATAGCGGGAATTTTTGGGACTTTGCACGATGTCTGCAACCGCCTCGAAGGAGTTGAGGAACTGCGGGAAAGTGAGCGGGCAATTCGATCGCTCTATGAGGTAATGGTGAGCTCGGAAGGCTCTTTTGACGATCGAACGATCCGGTTGCTGGCAATGGGCTGTAGTCAGTTTGGGATGGATATCGGGCTGTTGGGCAGGGTTTTGGGCGATCGCTACGAAGTGATTGCGGCTTATGTACCGGAAGATTTTCCCTTTGGATTTGCTAAAGGAGACGGTTTTGCTTTGAGCAGAACCTTTGAGCGAGAGGTTTTGCGATCGAGCGAACCTATTTCTGTCGAATCAGCCGGCACTACTCAGTGGCGCAACCACCCCGCTTACAGCGTCCGCAAGTTGGAGGCTTTTGTGGGGACGAGGGTAATGGTGCAAGGGCGAATTTTTGGCACTTTGAGCTTTACTTCCCGCACCACTAAATCTCCTTTTAAACCGCTGAATTTTGAAATTTTAAAGTTGATGGGCAATTACATCGGCGCAGAAATTGCCCGCGAAGAGCGAGAGCGAACTTTGCAACGTCAGTACCAGCGCGTTTTACTACTCAAACAAATTACTCAAAAAGTGCGATCGACCTTAGATACTCAAGAAATTTTCCAAACTACCGCCACCCAAATCGGCCGCGTATTTGGTGTCAATCGCTGTACAATTCATACCTATCTTTCCGAACCTTATCCCCACCTTCCTTGCGTCGCGGAATACTTAGAGCCCGGTCACGAATCGGCTTTAGATTTAGAACTTTCTGTCACTTATAACCCCTACACAGAAAAACTTCTCGCTGAAGATATAGCCCTGGCATCTCCCGATGTGTTTGCCGATCCTTTGCTGGAATCTTCGGGGCCGATGTGCCGTCGCATCGGATTAAAATCTATGTTGGCTGTTCGCACTTCCTATCAAGGAGAACCAAATGGAATTATTACTTTGCACCAGTGCGATGCAACTCGCCAGTGGAATCCCGACGAAATTGAACTGTTAGAAGATGTTGCTGCTCAAGTTGGCATTACCTTAGCTCAAGCACAACTTTTAGAAACGGAAGTTCAGCGACAGCGACAGTTAGCAGAGCAAAATGAAGCTTTGGATCAAGCACGACAAGCGGCGGAAGTTGCTAATAGAGCTAAGAGCGAATTTTTAGCGACTATGAGTCACGAAATCCGCACTCCGATGAATGCGGTAATCGGGATGACGGGCTTGCTGCTGGATATGGAACTAACTCCTGAACAGCGGGATTTTGTGGAGACAATTCGTACCAGTGGCGATGCTTTGCTGACTATTATTAATGATATTCTCGACTTTTCCAAGATTGAATCGGGAAAATTGGATTTGGAGCGCAGCCCCTTCGAGCTGCAAAACTGTATAGAAGAATCTCTAGAATTACTGGCTCCGAGAGCCTCAGAAAAAGGTTTAGAGCTGGCTTACTTTATTGATGATTCTGTGCCAAAAAATATTTTAGGAGATGTCACGAGACTGCGCCAAATTTTGGTAAATTTGCTGGGCAATGCAGTAAAGTTTACAGAATCGGGAGAAATTGTAGTGTGCTGTACGGCTAGGCAAATTGAACAGGTAGCTGCTAATAGTTCACCAGATAAAATTAATATTCTAGCGCCACAACCGCTATTAATTAACCAGGGAGAGTTGGCACGTAGCAAACAATACGAGATTCAATTTGCTGTCCAAGATACGGGAATTGGCATTCCGCCAGACCGGATGGATCGCCTGTTTAAAGCTTTTTCGCAGGTGGATGCTTCGACAACGCGACATTACGGCGGGACGGGTTTGGGACTGGCTATCAGCCAGCGTTTGAGCGATATGATGGGCGGTACAATGTGGGTTGTCAGCCAGGTTACTCCGGGAAGTTCTAAGTCTCAACCGGGAGTTTCTGCGATCGGACAAAGTATCGCTGGAAGGTCGCCTGCAGAATTTACTCCGCCGTCGATATCGGGTTCGGGTTCGATTTTTTATTTCACGGTGACTGCTGAAGCGAATGACCTCCGGGCTGAGGAAAAAAGACCGGAATTTGCCGCTGGTAAGCACTTGTTAATTGTTGAGCATCATGCCATTAATCGGCAAGTTTTGATCCGTCAGGCAGAGTCTTGGGGAATGATACCCGTGGCTGTAACTTCGGGTGCTGAGGCTTTGGAAATCATCAAAGGAAACTCGCCGCTCGATTTAGCTATTTTGGCGATGAATCTACCAGATATGGACGGTGTGGCGTTGGCTGTGGAGATTCGGAAATTTGAGCTGAGCAATTTGTCCGGCGGCGACGGCCTAAATCCGAATGTCATCGTTAAAAACCCTCGCAAAATTGCCCTACCTTTGGTGCTGTTTACTTATTTAAGTAAGGCCGAAGTTTGGAAAAAACTTGAAACTACAGAGGTACATTTTTCTGCTTTTTTAACTAAGCCTTTAAAACAGTCACAGTTTTATAATGTGTTGCTGCAAGTTTTTGGATATGTTACTGGCAGAAGCGGCAGGGGAGAAGTTTCAAATGTGGTGACTGTGACTTCGGGATTGAAGTATTTTGAAAATTCTCAAGAACAGCACCGCGTGCAGCGGACGCCTGCTGTTTTGAGGCAGGTTGCGGCGAATTCTGGCGGACAGGATGCAACTAATTCTAGTCAGATTCGGATTTTGCTGGCTGAGGACAATGTGGTGAATCAAAAAGTCGCTACGCATTTACTCGACAGGATAGGATATCGGGCTGATATTGCGGCTAATGGGTTGGAGGTTTTGGAGGCGCTGAAGCGGCAATCTTACGATGTTGTGCTGATGGATGTGCAGATGCCGAACATGGATGGGTTGGAAGCGACGCGCCGCATTTGTCAGGAATGGCCTGCTAACAAGAAGCCGAGAATTATTGCGATGACTGCTAATGCGATGCAGGGCGATCGCGAAAAGTGTCTGGAAGCAGGTATGGATGATTATATTACTAAGCCGGTGCGCCGGGAAGAGTTGGCGATCGCCTTGAGCAAGTGTTCACCTCTGATTCGGGATGAATTGGATGCGGTTAATGAGGAAAAAAATCAAGATATTTCTGATCAAGTTGACAGTGAAAGGGCGGGATCTTCGAGCGTTCAACCGGGAGCAGATTCGCCGATAGATTTTCATATTTTGCAAAATCTCCGCGAGCTAGATGATGATGAAGACCCAGATTTTTTGGGGGAGCTGATTAAGATATATTTGGTAGACGCACCGCAACATTTAGAAACTATTAAGGAGGCTATTTTTCTCGGCGATGCTGATAGTTTGAAGCTGGCTTCTCACACGCTGAAGTCGAGCAGCGCCAATTTAGGAGCCGTGTCTTTTTCTGCTGTTTGCAAGGAGTTGGAGTATATGGGTCGCGTGGCGGTTGAGTCTGGAGGGGAACAGGTTTTTGATGTGAGTACGGCGCGCGATCGCCTGTTGGAAGCTCAAGCGGAGTGGGAAAAGGTGCGGGCGGCTTTTGAGACGGAATTGGAAACGGGGAAGTTGCGATCGCAAATAGGGTAATTTGTTATATCAATTCCGGTTGCACTCCTCCGGGATTGTTGACTGTTGACTGTTGACTGTTGACTGTTTGAACAATACCGATGCAACCGAAAACGATATTATTTATTATTTGTTGGTTTTTGGTTGTTAGTTGTCAGTTTCAATGCCCAATGCCCAATGCCCAATGCCCAATGCCCAATGCCCATATTTAACTTTCACCTAAATATGCTTTGCGAACAGTTTCATTTGACTGCAAATCACTAGCAGTACCAGCGACTACAACCTGACCAGTTTGGATGACATAGCCGCGATGGGCTACACTTAAAGCCATGCGGGCGTTTTGTTCCACCAGTAAAATAGTTGTTCCTTCAGCATTAATATCGCGGACGATCGCAAAAATTTGACTGACTAACATCGGTGCCAATCCCATACTCGGCTCGTCCAATAATAACAAGCGGGGGCGCGACATCAAAGCCCGGGCGATCGCCAACATTTGCTGTTCGCCGCCGCTGAGAGTTCCCCCTTTTTGACTAATTCTTTCTCGCAAACGAGGAAATAAATTTAATGCTTTTTCCATATCGGACTTGATGCCGAGAGTATCGTTGCGGAGATAAGCACCCATTTCCAGGTTTTCTTGCACCGTCATGCGCGGAAAAATCAACCGCCCTTCGGGACTTTGAGAAATCCCCAAACGGACGATCGCCTCTGTAGATAGTGCTTCTAAAGGCTTTCCCTCAAATAATACAGTGCCTTGGCGCGGGCGCAGCAGTCCTTGAATCGTGCGGAGAGTTGTAGTTTTCCCCGCCCCGTTGCTGCCGATTAATGTCACAACTTCTCCCTGCGAGACTGTTAGCGATACTCCTTTGAGAGCGTGGATATTTCCGTAGTAGGTGTGAATGTCTTTAATTTCCAACATAATTACTCTTTCTGCTTTGTGCCTTATTATATTATCCCGACTTATTATAAAATTTTATTGCATTTATTTAAAATCAAGCTTTTTTATAGTAAGCAGTAATTTTACTTAGATCAACACCAGCCCTAGCTCCCATACAATGTATTTTTTGTAGCTGTGGCGACCAACTTTACATAATTTTTACTTAAACATAAGATTTCTTGACAGTAGCTTTACAAAAATCTCTAAGTAAATAGGTAGTATTGATACGTAAGCGAAACCCACTGCTACAACTTACCAATAACAACACTTAAAATGTTTCAAATTTAAGGAAATTCACCATGAAATTCAATCACATTAGTGGAGCGATCGCATTTTTATTAGCAACTCCTTTAGTAACCAGCTTGAGTGTAGGTGTAGCGCCCAGCCGTGCTGCCACAATAGCAGGTTCTGCAGCAGCAGTAATGATTGACAACATCAGTCACACACCGACTGACACAGGTACATTTACTAACATTAACACTTACACTCAGGCCATAGCTAACAGCGGTTCAGTTATTAGCGAGGCAACTGCTGATGCAGTTTTTATATCTAACTGTCACGAATTGCTGGCAGAAAATCTCTCGCAAAGTGCAGTCATAGGCAGCGGGAATAACTATTCCGGTTTCGCCCAAAGTCAAGCAGCAGTGATCGGCGACTTCTTCATTGATGCCGAAGAAACTTTTTCCTTCACTTTTCAGACATTTTTAGCTCTTTTAACATCAGTTGACAACCCCCAATCCGAACGCGCCAGGGCGGGTGGCAGTATATCTTTCTGGGTGATTAACACTGTTACTAACATTTTGTTAGACTCTTTTCAATTTGCCATCGGTTTAGACTCTTCTAGTGGCTTTTCTGCAAATGCCTTCGTTAGCAACAGCTTTAAACCCACACAAATTAACTTTAATTTTCTGGCTGAAGGAAGTACAGCAGCTACCCTCCTGTATACTTCTGGGGTATATTCGCGGACATTCAACAGCGCCACTAACTTAACATTGGTAGAAGTTAAAAACAATATCGCAAAGGCAGAAGCAGAAGCAGAAGCAGTTCCAGAACCGAGCACAGTATTAGGTACTGCAATCTTTTTAGGATTGTTTGTCAGGCAGAGAAAACACAAGAAACAAATGTCGGAAGTCAAATCAAAAGTTTAGGAAAAACCCCGGATGTTAATCCGTAGGCTGTGCGAGGCGCACCTCCTATCGTTTCCGTTGAATTGCTCGTTATAAAATGCTGTCGCCGTGGGTGGGTTGATAAATATTATCGGTTTGAATGACAGATTGTTGGTGAAACCCGCCCTAATTTTATTGGGTTAATTGGCTGAACATTATCTCGCTTCTTCCGAGGATAAACACTGCCCACGTCACTTATCTGTCGGCACACAATACCCATTAACCATGTCCATCTTCTTCTTTTCCCAAATATGCCTCAATCACGCGAGGATCGGCGCGAACTTGATCTGGAGTTCCCTCAGCAATTTTAGTACCGTACTCCATAACACTCACGCGATCGCTAATTCCCATCACCACTTTCATATCATGTTCAATCAGCAAAATACTCAAATTCAACTCATCGCGAATCCGATAAATAAAGCGAGTTAAATCAGCCGTTTCGTTAGGGTTCATCCCGGCAGTCGGTTCGTCCAAAAGCAACACTTTCGGATCGGAAGCCAAAGCCCGCGCAATTTCCAATCTGCGCTGGTCTCCGTAGGAAAGGTTTTTTGCCAACTCCGGCGCTTTAGCAGCACCTAAACCGACAAAATCAAGCATAGTGAGCGCTTTTATTTTAGCTTCCCGCTCCTCCAGATTTGCAGCGGGAGGGCGGAGGATTGCACCCAACAAACCTGTTTTCAATCGGCAGTGCCTACCTACTAAAACATTATCCAGCACAGTCATGTTGTTAAACAAGCGGATATTTTGAAAAGTTCTAGCAATGCCGAAAGTTGTCAGGCGATCGGGAGGCAAACCCGTGATATTTTTCTGTTCCAAAAGCAACTGACCGCCACTCGGTTTGTAGATACCTGTCAGCATATTAAAAAAAGTAGTTTTGCCCGCACCGTTGGGGCCGATCAAACTGGCGATCGAGCCTTTTTCCAAGGTTAAACTAACCTGGTTGACCGCAGTCAAACCGCCGAATCGCATTGTAAGTTGCTGTGCTTCTAATAATGACATTTTGGTTGTGATTCCTAATATTACTTAAGCGGTTATAGCTGGGATTCTATATAATACCAAATCGGCTCTGTTAAAGTGCGTCAGCTTGGCTGTGGTGGGATGCTCGTTACCACAGGGAAAGATTTGGGGATCGGAATGCGTTACAGAAAGTCTTGGGCTAAGCTTCATGACTGCGTTTCGGTTTAAGGTTTCCCCTTGGGTAGTGCCCTGAAGGAAAGGATTAAGAGAATTAAACTGAATTCAAAGAAAGTAGGCGTTTAGAGTTGTAAATTAGCATTGTAATGATGCACAAAGCGCCAAATGGCAGCAATATGATTTTCTAATTTTTTAGAGAAGGCTAAGCTCTTTCTTACCAATCGAGACACTCGTTGTCGAATAGTACAGTTGAAGCGCTCGATATAGCTAGTAAAACCACTATCTTTGTCTACACTCCGATGACGTTTGCTGGGCAATACAGAATCATAAGCACTCCAATGGTCGGTATAAATTACTGCACACTGACGCTACACTGGTGGCATTGAATTCCATAAAGCTTGAGCCGATACTGCGCTACGCTCTCCAATATGTACACCAACAATTTCCCTAGTCTGGGCATCCAATGCCAGCCAGACCCACTGCTGATTTCCTTTACTATCAACGAATGACCATAACTCATCCATCTGAACACTCAAGCGCTTTTTTTGCTTGGGAGTCACCTCCACTTGCTTCTTAACAGCAGCGGCTTGGCTATTAACGTATCGCTGCACTGTATCTTCTGACACTTGTAGTACCCGAGCAATCCCCGCCTGAGAAATACGTTCAAGTAGCATCCGTGATATCAACTCTTTTTGTTGTTTTGTAATAGGTTTCCATGCCGGATTTAAAACAAATTGACGACCACATTCTCGGCATTTATAATGTTGTTTATGATGCCGAGTTTGACCGTTTCGACTAACTTCTTCAGAACCACAATTAGGGCAACAATTAATTTCTAATGTCATATCACGCTATGGCAAACACTTCTCTAATCATAACGTACTCTGATCCTTTCCTTCAGGGCACTACCAGTGTAAGGACAAAAAGGGTGGAAAATTAAATTACACTGCTAGTTTTTCATGGGTATGGGCTACTCTAGTAAGAGGGAATGTAGAGGCCGGAACTATGATAAAGCTTGGTTTGCTGGTGCGATCGCGAAGCGTCTCCGCAGAAAAATCGCCAAACAACGACTTCGGAATCGGAAAAGTTACCGAGATATCTTACTCTACAGCAACAGTTGAATACTTCTGCTCAATTGGGCAACGCCTTGAAAAAACCTTACCCTTAACTTCGCTTTATAGAGTTCAACTCCCGCCTCAGACACGATGCTACATCCAGCCAGAAAGCCAGGATACATGGATAATTGGCCGAATTTTTGACTGGGACGAAGACAAAGGTCAGTATCGAATAGATCTACCCGATAAAAAGATAGCATTAGTTGCTGAACAGGAAATTTACGTTCGTTGCAACCTACCCATCGATGACCCAATCGAAACTCTAGCGATGAAAGGTCAAGAAACGCCCTACTTTCACGATCGACGTTTAGCTTTTGTCCAGTGTCTCATCGAACAACGCGCTGTCAGTCGCGGGATGACAGGGCTGATTTCTGCCAATATTGACCTTTATCCCCATCAAGTTGAAGTTGTCCGCCGCGTACTCGAAGACCCCATTCAACGTTACCTCTTAGCTGATGAAGTTGGACTGGGAAAGACGATCGAAGCAGGTGCTATTCTTCGCCAGTATCTCCTCGATGAACCGCAGGGACGTGCAGTGGTGCTTGTACCGCAATACCTGCGGGAACAGTGGCTTCAAGAATTAGAACATAAATTCTATGTCTCTGACTTGGACAATAGTGTCCAGGTACTTGCAGTAGAGGATGTCGATCGAGTCAGCCCTCATGCCGATTTGGGCTTCCTGATTTTAGATGAAGCACATCATATTGCAGCAATGGCGACCTCTTCAGATTCGATAAAGCGCAGGCGTTTCGAGACTTGCAAACACCTCGCTCATAAAAGCGATCGCCTACTTCTATTATCTGCAACTCCAGTTCTCAATCACGAGCAAGATTTCCTGGCGATGCTGCACCTACTCGATCCGATCACCTATCAACTTGATGATTTAGAAGGTTTTCGTGCGAGGGTGAAAAACCGCCAACAAATTGGTCGAGTTTTACTCTCATTTAAAGAGAAAGCAAATCCGTTTGTGCTTAAAACTAACCTCAACCAACTGCGAAACCTTTTTGCTGAAGATAAATATCTGCTAAATCTCGTAGACGAATTACAAAATTGTTTGCTTTCTAAAGAAACACTCCCGGCCGATCGAGATGGAATTGTGCGATCGATTCGCACCCACATCAGCGACACCTATCGGTTACACCGTAGAATGCTCCGCAACCGTCGCGCTGCGGTGGAAGATGTAATTTTTGCCCGAAATGTGACACCAAAAGTAGAGTATGACTTAGATGAGCGATCGCCCGAAATTCACGAACTAATTGATGAATGGCGCACAGTCGCTCCTAACCAACAACAATATCAGCAAATTTTTCTCCTTTTATTCCGTGCTAGCGGGACTTGGTTAGGGATTTTAGCGCAAGTGCTCGAAACCCGTTTAAGCGGCATCTCCCATTCTGCCTTGATTCAAGAATTTGGTGCTGATAATATCCGCATTCTGACAGAAACCCCTAAATTTTATGGGGAAGACCAGATTTTGCAATCTTTACTAAGGATTATTCAGCAACCTTCAGAAGAAGGATCTCGCCTCGACTTACTCAAAATAGTCATACTTTATCATCTTTCAGAAACTTTTAAACTTCAATCTTATCGCAGCAACCTTCATAAATTGCTCGAACAGGTGCAACAGCAAATTCGCCGACCGGTATCGGGAAATCCCCTACCTAAAATTGTCATTTTCACCAGTTTTGCCCAAACAGGCGCTGAAATTTTCCGGTGCTTATCAGATACCTTTGGTCAGGCATCTGTAGCTAGCCATCAATTAGGACTGTCTCGTTCTCATGTTGAGAAAAGCCTCAACCAGTTCAAAACTGACCGAAATTGTTTTATCCTTGTTTGCGATTCCTCTGCAGAAGAAGGTCGGAACTTTCAATTTGTTGATTGGATGATTCATTTCGATCTTCCCTGGTCGCCAAATAGTTTAGAACAAAGGATTGGTAGGATCGATCGCATTGGTCGCCCTTTAAATGTTCAATTTACAGTATTCGCCGGCTCAGACTTAGAGGATAGCCCTCACGATGCTTGGTATCAATTATTAAAAGACGGTTTCGGCATCTTGCATCAATCAATTGCCAGTATCCAGTTTTATGTAGATGAAAAATTACCAGGACTGCTAACCACTATGTTTCAATCTGGTGCTAGTGGACTATTAGAAATGATAGGGACTATCCAACAAGAAATTGCTGAAGAACAGGTAAAAATTAGCGAACAAAACGCTTTAGATGAAATAGATGCCCAGGATGAAAACGCTACCCAATATTTTCAAACTTTAGATGATTATGATGCTCGCCATCAGGAAATTAAACGAGCAACAGAAGACTGGATATGTCAAGCACTGCACTTCAAACAAATTGACGATCCGAATTTAGAAAAAGTAGGGCGTTATCAACCTACTAAGCGCACTCTAATTCCCATCCACGATCTGCAAACTCGCTTTGCTGCTTATGCACAACCCTCTGGTACTTATAACCGGAGAATATCAACTCAATATCCTGGTGTCAACCTCTACCGTATTGGGGAAGGATTTGTAGAAGCACTAGCATCTTATATTCATTGGGATGACAGGGGTCAAGCATTTGCAATGTGGCGATGCGATGAATCTTGGGATGCTGGGGAAGGGATGGAATGGTTCGGTTTTCGCTTTAATTATGTAGTCGAAGCCAATTTAGAGATAGCCCAAAAAGTTTTAACAGATTTTGGGATAGATAATAACAAATATAAAGCTCTAAAGCGACGTACAGATGCGCTACTTCCCCCAATTATAGAGACAATTTTCATGGATGCTCGCTCTGAACCAATAAGCATTGTTGAAGATGAAGCACTTGTGAAGATCCTGCAACGTCCCTATAAAGGTAAAAGCAGTCATCCATGCCGAGATTACAACTTGGCGAAAAGTCGATTGCCGATTCTGAATGAGTTTATTGATGCTAGTAATTGGCAAGAATTATGTCATCAGGCACGTCGGACTTCTGAAACATTGTTGGGCGATCGCACTTCTTTCATCGAACTCTGTGAACAACAGGCCCAAATTGCCGAACAGAAACTAGGAAAAAGGCTTGCTCAACTGCGCCTGCGTCTTAACCGCTTAGCTCAAAGCCAACAAACTTCGCATTCATTATTAGCGCAAGAAGTCAACACAGAAACTGCTTTAAGTCAAGCTATTTTAGAAGGAATTCGCCATCCCCGAATCAAGCTTGATTCTGTAGGATTCATCATTGTTTCTGGGCGAGTTCCCGTTCAATTTTTGGAAGAGGGGGATGAGTGATGGCTGATTCATTCCAAGAGTTCAGAGACATTCTACAAACAGGTAATCTACCTGCTGATACAAGTCAGTTTTCAGAAGCTTGTCAAAGGCGCTTGCTTGATGCTTTGGCTGCTGCGGGAACTCCTGACGCGCCGGGAAAAGGGGATATTGCTGCTTTAGTTCGTCACGTATTGCGGCGAGAAGATGAGCTACAGGGCGGAATGCCCCAAATTATAGAAGTACGTCGGACTTCTTCTTTCCCGAATCGCGAAATTTGGTTGCAAAGCGGTATCAATATTTTGCGTGAAGGTTCGGATTACTATTTAATTAGCGCTGATCCTTGGCAACCAAATTGGCTGGATTTTTCCGAACAATATCATCCAGACCAACCCGTATTTAAAGAGGAAATTCGCCGTAACTACGAGCCTGTAGCGGGAGATCCGTTTCTGGAATTGGTGAATTTGAAGGAATATCGGAGTGTAGGGCAACGCGAAGCAATTCGTGCTGTTTTGACTGCGCCTGAGAGTTCGACACTTGTGATTAATCTGCCTACGGGTTCGGGAAAAAGTCTCTGCGCTCAATTGCCAGCGCTTTTGCGATCGCAAATTGGTGGTGTCAGTGTCATTGTTGTGCCGACTACAGCACTAGCGATCGACCAAGAACGAGCTTTGAAACCTTTTGTTAACCATGCGACTGCTTATTATGGCGATGAGTCTGAGGCAGGACAACAGAGACGGAAGGAAATTCGCGATCGCATTCGCAACGGCACCCAGCGCATCGTTTTCACCTCACCCGAAAGCTTGATGAGTTCCCTTGCACCCTCTCTTTATGAAGCCGCAATGTCAAAAAAGTTGAGGTATTTCGTAATAGATGAAGCTCATATCGTCGAGCAGTGGGGCGATGAATTTCGCCCAGCCTTTCAAGAACTTCCCGGCTTGCGAAGAGACTTGTTGCGTTTAACTTCTTTTACAACTTTATTGCTGACTGCAACCTTAACAGAATCCTGTTTGGATACCCTGGAAACTTTATTCGGCAAACCCGGCCCGTTTCAAGTGATATCTGCCGTGCAGTTGCGACCAGAACCCTCTTACTGGTTTGCTTGGTGTCAAAGTGAAGAAATCAGAAAAGAGCGACTAATTGAAGCTGTTTATCATCTCCCTCGCCCTCTGATTGTTTACGCCACAAAACGCCAAGATGTGAGGCGATGGGAACAGGATTTGTTGCGTGCTGGATTCAAGCGGTGTGCCATTATGACCGGAGATTCTAGTGCAGCAGAACGCTCTCAATTGATTCAAGACTTGCGCGAGAGACGAGTTGATATAGTCGTTGCTACTTCGGCTTTCGGATTGGGCGTGGATCAGTCCGATGTTCGAGCCGTAATTCATGCCTGCATCCCAGAAACTATCGATCGTTTCTATCAAGAAGTCGGTCGAGGAGGTCGAGATGGCAAGGCAGCAATCTCGCTCACATTGCATACCACGGAAGACCTAAAAATTGCCAAGTATCTTAATGAAAATTCTGCAATTACGATCGAACGGGGTTTGCAGCGGTGGGAAAGTATGTTTTTAAGGAAAAAAATTCTTGCCGATGGGCGGTTTCGCGTTCCCGTCAATATTCCTCCATCTTTCCAACTAGCAGATATTGACATGAACAGCGAACAAAATCAGGCTTGGAACATCCGCACTTTAACGCTGATGAGTCGGGCTGGTTTAATCGAAATTGATTCAGAGCGACCACCGCTAATCCAAAATTTTGAATCGAAAGACGCTTATCAAAAAGCGTGGAAACTGCACCGAGAATCCCGATTTATTCGTATTTTAGATGAATCGCATCTGAAAGCCGAAACCTGGGAACGTAAAGTAGAACCAATTCGCCAACACCGCCAAAACTGGAGCTATAAAAATTTGGAATTGATGCGCGAGGCTTTACGACCAAAACGCTGTATTTCGGAAATATTAGCTGAAGCTTACACAATACGCGATCGTGCAATACCAGAACCGAGAAAAATGGTTAGGATTTCTCCTGCTTGTGGTGGATGTCCTGTGTGCAGAAAAAAGGGGGAATCACGATTTTCGGGAATTATGCCCGCCCCATCACCTGTATGGCAAAAGCCTAATTTTTGGGTAGGTGAAGAACTAGAACGATTGCTAGCCGGAGATAAATTAATGCTGATTTTCTATGAATCTATGGAGGAGAAAAATTGGAAAGTCAAAACCCCTAAATTTTTTCAATGGTTGAGGGATCAGGGAATTAGGAATTTAGTTGTTACTCACGAATTTCATAGTACATTTATTAAAGAACCAAATCTAATCTCAGATCCTTTTCTCTTTGTGTTTGAAAAATACCAACCCATTCTGATGCCGCGCATTCCTACCCTCATCTTTCATCCGCCCGGAAAGAGGCTCCATGACAACTATCTGTCACCAAACAGAAATTCTGAGGCGCCGCTGATTATCGTGCTTCCCTTAGATACACGAGATCCCAGTCGCAATGATCGCAAGCTGATCGATATTTTTTCAGGTAAATACTTTATGTTTAACCACTTTTGCACGGAGGTTAATTTATGAGCGTATTAAAAACTGCTTTGGCTACTCCTAGCCGAATGCGAGGCATATTTAGATATTTACTTCAAGCCCCCAAGCAGCGTGAAAACAGGGAAAAACTCACTCGCCTGCTTTCTCCAGAGAAATTATCAGAAGGGAGAAACAAAAGTGCGGAACATCCGATGTTTGATGCTGCACTGCGAGAAAGTATCAAGTGCGACTTATTAATCGAAGAAAACGAGGAGATTGCTATAAATGGTCATCTTCCCGAAGCATCCAGACATCCTCAAACTGGCGATAAGTTGTTACCGGATACGCTGGTACAGCTATTTTTCGCTTCTGATAACGAAGATGAAGAAGATTTAGGTCGCTTAATAGCATGGTATTTAGCCCAAGATATTTATGATGCTCCCGGTACGTGGGAAGAAGTAGAACAGCGTGTCGCAGAACAGAGAGTTGCTGAGTCTTTAGATTTGAAAATATCCAGCAATACTCTGTTCGGTCAAGTCGCGGACTGGATGTGTTATTTAGGGTTTGCTTGGGGCCATGCTTTAGGAGGGAACAAAATAATAGTTCCTGAGCCAACTGCTTATCTCAGACGAAATTTAAAAGAGTTATTTCAAGGAGAAGTACAAGCTAAAGTTTCGCTCGCAGAGTTTGTCGATCGTTTAGCTAAAAAATGCCCGGTGTTTGAAAGTGGCAAATTTCGAGAACAGGTTGAGGAAAAAATCGGTTTTCGCTTACCCAATCATTTATCCACTAGCACGGCTTTTGCTTTATTGCGCCTTGAGGATGATGGTTACATCCAGCTTAAAAAAGAGTCGGATGCCGATTTATTCATCTTTCCAAGTGCCGACAATGAAGCAGGATTTTCTCATATTATTTTGAGGGGAGTAGAACTATGACTTTTACAAAATTTGTTTGCTGGGATGTGGAGCGCGTTCGCCGTGTGATGGGTGTGGAAGCTACCCAAACTGCAGATAGTATATTTCTGGCAACTCACCATCCGATCGCAATGTACCGCCAGGAACTTATCGAAGTACCGTCGCGATTTCCCTACAGTGAGGAACAATTTCTCAAAGATTTTCTTGCCGAACAAGATTTCGCTTTCGTACCAGTTTTAGGAAGTTCGGGCACGGGAAAATCTCACCTGATTCGCTGGCTGGCCGCCAATATTGAATCGACCGACAAGCGCCGAGTTTTGCTCATTCCCAAAATTGGAACGAATCTCAAAGATATTATCAGTTTAATATTAGAAGGGATGGCAGGAGCAACTTTTGATGAATACCGGCAGCGTTTAAATCGAGCCACTAGCAGCTTGACAGAAGCACAAGCGCGGGAACAACTTCTGAATCAGCTTGCTGCTGCGGTTGGCCCAAATGGTCGGGGCGATCGCACTCAACTTTCTGATGAACAATATTACCTGGTTGATGTAATTGACTCTTTTTTATACGATCCATTTTTCCGAGAACACTGGCTAAAAGATGGAGGTATTATTCATAAATTAGTTGTCCACATTCTCGGACATCGAGATACGGTTGAAATTGTTGAAGAACGGCGGCAATTTTCGCTTGAGGACTTGCCTCTAAATGTTTTAAACTTGCAAAAAGCTGGGGAGCGATCGCGGGAATTTTATAGCTTGTTAATCGGCGATGAGGATATCCAAAAGGCAACTGTAGATTGGTTGAACCGACATTTAGATGAAGCGATCGCTCAAGTTTTGAGCCTCGGACGGGAAGATTTGCAAAGATTAATGCGAGAGGTTCGCGAAGCTTTAGCCGAAGAAGGAGTAGAATTAGTTTTACTGATTGAAGATTTTGCCAAATTTCAAGGAATTGACCGCGAAGTTTTAGAAGCAGTTTTAGCGAGGCCGCAACAAGCCGGAGGCAAATCTTTGTGCGCGATCCGAACGGCGCTAGCTTGTACTACGGGCTATTTTGACGGTTTGAGGTTAGATACTGTAAAACAACGGATTACTTTTAGCGTTAATCTCGATGTCGGTACAGTTGGAAAACAACAATCTTTAGTGAATTATGCAGATATCAAACAATTTGTGGCTCGATACCTCAACGCGGTGCGTTTGGAGGATAAAATAATTCAAGATTGGGCTAAGTCTCGCAATTATGAAGATTCAGATAAAACAGCACTAAGTAGTGCTTGCAATGAATGCGAACACAAACTAGCTTGTCATGCAGGTTTTGGAGAAGCGGACGGTTTTGGTTTGTATCCCTTCACGCCTGAAGCCTTAGAGCAGATGCTTGCCAGGGTAAACCCCGAAACTTTTAAACCTCGATTTTTGATTAGAGATGTTCTCAAGTGGACTCTAGAAAATTCTATTTCTGATATTAAGCATGGAGACTTTCCTGCTAATTCTCTGCGAGAACACTTTGGCAAGATGCGGCTGAGTGCAATGGTTCAGGCCGATATTAAAGCCAAAGATTCACAAAATTACGATCGCCGCCAAACTCTCCTCGATTTGTGGACGGATAGTAACGAGCTTTGTGATTTTCGCCCAGAAATTCACTCCGCATTTGATATTCCTGCACTTGGCGTGAAGGTGCAGCAGACCAAAGTTCGACCCTCAGCTTCGCAGGCTAAAGACTCTAGGACTTCGGTTAGTAATTATCGAGTTGAGCCACAATCTCAAACTGAAAAAATTCCCGATAAGTTGGCGAATCAACTGCAAATTCTCGATCGCTGGAATAACCGAGAAATTCTCCCGCAGGATATCGGTGGAGAACTGCGCCCGTTGATTTACTCAGCTATTGTTGAGCGGATAGAATGGGATACAGAAATGCTACTTCAGGGGAGTTTTGCTGCTAGCGATAGTAAATACTTTAAGCGCCGAAACTTAATTTTTTACAGCCCAAAAGTTACGAGGGAGACGATTTCTGGAGTTAAACTATCTCTTCCTCTTACTCCTGACGATCCTGATGAGTTTCGAGAAAGCGCGATCGCCTTCCAAGGCATTTTACAATACAACCATTACAAGCATTGGAAGTTCCCCAAGGGATCTAGCTACTTTCGCGCTTATGCCACACAACTGGAAAAATGGAGTCAATATGTTTTAGAGCAAATTCGCCTGTATCCCCGCGAGTCTGGGGAACCCTGGAACCCTGTCCCTGCGGCTGTTGAGCTACTGGCGATCGCAGCAACAATGGCCGGACATCCTACAAATTCGATGGAAGATTTGATTAATAGTTTGTTTCTCGATTTAGAAGCAAAAGATTTAGAAAATCGTTCAGCTAACTGGAAAAAGCTATTTAATAGCTTACAAAACCACCGCCAGGCTTTACTAGAAATTGTTAAAAGTCGCACGGCTTGCACAAAAGGAAGTTCTAAACAATTTCAGATTATTGATGTTGTACAAATCCTCGACCCATTGAAACAGGTTAGCAAATCTTGGCAACCTCAATGTGAAATTCCGGCTGATGTTCGAGAGAAGTTTCCCGAAATCGATAAAGCGCGTCAAGCTGCGGATGAACTGCTAGAAAAAGCGATTCAGGAAGAGTGCGATCGCCAACTTGCTGTTTACAATTCTCTAGTAGCTGAATTAGGGGAAGACATCAAGAAAAAAGATGTTACCGATTTAGTAAAGCGGGCGATCGATAGCTCGCAAGAAGCTGGTGTACTTGGAGGCAGAAAGAGTGTCTATGAGCTAAAATCAGTATTGGAACAGTTTAAACGAGTTGGGATTTCTAGCTATTTAGAAACAATGAAGCGCGTGCAAGCTGAGAAAGATAATCCCGATAGTAAACCGAGCAAGCTGCTTAAGTATCTCAGCGAAAATCATCAAAAAGCAATGACAGAGGCTTCCGAATTTGTCGGCAGCACTAACAATTTTCTTGATGCTTCTCTAACCGAGGTGAATAACCGCATTGAAGATTTAGAAGTGTCTGGTGGTGCAACAGTAGAATCTTGCCATAGGGCTATTGAAGATGGATTGGCTAAACTGCGAAATCTAATTACTGAAATTAAAGGAGAGATCGTATGATTTTACAAAAATCCACTCAACTGATTGAGTTATCTCAATATAAAAGTAATCTTCAGAAAGATGCAAAAAATTTGCAAGGTTTTCAATCTAGACAACAACAGATTGAGCAAGCTGTCGCTGAAACTATACCTCTTGTTCAATCTTTGAGAGCTTTTCGCCAAAAAGGAATTACCAATTTTCATTTAACTCAAAAGGCTGAGATTTTGCTCACATTTATTGCTAATGTTGAGGCAGAATTTAAAAAAAATTCTGAATGGATTATACCCAATGAAAATTTTAACAACAAAAAGAATTTCACTTCTAGGATAGAGCAATTACAAAATTCTCTGAGAGAGCAATTGAGTCAAGCTTGGTGGCTGTACCGAATTCAAAAGATGCCGATCACGAATAATGAAATCCTGAATGTGCTGGATAAAGTTTCGGCCTTTAAGCCAACTATCCAACGAATTAGAAATTTAGATGGGCAAATTCGGGAGTCTAACTCAATTCCCCAAAGCAGTGAGGATTTTGATAAAGTCGATCGGCTAATTGAGGAATTAAAGCAGTGCTGGGATGGCTTAAATGCTGATGAGGTTCCTGAAGCAGTGCTTCGTTTTCTGAGAGTGGCTGCTAATGAGGGTGCTAGCCTGGGACTTTTAACGCCAGAGGTAAAAGATTGGTTGACTAAACATGGTCTTATTGATTCTTTACGAATTCACTTGACAAAATAAATGGTTTGCGATTGTCCAAGAAACCACTGACGCACCCTCCTGCATTTTCTAGCGTACAGACAAAGTGCGATCGTCTTTGATCTGGTAAAATGCGTCAGCAGCAAATTGTTTGAGTTTAGTCACTCTCTTGACTGACGCCCCCTACTGCATTTTCTAACGTACAGACAAAATAAAAATTAAAAAGATTAGATTCTAGCGAACGGCCAGGGCGATATTGTGCGTGTAAATCGGCAGTCGAAAAGTTTTCAATAAGTTTGAGATTGAGTTCGTCAGCCAAAGTTGCAATCTTTTCAAACCCAGTAATCCACGGTGCATACATACTTTCGTATTTAT
The DNA here is from genome assembly GCF_036700365.1 of Microcoleus sp. w2-18bC1. Lineage (NCBI taxonomy): Bacteria > Bacillati > Cyanobacteriota > Cyanophyceae > Oscillatoriales > Microcoleaceae > Microcoleus > Microcoleus sp. w2-18bC1. Next base: position 50,362 of record NZ_JAUBOS010000009.1, read on the forward strand.
CTATGTAATCATTGATATCTTGGTAGCCCGTCGTTCTCAAAATCACCTTTTCCGACATATAATCAAAGGACAATCGGAAATTAGGAACATTGTCGCGAATTTGTTCTAACACAAATATTACATCTTTTTTGTCAAGCAAGGTTGTGTTGCCTTCCCACAAAAAATATGTCGGTAGAGCGAAATCAAATTCACTCTGTTTGAGCAAGGAAATTAAACCGTCTTTTACGTAATCGCCGGGAATATAGCGAACATTAGCAGTAACTTTGTTAGCTTTGAGAGTTTCTTCTTTTAATTGAAGAGTCGCGCTGTCGTCTATTTCAAAATAAATCACTCCTTCTCCATTAATTCTAGCAGCGCGAGTATCCAAACCCGAACCTAAAATAACTACTTGCTTGCAACCTCCTAAAATTTGGTTTGACAAAACATCATCAAAATATTTAGTCCGCAACTTAACCATTTCTTTAGCGGCGGGAGAGTTGTGAGCTATTTGGTTAGCTATTTTTTTTGTTTCCTCATTCAACCAGATTTTTACTACATTATCAGTGTAGAGAGGAATTGCCTCTTCGTTCTCTTCTGCTCTAAATTCCGCAACGATAAAAGCAGTACCAGTTACATTTTTCATGGCTAATCTTTCACCCTTACTAAGTAGTTGGTTACAAGTAAACATTAGATGAGGACGGGGTTTTTACACCCCTAAACTCCCTTGCATCCTAGATTCTTAGCTAAACCCGCCTACAAAATACTATGGTTTTTGCCCTTACCTATTTACTTACTTCTCGCATCTGCTAAAGACTCATTGCTCGCTTCAGCATCAGAATGCAGTTCAGCTTGGTGTATCTTATCAGGAATCAGCCCCTCCGGCCGCACGATCATCATGACAACCAGAGTTAGACCGAATAGAAATAAGCGCATTTGAATCGGGTCTAAACTGGTTGCCAGAAAGTCTCGCAACTGGGGAATTGCAATCCTGGGGAGTACAAAAGTATTCAGAAAACCCTTGAGGACTTGCGCTAATTGTGGCAGATAAAGTCGATCGGCAGACATGATAATGATAGCCCCCAAAATCACCCCGGTCATGTTGCCCAAACCGCCTAAAATCACCATACAGAGGATGATTACCGACACCGAGAAATCGAAAACGCTGGGAAAAATCGCGCTGATATAGGCGGCGTAAAACGCGCCTGCAAAGCCCGAAAACGTCGCTCCCATCGCAAAAGCCGAAAGTTTGGTTTTGACTAGGTTAATTCCCATCGCACTCGCGGCTAATTCATCTTCGCGCATGGCATTCCACGCCCTGCCCAAGCGGGAATCTCGCAGCCGCGAAATCATGAAGTAAGCAAAGACAACTAGCAGCAAAATTAGGTAGTACCAGGGAAAGTAGTTGCCGGTGCTGAAAGTGCCGATAATGGGGAGAGATGGACGCCCGATCGGGTTTATTCCCGCTTCGCCGCCGGTGAGGTTAAAAGGTCGATCGCACCCAACCAGACACAGCACCAACTCAGGTTTACCCAAAACAGCCGCAACAATCTTCGAGACTGGTTCGTCGATCCGAATCGCGGTTAAATTCCTAAAGACAACCGGGATAATTTCGCCAAAACCGAGGGTAACGATCGCCAAATAATCGCCCTTGAGTCGCAGTGTCGGAATACCGAGGATTACGCCCGCGATCGCAGCTACACCGGCGGCGATCGGCAACACCACCCAAAAGTTCCAAGCAATATTTAATTGCCCAGAAGATAGCAAAGCCGTCGTGTAAGCGCCGATCGCAAAAAACGCCGCATATCCCAAATCCAACAAACCCGCAAAACCCACAGTAATATTCAAACCCAGCGCCAACATAATAAAGATTTGAATCTGTACTACAGTAGCAATCCAGCCAGTCTGAGCCTGAATGTCGATAAACGGAAACAGAATTAGAATAAAAGCTAATGTCACCAGAGTTGCCAGCCGCTGGCGTTCTCCCTGCAAGCCCTGCAAAGCACCCATTAACGTAGCGGTCAAAATTGCGATCGTCAAACTGCAAATCCCGTACAGCAGCGTAGTCGGCAAAGCCACAGCAGATTGACCAGAAAAAGGTCTAATCAAAACCCCTTCTACCACACTCGCAATTAACAGCCAAACTCCCAACCCCATTCCCGCGAAACTGCCGATAGTCGCACCCATTTTTGGGCTGTAAATTTTCTGATTCTGACAGCTCATAAACCCTGCAGCCGTACCCATCAGCCAGCCGATCACGGTGCCGCTCCAACCGCCGAATAACAAAACCGTCAAAGAGGCGATCGCCCCTAAAATACCGCTCGATTTAATTGCTTGGATTATTTGATTTGTCATTAGTCATTAGTTATTAGTCATTAGTTATTAGTCACTGTCAACTGTCAACTCTCAACTGCTATATACTGGAACTGTTACCCCAACACACTTCAAACGGGCGATCACTATATGGTACAAGCACCTCAAAAAACTATCACCCTGGACGAGTTTTTGCAACTCCCAGAAACCAAACCCGCTAGCGAATACATCAAAGGTGCGATCGTACAAAAACCTATGCCACAAGGAAAACACAGCAAACTACAAGGCAGACTCGTAACAGTCACCAACGACATCGCAGAGAAACCGCAAATTGCCCTAGCCCTACCAGAACTTCGCTGCACCTTTGGCGGACGTTCTATTGTTCCCGATGTCGCCATTTTTGTTTGGAATCGCATTCCCCTAGACGCTGACGGCGAAATTGCCAATACATTTAATGCTTACCCAGACTGGACAATAGAAATTTTGTCCCCAGCCCAAAGCCAAACCAAAGTCACAAACAATATTTTGCACTGTTTGAATGCCGGTTGTCAGATGGGTTGGTTGCTCGATCCGGATGAAAAAAACATTTTAGCCTATCCCGCAAGGCAGCAGCCTATTTCCTTGCAAGAACCAACAGATATACTTCCGATGCCCAATTTTATGCCGGAAATGCAGTTGACTTTAGGCGAAGTTTTTGGCTGGCTCAAACCAGGGAATATTTAAAACGTAAAATAACCTAAAATGTAAAATGCGATCGCTTTTAGTTCCCCAATTTCTTAAAGAAGTCGGGGGTCTGGGTGCGATGTTTTTTTAGATATACTTAAATGTCTCTTGCCCTTATTTTAACCCTGCAACTTCAAACCTTCTCCTGAACATTCTCGCCCAACAAACCGCCCGGTCGAAAAGCCAAAATCACCACCAAAACCCCAAATACCCAAGCATTAGTCCAGCGACTCGACAAATACTGATCGCTCAAAGACGAAAGCAACCCAATCAAAACACCTCCCAACATCGCCCCGACAATATTGCCAATCCCCCCCAAAACCGCCGCCGTAAAAGCCCTCAAACCCGCCGTAAACCCCATCGTAAAAACAATAGTATTGTTGTACAAACCAACCAGAATCCCAGCCGAACCCGCCAAAGCTCCCCCAATCAAAAAAGTCAAAGCAATAATCTGATCTACATTAATCCCCATAATTTTAGCAGCATCGCGGCTTTGAGCCGTTGCCCGCATCGCCTTTCCCAGACGAGTGTACTGGACAAAAACATGAAGCAAAACCATCAATACCACAGCCACTACCAACACAATTAAATCTTTCGTAGTAAATACAATACTCGTTTGAATTCCCAAAAACTTTAGAATATCAACTCGCGGCAACAAATCGGGAAAGCTTTTCGGAGCCGCCGAATTAGAACCCATCACTGGAATAAAAGCTTTCAATCCTCCCCAAAACAGACCCATATTTTGGAAAATAAAAGAAACTCCAATTGCTGAAATTAAAGGAGCCAAACGGGGAGCATTTCGCAAAGGTCGATAAGCATACTTTTCGACAACAACATTCAGTCCAGCACAAAACACCGAACATACAATTAAAGCGACTAACATCACTGGTATAGCAATACCTAAAGGTGCGCCATCTTGAATCCCAAAAGCCCCGAATACGGTTAGGGAAGCAAAAGCACCCAACATATACAAATCGCCGTGAGCAAAATTGATTAACTCAATAATGCCATAAACCATAGTGTAACCCAAGGCAATAATTGCAATCAGCGCCCCGTTCACCAAACCCACTAACAATTGTTGAATCAAAACTTCAGGACTGCTGGCTATTTCTCCTAAAATTTTTGGCAAATCAAATCCTGCGATCGGGCCTAATAGCAAAACTATATAAACTACACCTAGATATAAGAGAATACTTTTCCAGTTCTTCATGTTTTTGAGTAATTGGGAATTGGGCATTGGGCATTAGGAACATTCACTCTACTCGTTTCTAGGCAGATATTAGAAACGCGGATTCGGAGGCTCTACCTCCAATTTTTCGGATCGGAAAGCCCAGCAGACCAAGAGTTACATTGGTTCCTAAGCAGAGCCTAGGAACCAGTTAAAATCACTACTGACAACAGTCAACTGACAACTGACAACTGACTAATTATTCCGTCTTGAGCGCATTCACGAACTCCCACTTGCCACCTTTAACAACATTTCCTGACATTGTAGTCAAGCTCGTGTCGCCGTTGGTGTCAAAACTCCAAGTGCCGAGTACCCCGTTAAAGTCTTTAGTTGCCAAGACAGCTTCGCGGATAGCAGCACGGTCATTTTTGCAAACTTTATTAATTGCGCCGATCGCAACTTTAGCAGCTTCATAGGCGTAAGCTGCATAAGCTTCCGGTTCAGCATTATATTTTGCCTTGTAACTTGTGTACCACTTCGCACCCGCACCAGTCAATTCTTGAGGAGGCAAGCCACCAAAAGTAGCGTAAACTCCTTCGGCATCTTTGCCTGCCGCGTCAATTAAAGCTTGCTCTTTAATGCCGTCGGGCCCCATGAACTTAACCGCATCAGGCGTCATTCCGACATTTCTCATGTCTTTAATTATTTGTCCCGCATTGCTTTGAGTAGTGCCTCCAAGGTAAATCATGTCGGGATTTAAAGCTTTGATTTTATTCATTAACGCCTTATAGTCGCTAGCTTTAATATCAATTCCCTCTCTTCCGAGGACTTGAATTCGCAACTTTTTAGAAGTTGCTTCAAAAACGTCAGCGATGCCTTTGCCGTAGAGTTCTTGGTCGTCTAGAATGTAGACTTTTTGCACGCCTAAAGATTTCGCCCAGTTGCCAGCTACAGCACCTTGAAGGTCGTCAGCGGGGACAACGCGGGTGAAATTACGAGTGCCAGCGGGATAATAAACGTTGGGTTCTTTGGCTTCGCCTTTTCCTGGTTTAGTCAGTCCCGGATAAGTGTTGGCCGGACTGATCATGACGATGTTAGCTTGGTTGAGCACGGGAATGGAAAGTTTGGCTGCACCGGAGTTATAGTGACCGATGACGGCAACTACCGAACCGTCAGCCACGGCTTTGTTGGAGTTGGACGTTACTTGGGCAGGGTCCCATTTGCCGGCGGCGGCGGTGGCGTCATCGTAAACTTCGTATTGGATTTGGATTTTGCCGTCGCAAGCTTTCGAGTTGGTTTCGGCGAGGGCTTGTTGGATACCGTTGACCATTGTTTGAGCTTGACCCAAGGCGCTGCCTGTCATCGGCAGCATGGAGACAATTTTGACAGTATTTGGGTCTCCGGGGTTGCTGACTGCGACGGGAGTGGCTGCGGGACTGGTTCCGGGACTGCCTCCGGGAGTTGTGGCGGTGGGTGCTTGAGGATTTTGACAGCTAGCGCACACAGAGGCTATTCCGGCGGCGAGCAGTAATTTCCGCAATCCTCCGACGCCGAGATTCTTTGTTGGGTTGGTTTTTGTGGATGTGGGACTTTTGCCCCCTGATTTTTCTGAAAAGTTCATAGGTTGGTTGGTTTGTTGCGGGCGTTTTTGCATATTTTTCACTCTAGTCAGTATGTAGTCAAGAGTTAGCACAAGTTTAAAAAATTTGTGTCAACTCTCAAAGATACACTGCTGCCGCCAGAAGGTCGGGACTTGGGCCATATGTGATATCAATGTCGGCGATATCCAAAGTTTAGACTTGAAAAAAGTCTTATTAGCCTGGTTCTGCGTGGTATTGTGCGATCGCAGTTTGGATTTCCTCGGCCGAGACGTTTGCTTGTTCTGATTTCGAGTAAATCAGGTGTAAAACAACCTGGTCGGTGATTCAACTTGATAAATCAAACGATAGCCACCGCTCTTACCAACTTGGGCATCACTGTTTTTAGCCCGGACTTTGTAAACGGTGTATGGGATGCCTGTAATCTGGTCTCCGATGAAGTTTCCTTGGATAATCTGATCGAGGACGGGCTTAACATCGGTTTGAATTTGGCGCTACTTTTTAGCGAGTCCTTTGAGGCGACGTTTGAAGAGTGCCGTGAATTTGAGTTGGACTGGCATATCAGACATTGATGCCGTCCCAGAGCTCATCGATGGGGAAGGTTTGTCCCGCTTTGGCTTGGTGGAGGGAGGCTTTCAGGTCAGCGAGGATTGTGTCGTTGGAGTCGGTGTCTGAGTCAAAATCCCAGTCGAAGTCTGGGGCGAGTGCGGTCTGTGTCCGACTGGTCAAAAATTCCAGGAATGTCAGGGTTTGCTCTAAAAGCGATTCAGGAGTCCGTTCGATCGCTTCTAGAAGGCGTTGTTTTATCGGCGACATAAGATGACCTCTCAATCTAGCTCCTCTCATCTTATCAGTAAGTCTAGTAAATTTTGTTTGCATCGAAAACTTAAATGTGTCTGGGATGCTCAAGTGTGGTAAATTAGCGCCTGCTATAGCAATGCTTGGATTCTCTGAATTTTGTAGTCTGAGGTTGACTCGCCCATGATTGAGTTGCAATCGGATTTAGAATATGTAGTGAGCGATCGCCTAAAAGTTTCTTTAGATGCGATCGCGCAATTTTGCCAGCGCTGGAACATTGTCGAGTTTGCCCTGTTCGGCTCGGTGCTGCGGGATGATTTTCGCCCTGATAGCGATGTGGATGTATTAGTTACTTACGAGCGCTCGCACCACCTCACGCTGTCTCATTTATTGAGTATGCAGGAAGAGATAGAGGATTTATTTCACAGTTCTGTAGATTTGGTGGAAAAAAAACAGTTAAAAAATCCCTATCGGCGATCGAACATTTTGAAAACGCATCGAGTGATTTATGCCAGCGAACGATCGGGATAGTGCTTCACTTTGGGGCATGGAGCAAGCAATCCGTCGGATTCAACAGTTTACTACTGATGCTTCTTACGACACTTACCTGGAAAGTGTTTTTATGCAAAGTGCCGTAGAGCGGCAGTTGGGGATTTTGGGCGAAGCAGCTCGCAGAGTTTTGATCGAGTTTCAGCAGTTTCATCCCGAAATTGATTGGCGAAATGCGATTAACTTACGCAATATTTTAGTTCACCGTTATGACCAAGCGAGACCAGAAGTTATTTGGAATCTTGTTACAAGTGTTTTGCCTGGTTTACTGGTGCAATTAGAGGCATTACTGCCACCGTTACCTGATGATACTTGATATCATGCCCGGTCAAATTCCTCCGCTTAGCGCTTGAGGACGATCGATCCGGTTCGTAGTGAGGACTTTAGCCCAATGGCACTGAAAAAGTGAACCCCAAAAAATCTGTAAGGCAATATCTACATAATTGCCCGACCAACCAAAATATCTCTCTCCATTATGCCAAATCGTGCGTGCATTCTTAAACAACAATTTTTGCCGAGCGTTGCCTCACCTTGGGAGAAGCTGCTGCCAGATTCGTTAGTCCAAGAGCTTCTAGCGAATGAGAAAATCACCTACGACCAAAGCATCTACACACCGATAGTCACATTGTGGGCGATGATATCCCAGGTACTCGCTCCCGACAAAAGTTTGAGTGGGGCCGTGAAGCGGATGAGTACGTGGCTCAGTGCCGCCGGAGTCCAGCCTCCTTCTTCTGATACCGGGGCATACAGTAAAGCTCGTCAGCGACTACCAGATCAACTCGTTCAACAGTTAGTACCCATAGTCGCAGAGGAAGAGAGAAAAGCAAGTTCCCATAGAACAACAATGGTGTGGACGACGGGTGCGGGTACTAGATGGGACAACAGTGTTGATGAATCATACTGCTGCTAATCAAGCCGAGTATCCGCAACACAGCAATCAAAAAGCTGGGTGTGGATGAACCATCGCTAAAATAGTGGTACTCTTTTGATTGCTCACGCTTGGCTGTGGTATCCGCTGGCATAGCTAACGCAGGCGAGCAGTGAGATTGTGCTCAGCCTTTTAATTTATGCAAATTTAGTCCCCGACGATGTGATATTGCCATAGCAAGCTTATGATAATTATGTCGATTTATTTGTGGTGAAACAGCCAGGAGCAGATGCTGTTTTCCGTAAAAATCATTTCCGTAAAACTGACTTAAGGGCGGGGAAAAAAGTTGGGAATTGGCGCTCAAAAAGTCGTCGGGAATCAGCCCCAACATTGTCCCAACCCACATGACTTTGGAGGAACTCGAGGCATGGCCGTCTAGTTTCATCGTCCGGAAAGTATGGCGAATTAAGCGCCGTGGCTTTAGAGCTGAGCGTATCATTGTAGTGACAATATTGGTGGATACAAAACGGTACACTGTTAAAAAGTTGACTTGTTTATATGGGTTTCGTTGGTCGGCAGCAGTTAATTGACGCTATCTCAAAACCACGTTAAAAATGGAGATATTAACAGCTAAAACTCCGGTGATGGTGAGAAAAGAAATCTGGACATACTGATTAGCTTACACTTGATTACGTACCATTATGTGGCAGGCTGTATCTTTGTCAGAAAATACAGTTTTTCAACTCTCATTCCAATCAACCAGGCAGCAGTTGAATCTGTTATTGATGCTGTTGGCAACTACAGGAAAATGCCAACAGCGACAATGGCGTCAATTACTTTTGGAACAGGTGGCAACTAATTTACTTACGATTCGACCTGAGCGTTCTGAATCTAGTGTTTGGAAACCCAGGCAGAAACCGTATGCTCGAATGCAGGAACCTCGCTCTGTCTTGAAAGCTAAACGGAGGGAGTGATTAAGCCTTTTTCTGTGCCATTGGACTTTAGTCATGATAAAAATCTGAAGACCAAAGTCCTCACTACAAACCCCTTGATTAGAGGTAATTGACCTGAAAGGATATTATCTGTCTTTAGATAGATGTCAAAGAGTATAAAAATGTGAAAATTTTAATAAAAATAAAAATTTATCAGTCTTGAGGAAGACTCACTAAATGTATGGGAGATTGCAGCAATTTCTCGCAAACTATAACCAAAGATAGTTTGTTAATGAGTTAGCTTACACTTATTATTTAAACATAAGCCAAAGACCTTTTTGAAAAGATAACTCAGGAATAAATCATGACTAATCGCCAACCAATACCCCCCAAAAAAGAAGTTAGCAAATCAACACCGGCCGACGAACAAATCGAAGCCAATATGGAAGCCCCCCACTATGACAGGGGCATTACTCCTGCTGAGACAGCAGCGCGGCAAGAACGGGAAGGGGCTAACTTCATGCACACAACCACCGAAGGCAAGCAGAAAAGTGCAAAAACCGATGACCAAACCGATGACGAAAGCATTCACACTACAGATGGTTATACAGTAGACAAAGAAGGTCTGGTTAACAATTACGCGGTCGAACCGGAAATGTACATCAACGAACCGGGCGATTTGAGAGCAAAAGAAGAAGCCGAAGCTGCAGAACGCGCTCGAATTCTCGCAGAAATCAAAGATAAAAAAGGCGAAGAAGGAAAACTGACAATGGATGCAGACACCCGCGGCAAAGGGCCGGGCATTATCTAGATTGTCTAGTTGGTAGTTGCATTTGGGCGCGCGAGGTTGCAACGGCAAAGCACAGGGGCGGGTTTTTATAGTTTCGGCAATTATAGATGATCGATATTTCCGGTACGACCCGCCCCTATTTCGTTCTGCACATCTGTTTTTTGAGTTGAGAAGTTACATCGTACATCTCTCAATGACCGTATCAATCGGCAAGTTTTCAGACCCAGCTTAAAAACGCCTTAAAATTCCTTAAGGTTTAAGATTTTCCCTCAGCCAATTAAACTTAGCCTCAGCTAGCGCCAAATTTTCCAGGACGTTAGGATTGATATCCTCTCGTTCAAATTCTGGTTGATCTAATTCAATATTGCGACCGTATTCTATATGTCGGATCGTACCGCGCATTCTGTCTGCCAGACACAGTGAAATTCCATAATAAAACCGGGATGCAAAGCCCATATCGTTTTGAAGTTTGATGACTAACTGCCGCCTAGGAATTGCTAGCAAGTGAGTTTCTTCGATCGCCTTTACCGTTGCCAAAGGAGGGCGAGCATCAATGAAAGATACTTCTCCCACCAGTTCTCCGCTGGCTATTTTAGCGAGTTCTCTAGTCCGCTCAGCCTCGATTAAAACGCTCAAACTCCCATTCAAAACAATGTAGAGCGCATCTATCTGTCTCCCTTCATAGATCAAAATCCCGCCCGGATCTAGAACTTCCTTTTTACCTTTTTGGACGATCCAGTTGATATCGTCATTATTTAACTGGCTCAAAATAAAAAGTGCTTTTTTTCTGCTGCTGTCGGCCATAAGTTTTAGCTCTCGATCGCTGCTTGCTTATTTATATAAAATTTAGATGACGCGCGATCGCAACTTCTTCCGAAGCAGCCCTCGCTTAATACATTTTTTTTTATCCTGCCTAACTTCTTCGCAAAACCCATATCGGGCAGGCTTAGCCCATAGCAGATGAATCACGCTGAAACATAATCTCTCAATACTAGCATTTGTTAAACAATCTTTTTTAACTCGATCGACCTCCCCAACCTCCCGCGAAATTCCTGTCTCAAAAGCAATGGGGCTCACCCGCCCAGCTTGGCTGCAGGATGGGGCGCGGCAGATAATGCTCCGCGCCCAGTCTTGCTCACTAAATCGAGCGCAAATCAGGATAGCCCGCCAACATATCGTCAGCAGTCAGAGTGTCCCCGTTCGCTTGAGGAGTCCACAGCACCTCAACCGCCAGCAACTGCTCGCTCGATACTCCCCCAATCTGACGCAAAGCTTGGCGCAAATCTTCAGAGTTTTTCACTGCTGGCAATTGCAATTTGCCTTGAGTACCGACAATCACCGTCACCACAATAAATTCCCCAGGATCTGAATTCAAATCAGAAGCAACCAGCGCCCCATTTTCCTGCAAACCTGGCAGGATATTGCTGCTCCCTGCTTGCCGGAGCTGATTGTTATAATTGGAAAGCGTTTCTTCAGTAAATTTGCTGCGTTCTGCCAAAGAAAGTTGATTAAACTTAGCTTCGGCTGCCTCCAAGCGAGTTTGCACAGATTCAGCGCCCGCGTAAACCCAGTATTCAGGATGTCGCAGCAGCGCCAGAGTAGATTCTTGCAGCACTTGAGCACGACCTGCCGCTGTATCGGTATCCGCTTTTTGCGCTAAGGAGTCGAGTTCGGCTTGCAAACCGCGGGCCTCTGCTAGCAAACCAACTTGTAAGCGGGCGACAGATACGGTGGTAGTGGCGGCGCTGTTGCCGAGTTCGTCAGTTCCGCCCCCGGCGCGGCGGAAGCTTTGGACGAGGAAATTAGCGATCGAAATAAAAATCAAAATCGAGAACAGGCCACCAAACCCGCCCCCAAAGCCAAAAAACGGCAGCAAGAACGGGAAACCAAAGCCACCTCCGAAGCCGCCGCCCGGATAGTAGCCTCCTCCCGACGGTGCGTAAGTGCGACTAGGAGACGAGTAACTGCGCGCCGGAGCTCTAAAAGATCCGCCCCCGATGCGTCCTCCGCTGCGGGCAGCCAGAGCTCCATCAGCGTTACCGAGGGCTAGCGTCAGTACCAGACCGATCGCAAATAGTGATTTCAAAAGCGGTTTGATCTTTGAAATTAGTTGCTTGTACATAAGACCGTTACTATTCGATACATTTATAATTTACAGTCTATCCTCGCTTCTGGGCAGCCTGGTTATAGGTATGAAGCCAGCGAGATATCCGTACCAACCGATCCAACCACAGTTAGGCCTGAGTCTGCAAACGAGAAAAGCTAGAAAGGACTTGCATTCCTGACTACGAACAATGGACACCGCGGGTTTTACAGAAGTTTACTTATCTAAAGGGCGATCGGCCAACAATAAGCTCTAGACTTTTAAAGAAACGCCGCGAGTCCTCAAAAACAGGGCTTTATCTACCGTAAAAAAAACATTATGTTTCCAACTCACCGCCCCCGCCGCCTCCGCAACCATCCCCAACTCCGCCGGATGGTACGCGAAAATATCTTGACAACCAGCGATTTAATTTACCCCCTATTTGCTGTACCGGGGGAAGCTTTTGCTAAAGAAGTCACATCGATGCCGGGAGTTTACCAGCTATCGATAGACAAAATAGTAGAAGAAGCAAAAGAAGTCTACGACCTCGGCATTCCCGCGATTATTTTATTCGGCATTCCCGCAGATAAAGATACAGACGCAACAGGTGCTTGGCACGATTGTGGCATCGTCCAAAAAGCGACGGAAGCAGTTAAAAAAGCCGTACCAGATTTAATCGTCATGGTCGATACTTGTCTGTGCGAATATACCAGTCACGGTCACTGCGGCTATTTGGAAGTCGGAGATTTAAGCGGCCGCGTCTTGAACGATCCCACACTAGAATTGCTGAAGAAAACCGCCGTTGCTCAAGCTAAAGCCGGTGCAGATATTATCGCCCCTTCGGGAATGATGGACGGTTTTGTCGGAGCAATTCGCGAAGGATTGGACTCTGCTGGATTTGAAGATATTCCCATCATGTCTTACGCGGCCAAATACGCCTCAGCTTATTATGGCCCATTCCGGGATGCTGCCGATTCTGCTCCGCAATTTGGCGATCGGCGCACCTATCAAATGGACCCCGGAAACGGCCGCGAAGCTCTGAAAGAAATTGCTCTCGACATTGCCGAAGGCGCAGATATGCTCATGGTTAAACCCGCTTTAGCTTACATGGACATCATCTGGCGCGTGAAGGAAGCAACTAACCTGCCAGTTGCTGCTTACAACGTTTCTGGGGAATATGCGATGGTGAAAGCCGCCGCCCTTAACGGTTGGATAGATGAAGAAAGAGTAGTGATGGAAACTTTGACAGGATTCAAGCGTGCTGGTTGTGATTTGATTTTGACTTATCACGCCAAAGACGCCGCCCGCTGGCTGCAAAACTGATTCACTCGATTTTAGATTAGAGATTTGACTCCACAGCACCATCTTCGGGTGTTCTTGTGGAGTCAACACCTCTCTCGATAGATGATTTTTGAACAATTAGGCAAGACACTAGCTATAGCTTACGCTTACCGATAAACGACGCCTCGAAACCAGGTTTTTACAGTTTCGGTGGGCTGTAACTGATATATTGCACCATTCTCAAGAACAGGTTTTTCGGCCTGTTCCACAAAGAGTGAATTTTCTTGTGGAACAGGCCGAAAAGCCTGTTCACAAAAAGCTTATTGAGAATGGTGCAACATTTCCGTTGTAACGAAGTATTGCTATAAAAAAACCAGGTTTCTCTGTAGACAAACTCCAAACCCTAAAAAATTAGTCATTCCCCATCTAAAATCTGAAATCTAAAATCTCAAATGGTATGAGTTATAAGTTGGGAATTTTGACTCAAAGACTTTTTTACAAAATTTACCCCAAAAAGTATTAATAATCACCGAAATTAGTTAAAAAATATGTATGAATAAAAATAGTTGTGTAAATGGGAATTCAACCATTGATCGTTCCCAAGCAAAATCAACTTTCACTCCTGTAAAACAGTAAAAGTAACACAGTTTAGATACAACTTGAAGGCAGATTGAGCATGACATCAACGACTAGGGATTCCAGTCACATTCAATTTTGTATAGGTCGCGATCGCGCAGACATCGTACAGATCCAAGAACTATTTAAAGCCGCCGCCTTTTGGGCGAGGGAACGCAAGATAGAAGATTGGGAAATTGCTATTGCCAACAGCGAACCAGTTGTTACAGTTTGGGACGGCTCACGGGCGATCGGCTTTGCCAGAGCCACCTCAGATGGCATCTATCGAGCCACCATCTGGGATGTCGCCATTCACCCGGATTACCAAGGTGCAGGACTCGGCCGTAAATTAGTGCAAACCGTCTTGAGTCACCCTCGGATGTGCCGAGTAGAGCGAGTTTACCTGATGACAACTTACAAACAAAGCTTCTACGAGCGCATCGGTTTTCAGCAAAACGCTAGCACCACCATGGTACTTGAAAATCAGCTTCTAGAAGAGAATCTCGAATTAGAAATTAGCAACGGCGAATTGCTAACTGCTAATTGTTAAATAATCACAAGATTGGCACCAAAATCTATAATTATGTAGGGTGCGTCAGGGCGCACCTTACTCCCTATAAATAATTTCCTTGTTTCATCTTCCCTTTTCCATCTTCCCGCCCTCCCTTAAATCTGTTAATTTTTTTGCCATCTTCCCCACCTCCGTTAGATCCCGTACATTGCGCGTGACCGAACTTCCTTCATCACAAAGTTGCCAAAGGAATAGAACACTGAGTCCGGTTAAAATTGCACTCTTCGGACTCAGAAGGCACAGCCAGAACCTCCAACTTTCCGCTCATCAAACTTAAAAGAGTCTGATTCATCAATAACCTCATTCCAGAAGACACCTGAGAATTATCGCTGCTCTTAGTAACATCACACTCCAAATCGTGCTTCAGCAAGTCCCAAGACTCGCTCCAAGCACTCACGGAACGCTGATCATCCACCCAAATGTGAACGTATCCAGATTCCGGCGAAGCATGGGCAGACACAGAAATACTCCCCTCCTCCATCTGAGCCACAGCAGTATCTACCAAATGGACTAAAACTTGCCTAAACCTCGGCAAATCTGCCAAGACATAAATCTCCGGATCAGGCGGCAATATCTCCAAACGAATGCCGCGATTAGCAGCTTGCAAGTAAGTTAAATCATCAACCTCGTCAAAAACCTTAGCTAACTGAATCGGCTCAATATCCATCCTGTCAGTGCCGTGTTCAGTTTTAGCAACAGAGATAATTTCATCTATCAATTTTACCAGCTTGAGTGCCGCGACGTGAGCTTGCTCGACAAACTCTCGTTCCTCAGCAGGATCGTCGCACAAATCCGAGAGAATTAATTGCAGCGTACCAATCATAGTGCTCAGGGGCGATCGCAACTCGTGAGAAGTCCGAGCCAAAAAACCCGCCTTAAATTGGCTCATCTCCGATGCCATTTGATAAGCCAATTGAGTTTGCTTAAGTTGGTCGGAAAGAGCATCAAACTTCTCTAACTGAATTTCTTGAGGAGGTGGCGGCACTTTGGGTGCAGGTTCGGGCTGTTGCGAGCTTTTTTGCCGCCGGCGCCAAATCAAACTGCTTCCCAAACCCAGCCCCAGTCCCATACCTAAATATATAAAGTTGCTCCAGCCGATCGGCGCCATATTGCTTTGCCTTGGAGTTTAGCTTTTAGCATTCTAACTCGATCGCGCCTTGTCGCAATATTTCCCACTCACTGCCCGTCCATTTAGCCACAGTCGAAGGCAAACTCGAAGCTGTTGTCGCTGTTGCTAATTCCGAAGGAACTAATGTCAAGACTTCAGGAAACTGAGCCTCAATTTCTGCCACCGATTCCAAAGGTGGCTGGCCGGATAAATTAGCGCTGGTAGTAGCCAAAGGGCCTGTCTGCTCTAGAATCTTGAGGGCAAGGGGAAAGTCAGGCACTCGTACTCCGATTGTAGTTCGATCAATGGGATTGAGAGCCGCCGGGACTTTGGCTGAAGCCGGCAGCACCAAAGTTAACGCCCCCGGCCAATAGGATTCGGCTACTTGCTGCCACAAGTTTAACTCTGCTGGACTTCCCTGCACGTAAGGCCACAAAGCCCTCGCCGATGCTGCCATCAAAATCAGCGGTTTGTCTTGACTGCGACGTTTAGCTGCAAAAATCAACTCCGAGCGATCGGGACGCGCAGCCAAAGCGGGTACAGTATCTGTAGGAAAACTGACGATATGATTGCCAGAAATTGCCCCCTGAACTAGGGCATCGATCGAAACTTGTGTCATGCCATTTTAGATTTTAGATTTTAGATTTTTGAAGTACGACATATTCTTGAAACCTAACGTCGATACGCTAAGGCAAACCGATCGATTCCTGCTAAATCCGAAAATATCTGAACTTCACCGTAACTCCCGTGACTTTGCAGCATATCAGCTACCGCCTCAGCCTGTCCCGACATCATCTCCACCAACCAAACTCCCCCGGATTCTAAATAATCGGGAGCCGTTTCTACCAAATGCCGGATGCAATCTAACCCGTCCAAACCGCCGTCTAAGGCCAGATGAGGTTCGTGCCTCAAAACTTCCGGTTGTAGAGTCAGAACCGTGCTGCTGGGGATGTAAGGCGGGTTAGAAACCATGCCGCTAACGCGACCTTTGAGAAATTCTAGCGGTTCCCACCACGAACCTTGATAAAAATTAACTCGCGATTCAAAGCCCAAATTCTCAGCATTCAGTCGAGCAACTGCCAAAGCTTCCGAACTGCAATCTACCGCATAAACCCTAGCATTTGTCAACGCAGAAGCCAAGCCGATCGCGATCGCCCCGCTGCCCGTCCCCAAATCCACCCAATGCGATTTGGCAAATTCTCCCCCCCGAAGCTGGGAGAAGTTTAAATCTTCTCCCCCCCTTACTAAGGGGGGGTTGGGGGGGGTAGATTTTTGATTGATATTTTCTGCTTCTAAACGGCTTTTCACAGCTTCCACAGCCAAATCGATCAGCAATTCCGTTTCAGGACGCGGAATTAGCACCGCCGGCGTTACTTTGAGCGAAAAATGTCGCCAATGTGCAACTCCCGTTAAATACTGCACCGGCACCCGTTCCTGTAAGCGCCGCTGCCACAATTGAGCAAGTTCAGATAAAGACAACTTTAATTCAATTTTTGGCAAATCTTTAAACGACTCCAAACGCAGAGCCAACCTATCCAAACCAGCCAGCTCTTGCAGCAGCCAGTCGATTTCTGCTAGGGGAATGTCATGGGCGATCGCCTCTGTTTTAGCTTGATTCACCCACTGCCAAAGCTCTAAACCAGAAACAAACATAATACTTTTTTGGAAGGGGTAATTGTTAATTGCTAACTGGTAATTAGTAATTAGTAAATAGTAGGTTGAGTCGAGAAACCCAACCTACTATTTCATGAGTAATAACTGATGACTGATGACTAATGACTGCTGACTAACTATTAGCGAGCCGGTCGAGCTGGAGCCGGGGCTGGAGCCGGCCGAGCTGGAGCCGGAGCCACCTGTGGATTTTGGCCCGCACCAGCAGGTTGGAGCGATCGCACAAATTCCAGCGACTCCCGCGACGGAATCAAAATCATTTGGGTCAAAAACGGGTCGTTCTCAGTACGCAAAGCTTCCAAAACGCTCTCCAAGTTCACCACCTCAATCTTAATTGTGGCAGTCACGTTCGGCTGCTGCTGCTTAAAACGATCGACCATGCCCTGTAAATCCTCCTTGTTAAAAAACAAGGGAATCACCTCTTGCTGGCCTCGCTGAATCGTCAAATAACCATTTTCTGCGCCACCTCTAGCCAAAAACAGAGGTACACCGTTGAACTCATTAACTTGTTGACCAGTCTGCTGAAGTACAGTTTTAGCCGACTGCACCTGCTGCGGAGCCGGAACGAAAGCAAATTGTACTTCCTCCGGCTTGCCTTTATTTGCTTGAGTGATCTGATAAATTTCCCCCAGCGACACCGGCATCACGCGCACCGTGGCCGCCAACTGAGGATTTCTGGTTTTCAGTTGATCGACAAAAGCTTGAGCATCTTTCTGGCTGATGAAAATTCCCGCCACGGAAGCATTACCAGTTTGACCCTGACCCTGCTTGGGAACAGAAGCGACGAGGGGCGCACCCTGAGCGTCTGTAATCGTAAATACCGGCACTGATCGCAATTTTTCCAAAATTTGCGGCTCCGGCAGTGCCAGTGCAGACATCTTGCCAATTGGGGAGGGGCCCAGCAGAGTGCAGCCGACAATTCCCAATATTGCGCCCAAACGAACTAATGATTTCATGTTTTTTCCATCAGGAGCGATCCTGAAACACATTAACGCAAAGACTGGCGACTTAACACGATCGGCAAAAACTGCCTCAATTTGTTTTCATTTTGACGAAATGTAAACATCAGAGACAGTTCTGCTTCAATCTATTATTTAACATTGTGCGATCGGGATGACAGGATTTGAACCTGCGACATCCTGCTCCCAAAGCAGGCGCGCTACCAAGCTGCGCTACATCCCGGTGTTATAGTTAGCTAACCTCTAACAATTAACGCACAAAACCGCTTGCTTGTCAAGCTTTATTAAATATTTAGTTCTCGATGCAGCTAAGGCGAAGTTTTTTTTAGGTTGTGCGGTTTGCTCCCACCCAAAAACCCATACCACCCCCTAGCTCCTATCGTGCTCTGCTCAAATCGACTGACAATACTTGCACAGCTTCATAACGGCCCTGATGCCGAGATACATCCACGTCTCACTGACCGCACCGCACAGGTGCATTCGGTGTTGGCAGCGTCAATATTGTATTGTATATCCTCAACAAATCAACGCCGACCTGCACCTTGCTTGCTAATCTGGATACCAAAACATACCTTTAATCCCCTCTGGATCGGACATAAAGCCCAAATTGCGGTAAAAATCCACCACTTGAGGGTCAGCAAATAAGGTAATGTTGCTGATATCTTCACTGCGGAGTTTTTTAATGATGTATTTCATCAGCGCCTTGCCCATGCCTTTGCCCTGGTAGTCAGGATGAACTACCACATCCCAAAGCGTGGCATTAAAAGCATGGTCTGAAGTCGCTCTGGCGAAACCCACCAGCCGTCGCTGGCTGCCCCGCATCTCCCACATAGAGACGACTAGGAAGCTGTGCTGAATAGCTTTTTTGACTTTACGCAGGGGACGGCGGGACCAACCCACTGCATTACAAAGTTCTTCGAGTTCGTAGAGGTCAATGTCCCGATCGCAACTGAAAAAGATGCGAGCGTTGCCGCTGGCGGGTTTGCGAAACGTTGGGGAAAGCGGATCGCCTAACCCAACAGCCACATCTTCCTCAAAATCCGCTGTTTGGGGTACAGAGGCAGACTCAGAACTACTAAATAAGTTTTTCCAAAAACCCATGCAGGCGCGGTTAAGGTAGTAGAAGTTGGACGACGAGAAAGAGAACCAGACAGATAAACCCACTCCAATCGGCGTAGGATCAATTGCCGGTAGCCTCTTGAGGAACAGTTTACGGTACACTCATCTTACGCCGAAAACAGGGATTTGTCGTCCAACATTGAGTCTGCGCTTTTTTGATTCTGTCAAGTTTGGTAGAACTGTTCTGCTAGCCAGTGCCCGGACAACCCGCTTTTAAGGTAAAATTTGTTGCCGAACCAGGACAGAGGCATTTTGGGAAATGCTTCTTTTGAGTGCCGCCGATCGCGCCGGAACTTATACCCTTGGTGGGAAATACCACTGGAATGGCGCAACGGTGACATTCTCGTGATAAGTTCTCTGACAGATTTGACTTTTGCTTTTAGTGAGGAGACGGGCACAATTTAAGTCGAATCGTCGAATCGAAAATCCCATTGCCATAAGGCATGGAAGAGTCCATACCTATTATATTTCCCGCACCTTCTCCTCAATTATGGCTTCGGGTTTAAAACCATCTACACTAGAACTTCTCAAGCGCTTTAACCGAGCGTTTCCGCAGTTTTATGAGCAATTTGTCAGCAGTGAAATCCAACTGCAAAACCTCAAATTAGCTTACCAACTTTACAAAACTCGGCAAGCAGTCATCGAAATCCGAGCCGAAGGTAATAAAAGTGCGCTGCATTTTGCTTACCGGAACCAGTCTTTTCTACTGAGCGATATTTTTGGAGTGCTCGCGGCCTACGGACTGACAATTCACAGTCTGAGTTTGTACGGTCAAATTTACCCGCCCATGCTGGTATTTATCAAATTGGTAGTATCTCGCGGTGGCAAGGTACTGGCAGATAAAACAGCAGAAAATGTCTGTAGAGCCGTTCGAGAGGCATTGGCGGGACATTTTGAGGTTGAAGAGATGTTGGCGGTGGAATTTAATTTAGACGCGGGTTTGGAAGATGTGGCAACTGAATTCTACGTCGATCCGGTTTTCCACTTGCCAGCTTTGCTGATTGAAGCAGATAATCAACCTGGACTTTTTTACAAAGTTATGTATGCCATATGGCAAGAGGATTTGTTGGTAGTAAATGCTAATTTGTTGGTTTGGCGGGGGCGAACTCGCCTGATTCTCTACTTGTTGGGACCCAATGAAAGTTTAATTCCTGAGTATCTGGGGCAGAAAATCGCTGAGGGGGTGCGACAAAGATTGCTAGGCGAGCGATTTTAGGGATACCACTGACTAGGCGTGAACACCTGGTTTTTGGTCAAAACCTTAGTGTGGAGAAAGTTAAACCAAGCCGATCGCCCGATCGAACTACTGATACCTCTGTGTTGATTTCGGGATAGGATAAAATTATGGCAACCATCGACATCCTAGGGGTTCGGCACGCTTACGATTTGACGGCTCCGACTGCAACTTCCCCGGTTCTGGTATTTGTCCACGGCTGGCTGTTAAGCCGTCGCTACTGGCAACCTTTGACCGATCGCTTGGCACCAAACTATCAGTGCCTTACCTACGATTTGCGGGGGTTTGGCGACTCTCAATCGGACTCCGGCGACGCTCGCCCATGTTCCGAACCGCTAAATTCCTGCTACACTCCCGTAGCTTACGCTCGCGATTTGGAAATTTTACTCGAAAAACTCGATATATCTTCTGCTTGGCTGGTGGGACACTCTCTGGGCGGTACGATCGCTCTATGGGGAGCCAGCAAATTCTCCGAGCGCGTTAAAGGCGTTGTCTGCATCAATGCAGGGGGCGGCATCTATCTTAAGGAAGAATTCGAGCGGTTTCGAGCGGTCGGCAAGCAGCTAGTGACAATGCGTCCCGGCTGGCTACCTCGCTTGCCCTTAGCAGATTACGTATTTGCCCGCGATTCTGTAGCCCGCTCGATCGGCAGATCCTGGGGACGGCAGCGCTTAATAGATTTCGTGGCAGCTCATCCAGAGGCAGCTTTGGGGGCTTTGTTGGATTCCACCACAGAAGCGGAGATTCACCTATTGCCACAAATTGTCTCCCAACTCAAACAACCTGTTTATTTTATTGCCGGTACTAAAGACAAAATTATGGAACCAAAATACGTGCTGCATTTGGCTAGCTTTCACTGGATGTTCCAAGGTTGTGGCGAGAATGTCCTTCAGCTTGCAGATTGTGGCCATTTGGCAATGGTGGAACAGCCGGATGCAGTGGCTAGTTATCTGCAAAATATTCTGAAAGAACATGATTAGATGGCATGGGGCATGGGGCATGGGGCATTAAAACTTACAAATAACCAATAACCAATAACCAATAACCAATAACAACTGACTTCTTCCTTAATCTAAAATCTGTTATGTTAAATAGATAAGTCTGCCCGATCGCCCTCTTCGGACAGACGTTTCAATTAAATAGTGGCTTTCAACTCTAAATTCTAATTCTGCTTAAATATCTGTGCGCGTTAACCTCACCGATCGGCAACAATACATCCTTTGGGCAACGGTTCGCCACTACATAGCTACAGCGGAACCCGTTGGCTCAAAAGCTTTGGCTGACGAATTCAACCTCAGCGTCAGCCCAGCTACCATTCGCAATGCGATGGGGACTCTTGAAAAAGCTGGACTGCTTTATCAGCCCCACACTTCGGCAGGACGAGTCCCCTCTGACTCCGGCTACCGAATTTACGTAGACCAGTTGATTCAGCCGTCTGATACGCTGGCCCGCAAGGTGGAACAGGTACTAGACCAACTCAATTGGTCGGATGGTCGCATGGACGCGGCACTCCGTGGCGCTGCTCAAATCCTGGCAACTATCAGCGGTTACATAGCAATGATCACCATACCGCAAACCAATATGGCTTGCTTGCGCCACTTGCAACTGGTGCAGCTAGAGCCGGGAAAGGTGATGCTGATCGTGGTGACGGATGCCTACGAAACTCAGTCGGTTTTGGTGCAGTTGCCGAGGGACGCAGAAGGTAACACGCCTGATGTCGAAATCGTCGATCGCGAATTGCAGATTTTGTCAAATTTTTTGAACACCAAGTTGCGGGGACGATCGCTCTCGGAACTCTCGGCTGTAGACTGGAGCGAGTTAGACCGGGAATTTGAGCTGTACGCTGAGTGGATGGGAACCATGCTGACTGCTTTGAGCAGCCGCCAAAGCCATCCAACCTACACGCGGATTCTGATCGGCGGTCTGGCAGAAGCGCTGCGCTTGCCTGAGTTTTCGCAGTTGCAGCAAGTTCAAACCCTGGTGCAATTGCTCGAACAAGAGCAGGAACTGCTGTGGCCTTTGATTTTTGAATCGCCGGAGTTGGACACGCCAGGGAAGCGGGTAACGGTGCGTATTGGCTCGGAAAATTCCTTGGAACCAATTCGTGGCTGTACTCTGATTTCTTCGACTTACCGCCGGGGATCAGTGCCGGTGGGTAGTGTTGGGGTTTTGGGGCCGACGCGGATGGTTTACGAAAATGCGATCGCGGTGGTGGAAGCTGCGGCCGATTATTTGTCCGAAGCTATTGGCG
Organism: Microcoleus sp. w2-18bC1; assembly: GCF_036700365.1. Taxonomy (NCBI): domain Bacteria; kingdom Bacillati; phylum Cyanobacteriota; class Cyanophyceae; order Oscillatoriales; family Microcoleaceae; genus Microcoleus; species Microcoleus sp. w2-18bC1. The sequence continues at coordinate 72,969 of NZ_JAUBOS010000009.1, forward strand.
GAAATCGAGTTAGTTTTCCTGATGGCGATCGAGGGCGCTCGGATCATCCCTTGTTAGATGCACCCTAATTTGATAGCCCTAAGCTTAACTGGCTTGGGGTTTTATTGTCTGTAAATGTACTCACAACCTTTAAAAACAGGGTTTGGTGACAAAAAACCTAGGCTTTTATCCTACATTCCACACCCTGGGGTCTTATAAGCATAATTACGCAGAAAACTATATCTTCAGAGTAACAAATTATGCCTTTAAAAAGTGATTTATCCGTCAATATACGGTATTATAGTATGATTTATAGTTTTATTGGTGGATCAAAATAAGTAAAAACCGATAGTGACAGTTGAGGGTGCAGAATGTAGGTTTGATACTCTTTTTGGGGTAAGAAACTAAAGCTTCGCGCTTGACAAGAGAGTTTCGTAAACAACCCTGTTTCTCCGTCCATGAGCCGCTAGGAAAGTGGCAGAAGTTAGGGGGAAGCGACTTTCCGGCGATTGGGAGAAAAAGATTGCGATGGCGAGCGATCGCGCATTTACAGAAAGTGGTCGCGGAGTGTTAGTCAAATGGCAGGTTTAGCAGCCGAACTGATGAGTTATGTTGCAATCCTGGTGGGCGATCGCTCGCTCTAGGGATAGCGGCTGCGACAAATAAATTGAGGAGGCGCGAACCTCGCGCTCGTCGCTTCCCAAGGTAGCAGAATGTCAAAATATTAAGACATTTTAGAGAGTTTGTCAAAAACAACTAAAAAAGATTAGTGTGGAGATGAAAGCAATATTTCTTTGGGGAATAGCCCGGGTTAGACAACTGCACATAACTTGCAGTAAGTTTGGCTTAATTGCCACTCCATAAAAAATTTAACCGCTGAGTTAAGATCGAAACGAAATTTAGGGAATTTTCTTTTAACATTCAATGAAATCGACTGATAAAACTAAGAATACCTTTGCGATAACAACGCCTCTGTATTATGTAAACGATTTACCTCACGTTGGCAGCGCTTATACGACTATGGCTGCGGATGCCCTAGCCCGATTTGAGCGGCTGCGGGGCAAATCTGTTTTGCTGGTGACGGGGACGGACGAACACGGACAGAAAATTCAGCGCACAGCCGAGAGTTTGGGACGATCGCCCCAAGCTCACTGCGATTCAGTGGTTCCGGCGTTTGAGGCGCTGTGGGAGCAACTCGACATCCAGTACGATCGCTTCATCCGTACAACTTCGCGGCGTCACGAGTACATTGTCAAAGAATTTTTCCAGCGCGTCTGGAACTCCGGCGACATCTACTTGAACCAGCAACAAGGGTGGTACTGCGTCTCCTGTGAAGAATTCAAGGATGAACGGGAATTGTTGCCGGGAAATCGGTGCTCCGTCCACACCAGCAAGGAAGTTGAGTGGCGCGACGAGGAAAATTACTTTTTCCGTCTGTCCCGGTATCAAGACCAACTGCTGGCCTTGTACGCAGAACGTCCCGACTTCATCGCGCCGGAAAGCCGACGCAACGAAGTGCTCAGTTTCGTCAACTCTGGACTGCAAGACTTTTCGATTTCTAGAGTGAATCTCGAATGGGGTCTGCCAATGCCAGTTGACCCCAGTCACAGCATCTACGTCTGGTTTGACGCTTTGCTGGGATACGTCACCGCCTTGCTAGATCCGGACAGCGACCCGATTTTGGAGAATGCTTTATCTAAATGGTGGCCGATTGACTTGCACTTGATCGGCAAAGATATTCTTCGCTTCCATGCAGTTTACTGGCCGGCAATGCTGATGTCAGCAAATCTGCCGATGCCGGGTCGCGTCTTCGCACACGGGTTTTTGACCAAAGACGGCAAAAAAATGGGGAAAACAGAGGGTAATACTTTAAACCCTGTCGAATTGGTCAACAAATACGGCGCTGATGCAGTGCGTTACTATTTTCTCAAAGAAATTGAGTTCGGAGAGGACGGCGATTTTAACGAAACTCGGTTTATCAATATATTGAATGCTGAGCTAGCAAATGATTTGGGAAATTTGCTTAATCGTACCCTAAACATGGCTCGCAAATATTGCGGTGGCTCCGTACCGAAGGTGTTGGCAGAAAATATTGACGGCGACAACCTTCTCAAGGCTATGAGCCTGGATTTGGGCGAGCAAGTAGCGAGTTTTTACGAAGAGTTAGCTTTTAGCAAGGCTTCCGAAGCCGTGCTTGCATTAGTTCGAGCCGGGAACAAGTTTATTGACGTGCAAGCACCTTGGAGTTTGTACAAGCAGGGACAGATCGAAAGTGTCGAACAAGTGCTATATTCTGTTCTGGAATCTGTTAGACTAGCATCTTACCTTTTATCGCCGATTATTCCGAATATCAGCAACGCTATCTATCAGCAGCTAGGTTTTTCAATTGACTTTAACGATCGAGTTACAGTTAACAGTTTAGCGAATTTTGCAGCTCATGCTGCCTGGGGCGCTTTGCCTGCAAACCAAACTCTGGGGGAACCCCAACCTGTTTTTAAGCGGCTCGAACTGCTGTAAACAGTACCTTCATAGTTGGCAGCCAGCGCTCTGGGTGTTATGACAGACTACGAATTAGCAGTTATTTCCTTACCAATCTTTCATAAAAATTGAGGCATAACAATCATGTTGAATAGAATAGAAAGCAACGACCTTTTTACGCCGGAACAGGTTCTAGAAAATCGCGGTCGAGTAGCAATTTTTATTGACGGTTCTAACCTTTTTTACGCGGCTTTGCAGTTAGGAATTGAGATTGATTACACTAAGCTGCTGTGCCGTTTAACTGCGGGTTCACGGCTGCTGCGCTCTTTCTTCTACACGGGTGTCGATCGCACTAACGAGAAACAGCAGGGGTTTTTGCTGTGGATGCGCCGCAACGGCTACCGCGTGATTTCTAAGGATTTGGTACAGTTGCCAGATGGTTCTAAGAAGGCGAATTTGGATGTAGAAATCGCTGTGGATATGATGGCTTTAGTGGGGTCTTACGACACGGCGGTTCTGGTCAGCGGTGACGGCGATTTGGCTTATGCTGTAGACGCTGTGAGCTATCGCGGCGTGCGGGTTGAAGTGGTGAGTTTGCGATCGATGACGAGTGACAGTTTGATTAATGTAGCCGATCGCTATATCGATTTGGAAATGATTAAGGACGACATCCAAAAAACATCGCGCCCTAATTATGCTTACCGCCCTTTATCGGGTCTGAGCTTGATGGAGGAACACGACGACAGATAGGGATTTGGTAAGGGGTAATTGGTAAGGGTTAATAGGTGATGGTTAATGGGTTGAATTCTGGAGAATTAGAAGTTAAAAATTTAGAGAAAGCATAAGACATTTTTAATTTTTGATTAAGTGTTTTTCACTACCAAATTATCAATTACAAATTAACGATTACCAATTCCCAATTCCCAATGATTAATCTCACATCCCCAAATCCCAATCTCAAATCCCCAAAATTGAGGCTGCTATTTTTAGTCGCACTGATTTTGGGGATTAACGCTTGTGCGGTTCCGCAAGAGACTCAAAAGAATAAATTAGCTGAGGATCTCCAAACTGCTCAAGAGTCAAACAGCACTTTAACTTTAAACAAAGTAACTCTAGAACAAGCAAACGAAAAGGGCGAGACGTTCTGGAAAGTAAACTCGCAAAATGCCGTTTACAGCAAAGACAAAAAGATAGTTAACGTTCAGAAACCTGTGGGCAAATTGTTTCAGGACGGCAAAGAAATTTACGACATTCAGGGAGAGACCGGACAGGTATTTCAGGAAGGAAATCAGGTGTTTCTCAAAGGTAACATAGTCGCTACAGACCTAAAAAATGGAGTGGTTTTGCGCGGAAATGAGTTGGAGTGGCGGCCGAAAGAAGATGTTCTAGTTGTCCGCAACAATTTGACTGGAGAGAACAAACAGGTAACTGCTTCAGCGAAGGAAGCGCGGGTTTTCAGTAGGGCTAAGAGGATGGAGTTATTCGGATCTGTAGTGGCGAAGGTTAAAGATCCGGTTTTGCAATTGCGAACCGAGCACTTAGTGTGGTTTGTGGAGCAACAAAAGGTAAACAGCGACCAACCGACTCAAATTGACAGATACAAAGATAAAATAGTAACAGACAGCGGTTTTGCCGACCAAGTAGATGTAGACTTAAAAACCAAGATTGCGACGCTGACAAAAAACGCTCAATTGATGCCATCAGACCCGCCGCTGCAAATAGAAAGCAGTTTGATGAGTTGGAATTTTCCCGCGCAATCTGTGGTATCGCCTGGGCCTGTGAAGGTTTTTCACCGCGTGGAAAAGGTGACGATGACTGGGGATACGGGGCGGGGAGATTTAGAGAAAAAAATCTTTTATTTGACTGGGAATGTGGTAGGAATTGGGGAAAAACGTCAAGCTCAATTAAATACCGATCGCGTAACGTGGTATTTAACTAATCAGACTTTTGACGCCGAAGGAAATGTGGTTTACAAGCAACTAAATCCGGTGTTTAATTTGACTGGGCCGAGGGCGGCGGGAGAGTTGAAAAATCAAACTGTGATTGTCAAAGGCGACGGTGGCGGCGGCCAAGTGGTTACGGAATTTGTACCGGACGAGTACAAGGGAACTTTGGGACAGTAGATGGGATTGCAACCGCTGATGTAGGCAGATGAGCGCTGATGAACGCAGATATAATGAAGATTAGATTGAGTAAGGAGGGGTAGGGATGACGACAACTTTAGAAACAACTTTAGAAAGGGTAGATGAACCTATCTTAATTGACGGATTAAGTTGGAGAGAGTTTAAGGCTGTTGAACAGTTGCTCTCGCGCCCAGGGGTGAGGCTGTCATTTTTAGATGGGGTGTTGGAGATTAGACGTATGCCTGGAAGAAAACACGAAACTGCAAAACAGCGGATTTCAACGCTGGTGGATATGTATTTGGAATACGCAGGGATTGATTTTACGCCAACTGGCTCAGTGACGCTCGAAAGTGAAACTGGAATGGTGAAGCGAGAAGCGGATTTGTCTTACGAATTGGCTTCTAACCGAGAACGTCCCGATTTGGCGGTGGAAGTGGTGGTGACTAGCGGCGGTATTAACAAGTTGGAAGCTTACAAACGCCTCGAAATTCCTGAAGTTTGGTTTTGGGAAAATGGTAGGCTGCGTTTGTATTCGTTGGGGGATGATGGATATGCAGAGGTCGATCGCTCTCAAGTTCTGCCAGACTTAGATATTGTATTATTGGCGCGGTGTATCAATATTGAAAATCACCTTCAGGCAATGCGGGAATTCAGGCAAGCTATTCAATAGAATTTGATTGTGCAATTAAGTTTGTAATAATGATTTCTGTCTTTTCTTAAAGTTGTTAGTTACTAAGGACTAAAGTTCCTGAATACAACACATCCCAACGGGCAGCATACACTGGAAGAGCGCAGCGAAGTCGATCGTCCGAGACAGTAGTAAGTAAAAATACTTGGCGGGGTGACAACGCCTGTGAAACCTTGATGGTAAAAGCATTAAAGCCCCTGAACCTCAAAAAAGATAGGGGATTATTGACAGGCTTATTGACTCATAAGATCCTCCAAGCTCGCCTTGAACCTGATTCAAGGGAGCTCGCCACTCTCTTTTATTAACTCACGCCTGCGAATATCTTTTCGCTTGGTCAATCAACTCAAAACCTTGACGCAGCTTTGCTTTAGGCACTATGCAGGATAAACTATTAAGTTATTGTGCATCTAGGTTCCCATTTCCTCTATTTGAGAATCCTTGTGGGACGGGTCAGAGAACTCGTTGAAAAAAGAAGCGCAATTTAGCTGGCGTAAGCTTAGGACTTACGCATAGAACTCCGAAACCCTTTTTCCAAGAGGGCTTTCAAGTGCCCCGTTTTTTGAAGCGGTCCCCCCCTTTTTAAGGGCAGCACGGGCAAGCTGGTTTTCTGACCCTATATTTCGTAAGTCCTGACTATAGTTGTATGCTTAGATCAATTAGTATTGAGGTCAAGACCTACAAGTGAATGAAGGTGTACTCAATATCGATGAAATATGCAGGTAGGCTTACACTGCAAGCCCAAGCAGAATATAGCATTTGACATTTATGGAGATTTCGTCTCAAATGGGGATCTGTTTTTTTTCATAAATTTGCCAACTGTATCAGTATTAGCCACTCCTTTCAGCCAGGTTATTCAACAATAAGATATCATTAAACCAATTGGCGTTCAAGAGAGACGAAATCAATAATTTCCCTATAGCTGACTTTAAATGACCAAGGGTGAGCAACTGTTGTTATTGAAATAATCCCAATACTAAAATGACTCCGCCATGACACTAATCGCAAGTAAGAATGAACTTGCAAAAAGCCCTCAAAAAATCCCGCTGCGCCTCGTCTTAGTCGTACCATTCGTGCTGCAAATCTTTCTCGCTGTAGGACTGACAGGTTGGCTCTCGCTACGCAACGGCAAAACTGCCGTCAACAACGTTACTAGCCAATTACGAACGGAGGTAGTCGCCCGCATCAATCAACAATTAAACACTTACTTGGAAACGCCCCATTTGATCAATGCAATCAGCGTCGATGCCATTCGCCGCTTTGGATTATGGAATCCAGACAATATGAGTTCTATGAGAAGCTACTTCTACTGGCAGCTCAAGCAATTTCCCAGTGTTAGTTACATCAGTTTTGGAGGGGAAAAAAAAGAATACGCGGGTGCTGGATATAAGGATGATGGCAGTGTGGTTATTGAAATAACCGATCGCTCTACTAATTTTCTCAATACGATCGTCAAGGTAGATAGAGAGGGCAATCCGACTCAGTTTAAGGAAACCCACCCACACTACGATCCCCGCATTCGACCCTGGTATCAAGCTGCAAAAGTTGTCGGCAAACCCCAATGGAATAAAATTTATCAATATTATATTCAACCTAGCCTAGGAATCTCCGCTAGCCAACCTGTTTACGATAAAAATGGCATTTTTAGAGGAGTTGTAAGTACCGATCTATTTCTATCAAAAATTAGCGACTTTCTCCAAAGTTTAAAAATTGGTAGATCGGGAAAGACTTTCATCATCGAACGATCGGGCTTGCTAGTGGCTTCTTCCACCGCCGAGAAGCCATTTATCAAGAGCAAAAATCGCCAAAAAACGCAACGATTAAAAGCGATTGAAAGCAGCATACCTTTAATCAAGGGTACAGCGCAACATTTAATAGAACGCTTTGGTAACTTTACCGAAATTGACAGCAACCAGCAACTAGACTTCATGCTAGATGGTCAGCGGGAATTCGTGCAAGTATCCTCATTCCAAGATGGTCGAGGTCTTGATTGGCTGATTGTTGTTGTCGTTCCAGAAGCCGACTTTATGGAGGAAATCAATGCCAATACCCGTAGCACTATCCTACTCTGCGTTTTAGCGTTAGTGCTAGCGACGTTGTTAGGAATCCTCGCTTCCCGCTGGATTACCCATCCTATTTTTCTTTTGAGTAAAGCGAGTAGAGCGATCGCTAGCGGTCAATTAAACCAAAAAGTAGACGTAAATGGCATAGATGAACTGGGAATTCTCGCTCAATCTTTTAACCAAATGGCGCAGCAATTGCGCGAGTCTTTTGCTGCTTTAGAAAAGACCAACTCCGAGCTAGAAAATCGAGTAGAAGAACGAACAAGTGAGCTAAAAGAGGCAAAAATTGCCGCTGATACTGCTAACCATGCCAAGAGCGAATTCCTCGCCAACATGAGCCATGAACTTCGCACACCCCTGAACGGAATTCTAGGATACTCTCAAATTATGGAGCGCGATAAAACTACCACTCTTAAACAAAAAGATGCTATCCACATTATTCACCAGTGTGGTTCCCACTTACTCACGCTGATTAACGATATTTTAGATCTTTCTAAAATTGAAGCCCGTAAAATGGAACTTTACAGTTCAAATTTTAATTTTTCTTCTTTTTTGATCGGGGTTGTGGAAATGTGCTGCATCCGAGCTGAACAAAAAGAAATTACATTTAGTTATCAAGTATTAAATCAACTTCCTAACGCTGTAAGTGCTGATGAAAAACGACTGCGCCAAGTTTTACTTAACCTTTTGGGCAATGCTATTAAATTTACCGAAAAAGGAGGTGTTATTTTTAAGGTAGGCGTAATAGGTACGGGGGAAGAATCTGACCAATCACAACTTACTAAAATTCGTTTCCATATCCAAGATACGGGGATTGGAATGGCACCAGAACAGTTAGAAAAAATATTCTTACCGTTTGAACAAGTCGGAAATAGCCAGCAGAAGGCAGAAGGCACTGGGTTGGGATTAGCGATCGCACAGAAAATTGTTCAAATGATGGGAGGCGAAATACACGTCGAAAGTATACTCGGTCAAGGTAGCATTTTTTACTTTGATTTAGAGTTGACTCAATCATCTGAATTTATTGAGCAACCTTCGCTAAATACTTCTATTAATTTAACAGGTTTTAAAGGCGATAAAAATAGAATTTTGTTAGTAGACGATCGATTTGAAAATCGAGGTTTTATTAGAAGTTTTTTAGAACCACTAGGTTTTAATATTATGGAAGCTTGTAATGGACAAGAGGCTTTAAATAAAGCCATTAATTTTCAACCGGATCTGATTATCACAGACTTAGTGATGCCAGTAATGGATGGATTTGAAATGTCGCGGCGCTTCCGAAAATCATCAGAGTTTAAAGATGTAATATTGATAGCATCCAGCGCCAGCGTGTTTGAATTCGATCGGAAAAATAGCCACGAAGCAGGTTGTAACGAGTTCTTAGCAAAGCCTATTCAAGTAGAAGAATTGCTAGAAGTCTTAAAAAATTACTTACAAATAGAATGGATATACGACCCCCCTGCGGATTTGGCTAACACACCGCAGGCAGATTTCACGGATTTATTAAACGTTCAGAGTGGTGAGCTTGTGATACCACCATCAGCAGAGCTGGTAGCGCTGTTTAATGCAGCTCGGATCGGCGATATTGAAGTGGTTGAGCAGGAAGCCAATAGACTCAAGCAGATAGACGGCAACTATCTACCCTTTGCTAATAAAATCTTGCAATTTGCCAAAAAATTTGAAGAAAAAGAACTACTAGCTTTTGTCAAACAACATTTGGGCTAATAAAATGCTTAACCAAAAAGACAATGTAATTTTAATTGTTGACGATAACCCGAATAACCTTAAACTTCTGTTCGATTTTTTGAAGGAGTCAGGCTTCAAGGTTTTAGTAGCTAAGGATGGGGAAAGTGCTATTGAGAAGTTACAAGAAGTTTCGCCAAATATCATATTGTTAGATGTGATGATGCCGGGGATGGATGGCTTTGAGACCTGCTACCGCTTAAAAGCATCGGTGGCAACGAAAGATATCCCTGTGATTTTTATGACAGCTCTTACGGAACGCGTGGATAAGGTTAAAGGTTTGTCAATGGGGGCAGTAGATTATATCACCAAACCCTTTCAGCAAGAGGAAGTCCTAGCCCGCGTGCAACTACACCTGAGACTGCGAAATTTGACCAAGACGCTGGAAGAGCAAAATGTGCTTCTTAAACAGGAAATTGAAGCGCGAAAAGAGGCGGAAATGGCTTTGCAGAAACTCACTTCTGAGTTAGAGGAACGGGTGGCTTCTCAAACGGCTGAACTTAGACAAGCCTGCAACGAGCTTCAACAGGCTCAAGTTCAGTTGTTGGAAAGAGAACAAAAATTAGGACATTATGCTTTTCACGACGCGCTAACGGAGTTGCCTAACCGCGCTTGGTTTATGAATCGGCTGCAACAGGCGATCGACTTGTCGTACAGACATGAAGATTATCTATATGCAGTGCTATTTATTGACCTAGATCGCTTTAAAGTAGTGAATGATAGCCTCGGACATTTAGTTGGGGATCAATTACTAAAAAGCGTTGCTCGTCAATTGCAACTTTGTTTACGGCATACAGATGCAGTTGCGCGGTTTGGAGGAGATGAATTTGTGATATTGCTGGAAGATATTAAAGATATAGATGAACCAAATAGGGTGGCTGAACGCATCCAAAATCAATTAAGGCAGCCGTTTAATTTGAATGAATATGAAGTATTTACCGAGATCAGCATTGGAATTATCGTTAGCACAATGGGTTACGAGCGCCCAGAAGACGTACTCAGAGATGCGGATATTGCTATGTATTATGCTAAAGCTCAAGGTAGAGGGCGTTACGAAATTTTCGATCCAGCTATGCAAACTGTGGCGATGACGCGCTTGCAGTTGGAGAACGACTTGAGAAGGGCAATGGCGCTACAAGAATTTTGCGTTCACTACCAGCCAATTGTCTCCCTTTCTACGGGGCAACTGAGTGGCTTTGAAGCTTTGGTGCGATGGCATCACCCATCTGGCATCATCTACCCGCCTGCTGAGTTTATTCCTGTGGCTGAAGAAACTGGTTTGATCAATGAATTGGGGTGGTTTGTTTTGCAGGAAGCTTGTCACCAGATTAGTATTTGGCAGCAACAGTTTCCCCAAACACCTCCCTTGGCGATTAATGTCAATCTTTCCCCCGTGCAGCTCAAGCAAGCAAACCTACTCAATCGAATTGAGGAGATTTTGCAGCAGACTGGCTTTCCCAGCTACCGTCTCAAACTAGAGATTACTGAAAGTTGCATTTTGGAAACAGTATCCAGAGAAGAAAAGATGTTGAAGCAGCTAAAGGCTCTAGGCATTCTGTTGTGTATCGATGACTTTGGCACGGGGTACTCTTCTTTAAGTCGCTTACATGAGTTTCCCATTGATACCTTAAAGATTGACCGGTCTTTTGTGAGCCGCATTGGCTCAGACAACAGTGGCGTAGAAATTATCCAGACAATTGTGACGCTGGCTCGCAGCCGAGGTATGGATATTGTGGCAGAAGGCATAGAAACGCCAACACAGCTACAGAAACTGCGAGAGTTGGGGTGTGAGTTGGGGCAAGGATATTTATTTTCTAAGCCTGTAGACAGCGAAAAGGCAACCGAACTATTAGGCATAAAAGTAGGGGTAGTAAGCTAGCCAGTCATCTAGTTTAGCCCCAATAAATTTTATGAATCTCTTCTAGGAAAGCCGCAAAAGCCTACTCTCCTTATACATTTCTCTCTAATCTCAAACCGGGATTGGCCAATGCTAGGGCCTCGAATTGCTGGCTACTGACAAGAAGTCCGATCGCGTTTGGCAATTCTATAGATATGATTTCTGATTGAGTAATTGTTTGTACCATATTTAATTACAGGCTTTTTTAGATTGAAATCGGTAACAAGAAAAGAGCTAAATAAGAACTATCGCGGGGGGGTGGGGCGGGTTTACGAGATTATCGGTTTTAGGCAATTATTTTTGGTGAACCCGCCCCTACAAATTTTTGACAATCGTGTAATAAGTTTGATGCTTTTTACAACTGTCCGAAACCTTTTTTTGGCTTATCTTTTTTCTTTTTCTTCTTCTGCTGGGCTCCCATATAGCCACGGGAACCGGGCTGCATTCCGGGGCCACCCATTCCCGGCATTCCCGGCATTCCCGGCAATCCTCCCATTCCTGTAAAGTTGCCTTGACTCATTTGCTGCATCATTGTACGCATTTTCTGAAAATCGCTGACCAGCTTAGTTACGTCGTTTTCAGCATAGCCTGCGCCTTTGCCGATGCGGCGGCGGCGGGATGGAGAACTTGCTAAAAGTTCGGGATTGCGGCGTTCTTCAACTGTCATGGAATTAATCATGGCTTCGGTGCGTTTTAGCTGCACTTCTCCCTGCCGCATTTGTTCGTCTGAAAGTTTGTTCATCCCCGGAATCATTTTCATGATGCCGCCGAGGGAACCCATGTTTTTTAACAGTCTGGTTTGCTTGAGAAAGTCGGTAAAGTCAAACTTTGCCGTAAGCATTTTCTCTTGCATTTTCTCGGCATCGGCGATGTCAAATTCTTCTTGCGCTCTTTCTACTAGCGTCAAGACATCGCCCATGCCGAGTATTCTAGATGCCATGCGATCGGGATAAAATGGTTGCAATGCTTCCACTTTTTCGCCGACTCCGACAAATTTAATCGGCGCGCCGGATATTTGCCGCACGGATAAGGCTGCACCGCCGCGGCTGTCGCCGTCTAATTTGGTTAAGATTGCGCCGGTAATGCCGATTTGTTCGTGAAAGGTGCGGGTTAAATTGGCTGCTTCTTGGCCGGTCATGGCATCAACAACTAACAGCGTTTCGTGGGGTTGTACTGTTTGTTTGATGCGGCCCAATTCGGCCATCATGTCTTGGTCGATTTGCAGGCGACCTGCGGTATCGACGATGATGGTATCGATGCCGATTTGTTTGCCGTGTTCGATGCCTTGGCGGGCAATTTCTACGGGGTCAATGTCTTTGCCTAATTCAAATACGGGTACGTCGATTTGTTTGCCGAGGGTTAGCAATTGGTCGATCGCGGCTGGTCGATAAATGTCGGTTGCGACTAGCAGTGCGGTACGATTTTGTTTGCGGAGGTGCAGCGCTAGTTTGGCGGTAGCTGTGGTTTTCCCGGTTCCTTGCAAACCTGCCATCAGGATCACTGTGGGCCCGGATTCGGCGGTGGCGAGGGGTACGTTGGTTTCCCCCATGACACGCACGAGTTCGTCGTGAACGATTTTGATGAATTGTTGGTCGGGACGAACGCCTGAAACGACTTCTGCGCCTTGTGCTTTTGCCGCTACCTCTCCGATGAAGTTTTTGACGACTTGGAGGTTGACATCGGCTTCCAGGAGGGCGCGGCGGACTTCTTTGAGCGCGTCTTGGATGTTGGACTCGGAGATTTTATTTTGTCCGCGCAGTTTTTTCCAGGTGGATTCGAGTCGATCGGCAAGGGCTTCAAACATAGGGCAATTTAGGCTAGTCAGTATTTTTAATTTTAGGCTAAATGGGAGTTTTTGGATTGGGGTTTTGCTGAAAGTTGAATGTTTTTATTTTCTAACCGCTGAGGAACGCGGATTGATGCTGAAACTAATTCAAATTCATGTAGTAGGGTACGTTTGGACAAACCCTACTTTCGGGAATATGATTAAAGTATTTCCGTCACCTTGCGACAATTTTTATGTCTGCTTATGCCCCAAAAGATTCGAGAACTCAAAAGCCTGCTACTAAAAGCTGGGTTTACTTATCGTTCGGCAAAAGGCAGCCATACAAGATGGGTTCATGCTTGACTACTATCATGAACCAATTACCATTGCTGGAAATGATGGCGATGATGCGAAACTGTATTTAGAGAGAGAAGTTAATCGAAAAATTGGAATATTGAAAGCAATTGAAGAAGATGAACATGAATCATGAAATTACCTTATATAATTGTTATTCAATGGTCGGAGGAAGATAATTGCTACCTAGTTCACTTACCTGATTTTCCATCTCAGCAGTTCCACACTCATGGAGATACCTACGAAGAAGCTTTGCAGAATGCAGTAGAGGTATTAGAGCTTTTAGGTGAAGAATATCAGGTAGATGGTAAATCTCTCCCAGAACCTAAAACTCTAGTAGAAAACTTGCTGTTTGCTTGATTATAGATTTGAAGCGATCGCCCTTCCCCAAAAAACAGGCGATCGCTCTTTTCTGTAGAAGGGCGATTGTTTTTATAGTTGGATGTTTTGAAGTTATTTTATGTGGGTTTTGATGTATCCGCTCAATAATCCGGGGTAAATCGCTCAACGATGCACGTCAAATGACGCAAAATCGTTCCTTAGTGGGTAGTCCGCCCCGAATTATTGAGCGGATACAATATATAAGTAACCACACAAAATTAATTACAGAAAGACTCCTTGCTAGGCAAGGGTTTCAGTAGAAATATTGTGTAATTAATTCGGAACTACTACTTACTTTCCCCGATTTTTAATTTCTACTTTTAGATTAGCCTAAAAAATATTTAAAGGAAGAACTGTTTTAATATCAATTTTCCCAAGTACGGTTGCGTATAGATTAATTGCCCGCTATCTGTAGGGACACGGCAGTGCCGTGTCCTACGCCCAACTGCCGTGTCTCGTACCCGGAACTAACTTTATAGCCCGTCTAATTCCTACAAATAACTAAGCTAAAAACTGGAATTGAGAACCATTAACTGCCAATGCAAACGGACTCGCTTGTTCAAATGCACCCGTAAGTTCAAAGCTGTTGGTATTTAAAACTACCCCCACAATTTGTCCATTAATTATGTTTTCAATCACCATGTCATTGATAATTCCGTCGTTATCGTAAGCAATCAAATTGTCGTCTTCAAAGAAAAGGTCTAGTTCTGTTAAACCGTCGGTAAGGCCAATACGATCGCCCTCGTCGAAGTTAAAATCGGTAATGACATCGGCTCCATTTATACCAAATGCTTCATCGTTGCTTCTGAGCACAAATATATCAGCACCGAGGCCTCCCGTGAGCACGTCAACTCCCCGATCGCCCACCAAGAAATCGTTGCCCTCATTGCCATCTAAATCGTCGTCTCCTTGCCCTCCCCGCAGGATATCGTTCCCGAACCCTCCGAAGATAAGGTCATTTCCGGCGTCGCCCCTAACTACGTCGTTGCCATCATTTCCATCCAGGAGATCGTCCTCTTTCCCGCCGTAAATTATGTCATTTCCGCCACCACCACCGATAATATCATTGCCGTTATTTCCTAACAGACGTTCGTTGGAATCGGATGAACCTCCTATAGTATCGTTGCCGTCCAGTCCCCAAACTCCCCAGGGAAAAGACGACAAATTTCCATTCCCTACGTTAATCTCATCGGGTGTAGCGAAGCCCAAAAGACGTGGACCGCCCCCAGCAAATACAGGAAATCCCGTCACATCGGCAATGAGATTGTTAACCGTTAAAGCCATAAGTATGTCCTTTCAAAAATCCTGTTAGCTGTATTATACATTTTAATTATTTCCTTGCCAAATAGCAAGTATGTTTGGATTTTGGCTGCAACTTTTATTTCCTCAATTAATGACAAGCAACCTGCTAGTCTATCGTCAATTAGAATTACCAATACTTCGGCTAGGCGATCGTATAAGTTACCAATTCCCAATTCCCAATTACCAATTACCAGGGCTGTGCTTCATTCAACCCAAACCTGCTATAGATCTCGCCTTTGAGTCAAATAGCATTAGTTGCTGACACTATCCGCTACAGTCTACCGCTTATAATGGGTGTTACCCCCCAGGCAGTAAACACGTTAATATCACCTATAACGTCGAGACTGAGAGGTTGTTTGTGAATAAAAGTAAAAGTCCCTGGGCCCATCCTCCGAGAAAAAACCCAGTTTCCGATACCCATACACAAACTTTACAAACAGGATATAAGCTCTTTACAAAGTCATAATCGCCGATCGCTGATATTCTTTGGCAAAATCCACTGCTTTCAGGTGTTTTACTCATGTCTACTCCTAAATCGTCTTCCCATCAAAACAACAACTCCGTAAAATCACTGCCAGCGACAGATATCGTCCCAACAAAGCAAGACAGTAACAATCTGCCCAGCGAACCAAGTATAGAACAGCTACTGGAAGCTTTGGCGGGCAAAGTACCCAGTCAATCTTCAGAAATTGAACCCTTGAAAACGTGGAAACAAGATTTACAGCGATTGTTTCAATTTCTTGGCGACCGCCGCGTTTTAATCGCAGTAGTGGAACCGGGAACTTTTGCCCTGCGTTATGCTAACGCGGCATTGTGTCGCTTGGCGGGTTGGGAGGAAATGTCTTTGGGAACTCAATCTACCAACGGTTGGTTTGCAGACACCCACCTCACTCTGCTGGAACTGTTCGAGGATTGGGGGGGCAAAACAGCAGAACAATTGTACCGTCGCCACCTTTTGCACTGGGTATTTAAGCAATATTATCAAATTGACACCGACGGTTTACGGGTGCTAGACGAACCTGTCACGGCGAGTGTAAAAAACCCCAAACATCGAGAATCCAGATTTATAGAATTTTGGCTGGGTTCGGAACAGTTAAAAATTACTCGAATTAACTCAAAAATAGATGAATTTGCGGATATTTCTTTAAGATTAATGCCTGTTGCGGAACGGGAAGCTTGGCTGATGCA
Organism: Microcoleus sp. w2-18bC1; assembly: GCF_036700365.1. Taxonomy (NCBI): domain Bacteria; kingdom Bacillati; phylum Cyanobacteriota; class Cyanophyceae; order Oscillatoriales; family Microcoleaceae; genus Microcoleus; species Microcoleus sp. w2-18bC1. The sequence continues at coordinate 88,927 of NZ_JAUBOS010000009.1, forward strand.
GCCGAATCAACTGGAGAATTTAGCCGCTCGATTGCAGTTGGATAATTATCGCGTAGAAGGCTTGCTGCTGCTAGAAGGTTTTGATGTCACCGTGCAGGAGCAAATTCGGCGGCTGACTCAGTTATTAATCGATCAAGATTCGATGCTGCGGCCAGACAAATTTGAGAAAATTGATCGGTGTTTGCGATCGCTCTTCAATGCTGACGGCACTTTGCTGCTGCGCCCCGACGGCGAACAAGTACAGCTATTAGTTGCAAAAGACGGCCAACATTTGCAGCCGATTCTTTATTCAATGCACTCCCTAGAAGCTTCTCACTTTTTGAAGGCCACAGCAGCAAATCAAGTTTGGAACGTGCCAGACTTGCGTAGGGAGTGCGAAACCGAGTGCGATCGAACTTTGCGGAGAATGGGAACTCGATCGATGCTGCTGGTGCCCCTGGTAGTCAAATCCGTCACCCGTGAGGGGTGCGGGGTGCGGATTTTGGGTGTTGTGGGGCTGTTGTGCGATCGGCCAAACCACTTCAACGGCATTGACGCTCAACACGCCCAAGAACTCATTCCCGCCTTCATTGCAGCCCTGCGGCAAGCCATCCAGGAGCGGTTTACCCACATTCACAACATCCACCCCGCAGTCGAGTGGCGGTTCGCCCAAGAAGCAGAAAGGCGAAGTTGGGGACTACCTCCAGAAACAATCGTATTTGCTGACGTTCATCCACTGTACGGAATTTCGGACATTCGCGGTTCTAGCGACGAAAGAAACCGAGCCATTCAAACTGATTTGCTCGAGCAATTCCGCTTAGGTTTAGCCATAGCTGATGCCGTTTGCCAAACACAAACTACCCACCTCGGCGCGCAATTGCGGCTCGACTTGCTCGACTACATCGAGCATTTAAAACAAAAAGTAACAGTCGATATGGAGGTGCGAGCCGCCGAGTATTTAAACGAGCATTTAGAAGTATATTTTGACTATTTTGTGCAGTGCGGGCCCAAGGTTCAGGCAGCAGTTGAAGCTTACCAAGCAGCCTGTGAAAACGAACACAACTGCGTTTATAGCGATCGCAACCGCTACGACCAAATGTTGAACCTAATCAGCACCAAACTCCAAGAAACCTGGGCCCGCTGGCAAGAAAAAATGCAGCAAATTTTGCCCCACTACTGCGACATCGAATGCACCGACGGCATCGATCACATGATTTATGCAGGAAAATCGATCGACCCCACATTCAGCCAGTTTCACCTACACAGTTTGCGGTACGAACAACTGCGAGCAATTTGCGACTGCGGCCGCACAGTTTTTCGCCTGCAAGCCGAGTCTCAAATTAACATGGAACTCGCACATTTAGTATTAGTGCAGAATACGACGATCGACATTTTTCACAACGAAAACACTGAAAAAATGTTTGATGTCAAAGGCACTCGCGACATCCGCTATGAACTCGTCAAAAAGCGGATCGAAAAAGCCGTTGACAAAGACGCACAAGAGCGAATTACCCAGCCAGGAATGTTAACGGTAGTTTATTCAACCGAAGACGAATGGGAAGAGTACCAACAATACTTGCGCTACTTGTCTCGCGAAGGTTGGGTAGAGCCAAAAGTTCAGACCGGCATGGTAGAATCACTGCAAGGAGTCAGCGGTTTAAAATTCGCCCGCGTGCGTATTTTACCTGAACCGGAATCTATTGCTACTATCTGTGAAGTTACAGTAGTCAGCGATTGAGAACCCGTTGAATTGCCTGTTTTAGGCCCAGTGCGATCGCTCCCATCTCCTGCTGTTTGACGCAGAGTGCGATCGCTCCTATCCCCATGAACAACGCTGCAGCGAAAGCATTCGGGACTCACACACAAGACCGAGATTACATTTAAGATGCTTGTTGACACCAACGACCAAGCCCACATTTTCACTTAGTGTATATTCCGTGTGATTGGGAATCGCCCAATACACGATCGGAATCACACAAGATTAAGATTAAGTAGTGTTAAGCTGATGAGAATTAGCTCCTGTAATTTATAACTTAAGTGATGTTAACCTTATCCAAATACCAAATAAATTCTACTCTGCACGAAGGCGTCGAAACAATAATCTATCGCGGACAAACACCGGCAGACGCGCCCCCAGCAATTCTCAAAGTCCTCAAAGCCGAATATCCCACCCTCGAAGCCATTACCAGGCTCAAACACGAATATCAAATCCGCCAAAATTTAGACAGCGAACAAATCGTCAAAGCCATCAGTATCGAAACATTTGACCACCGATTAGGAATCGTTTTAGAAGACTTTGGCGGCGAATCCCTCGCCCAACTGCTGGAAAGAGAAACCTTGAGCGTGCAAGCAAATTTAAACATCGCCATCCAAATAGTCAAAGCCTTACAATACCTGCATTTACAGCACATTATTCACAAAGACATTAAACCCAGCAACATCATAATTAACTCGCAAACAACACAAGTAAAACTCACCGACTTCGGCATTGCTACAAAACTCAACAAAGAAAATCCCCAATTTAACAATCCCAACTCAGTCGAAGGCACATTAGCCTATATGTCACCCGAACAAACCGGGAGAATGAACCGCACCCTCGACTACCGCACAGACTTTTATTCCCTTGGGATCACATTATATGAAATGCTGACAGGAAAATTGCCTTTCTGCAGCAACGACCCCTTAGAAATAGTTTATAGCCACATCGCCGTTCAACCAATATATCCCCATCAAATCAATTCAGAAATACCTGTCGCTATCTCAGAGATAGTGATGAAATTGATAGCCAAGAATGCCGAAGATAGATATCAAAGTGCGTCCGGATTGTTAGCCGACTTAGAAATTTCTTTGCATCAGTTAGAAATCAACGGACAAATTGCCGACTTCATCCCCGGACGCTTAGATATTCTCAGCCAGTTGTTGATACCCCAAAAATTGTACGGTAGGGAAAATCAGGTTAATGAATTGCTAGCAGCGTTTGAACGTGTAAGAGGGGGCTTGGCTAACAATTTGTCAGAAGAAAAAATAGCTAGCTTTGAACAAAAATTGCCCCCATCAGGAAGCAGCGAATTAATGCTAGTATCAGGCTACTCAGGCATCGGTAAATCAGCCGTAGTCAACGAAATCAGTAAACCTATTACCAGGTCAAAAGGTTACTTCATCAGCGGCAAATTTGACCAGTTAAAACGCAACATTCCTTATGCCTCATTAATCCAAGCATTTAACTCATTGCTGCGGCAATTGCTAACAGAAAGTGCACTTTCATTAGAAATATGGCGCACTAAAATTTTAACAGCAGTGGGAACAGACGGTCAAGTAATTGCCGACGTAATTCCAAAAGTTGAATTAATCATCGGCAAACAGCCAGAAGTCCCAGAACTAGCCCCTGTAGAATCCCAAAATCGATTCAATCGAGTATTCAAAGAATTTATTCGCGTTTTCGCCCAAAAAGAACACCCCCTAGTTATCTTTTTAGACGATTTGCAGTGGGCAGATTCAGCAACATTAAAGTTGATGCAAATACTGATAACTGACCCTGACCAGGAATATTTGTTGCTAATCGGTGCCTATCGAGACAATGAAGTTAGTCCGACCCACCCCTTGATTCAGACTGTAGAAGAAATTGAAAAAACTGGTACAAGAGTCAACAATATCGTGTTGCAACCTCTGGATTTAGCAAAGGTGACAGAATTAGTCACTGAAACACTGAACACTTGCACAAAAAAAGTAACCAATTTCGCGGATTTAATCTGGAATAAAACGTGCGGAAATCCTTTTTTCTTGACTCAATTACTCCAAGCACTTTATCAAGACTCTCTTTTGAAATTTAAATTTAATCACCTTACAAATGAAGAAAATCAAAGTGGTTGGTATTGGAGTATCGATGAAATCCAAGCCATTGGAATCACAGATAAAAGTGTGGTAGAACTGGTAGCTTCTCGCATTGAAAAGCTGCCCGCAGCCACGCAAGAAGTTTTGAAGCTAGCAGCTTGCGTGGGAGATAAATTTGCTCTAGATGTGCTGTCACTTGTTAGCAAAAAGTCAGCTAATACGACAGCAACTGAACTTTATTCAGCTTTGCAAGCCGGGTTAATTCTGCCATTGAGCGATGCTTATCGCATTCCTTTAGTTTTCGATCGAGCCGAATCAATCAATCTTAAGTTAGACACTTCGCGGGTTAGTTATAGATTTTTGCACGATCGCGTTCAGCAAGCGGCTTATTCGCTAATTCCCCAAGACCAAAAGCAATCCACCCATTTAAAAATCGGTCAATTACTGTTACAGAATACTCCCTCCGACAAGCTAGAGGAAAACATCTTTGATATCGTCAATCAATTGAATGTCGGAATTGAAACGATTAGCCAACAGTCAGAAAAAACTCAGTTGGCACAATTAAATTTAACTGCTGGACACAAGGCCAAAGCGGCTGCTGCCTATGAAGCTGCTGTTAGGTATTTGCGGGTTGCCATGGAATTATTGCCTGCGGATTCTTGGCAAAGTCACTATGAATTAACGTTAGCAATTTACGAGTCAACAGCCGAAGCTGAATATTTAAATATTAATTATGAAGCTTCAAAAAAGATGGTTGACATTGTACTTCAAAACTCTAAAAACTTACTGGAAAAAGTGAATGTTTACGAACTTCAAATCCAGTCTTATAACGCTCAAAATAGAGTGATAGAAGCACTCAATACAGGACTAGAAGTGCTGAAACTGTTAGGCATTTCTTTTCCTCAAAATCCCCACGCGCTACATATTATGGCGGGACTGAGTAATACAAAACTGAGCTTGGGATTGAAACGAATTGAGGATTTAGCTAACTTGCCAGAAATGATTGATCCCGAAAAAAAAGCAGCCATGCGGATTTTATCAGGGATTCTCAGCAGTGCTATTCAGGCAAAACCTCCACTGATACCGCTGCTGGCATTTAGGATGGTCAAGCTGTGTATTAAATACGGTAATTCGCCTTATGCAAGTATTGCCTACGTTTATTATGGCGTAGTTATGTGCAAGCTAGGGAACATTAGTTTGGCATACCAATTCGGTCAACTGGCAATTAGGCTGTTAGACAAATTTCCTTCCCGTTCAATCAAAAGTAGAGTTTATGCAACATTTGGTTCTTTTATTCACCACTGGAAAGCTGCTCTCAAGTCAGGATTAGGCGATCTCAAAGAAGGTTTTAAAACTGGGATGGAAACTGGAGAGTTGGAATTTGCTGGTTATGCTATAGGTGCATATTGCTTAAACAAACTGTCGATAGGAGAGCCTCTTGATTTGGTGGATCAGGAGACTGGTAAATATATGAAACTAATGCAGCAATCTCAACTTGAAATGGCTGTACAGTATATAAGTATAGCTAGGCAGACAGGCCTCAATTTGCGCGGTCAAACTGTCGAACCATGTCATTTAGTCGGTGAGAGATTCAATGAAGTTAAAACGCTCCCCATTTTAATAGAATGTAAAAACTTTTTTTTAGTTGGGTTGGTTTATAATGCCAAAACTCAGCTTAATTTTCTCTTCAGAAACTACGCGCAAGCATTAGAAAATTCAAGATTATTTGAGAAACATGAGGAGTCTGTAGCCGGATTTGATGTGGTTGCTCTGAATAATTTTTACTCCTCTCTCAGTATCATAGCTTTGTATCCAGCAACTGGCAAAAGGGAACAAAAGCAATATTTGGAAAAAGTGCTGCAAAACCAAAAGAAGATGAAAAAATGGGCAGTTAATGCTCCGATGAATTATCAACACAAATACGACTTAGTAGCAGCGGAAACAGCGCGAGTGTTGGGGCAAAATACCCAAGCAATGGAATTGTACGATCGCGCAATTGAGGGAGCAGCCAAAAACGGTTACATTCAAGAGGAAGCATTAGCGTATGAATTAGCAGGAGATTTTTATCAAGCTTTGGGTAAAGAGATAGTTTCGCAAGCATACCTGACTAAAGCCTATTATGGATATATCCATTGGGGAGCCATAGCTAAAGTTAAACATTTAGAATCAACACATCCTTTCTTAGCAGCACAGACGCGCACACTTCCAACCCCAACTCTCGATGTCACCCGCACTGCCACGGGAAATACTACCAGTAGTAGTTTAGGCGATTTATTAGACTTAGCTACTTTTATTAAGTCGGCGGAAGCCATTAACGGTGAAATTGTTCTAGAAAAATTGTTGACCAAATTAATCAAAATTATTTTAGAAAATGCGGCGGCTCAAAAAGTAGTGCTACTGCTGCTGAAAAACGATATCCTCTGCATAGAAGCTACTGGCACTCATGCGGAGGATACCGTCACACTTTTACCCTCTATTCCCCTAGAAAATAGTGAAGATGTACCCCTGTCTGTGATTAATTACGTACAGCGCAGCCAAAAGCATCTAGTTTTAGACAATGCGACTGTCGCCGAACCTTTTAATGTAGATACCTACATTCAGAAATATCAACCCAAATCAATTCTCTGTTTGCCGATTATTTATCAATCTCAGGGGCGCGGAATAATTTATTTAGAAAATGCTTTGACAGTAGGAGCTTTTACAGCAGAGAGAGTAGAAGTATTCAAAGTGTTAATTTCTCAAGTTGCTATTGCTGTAGCAAATGCTGGTTTGTACGCGCGCGAGAAAGAAAAATCTCAACAGTTAGAAAAATCTTTCAATGAATTGCAACAAACGCAACTGCAACTGATTCAAAGCGAAAAAATGTCGGCTCTCGGCAACTTGATTGCAGGGGTGGCTCACGAAATTAACAATCCGCTTGGTTTTATTGCGGGCAATCTTGATGCTGCTGCTGAGGCGAGCTTAGATTTGATTGATTGCTTACAACTTTACCAAGAAAAATTTCCTAATCCTGGAGATGAATTACAGGATAAAGCATCGGAGATTGATTTAGAATATTTGATTGAAGATTTGCCGAAAATGCTTTTATCTATGAAATCAGGTACAGAGCGAATCCGCAATATTAGCAAGTCTTTGCGAACTTTTTCCCGCGCTGACAGTGCGAATAAAGTGTCAGCAAATATTCATGAGGGCATCGATAGCACTTTGATGATTTTACAGTATCGTCTGAAAGCTAAAGATACTCGCCCCGCGATTAAAATTATCAAAGAATACGGAGATATCCCGCCAGTTAAATGTTATTTTGGGCAACTGAATCAGGTATTTATGAATTTGCTGGCAAATGCGATCGAGTGTTTTGACGAATTCAATGAAGGTCGCACTTACGCTGAAATTGAAGCTTTACCGAATACGATCGCCATTATCACTCAAGTCTCGGAGGATAGCAACAGCGTGGTGATTAAAATCAAAGATAACGGTCAAGGGATGTCATCGGAGCTCAAGTCGAAAATATTTGACCATTTATTTACTACCAAAGGAGTAGGAAAAGGTACGGGTTTGGGGTTGTCTATCAGCAGGCAAATTGTGGAAGAAACCCACGGCGGTAAACTAACTTGCGAATCGGTGCTGGGAGAAGGTTCGGAATTTGCGATCGCCCTTCCCCTGAATTAAAATTATGGAACTATGGCGTGTTTTAAAACCCGCAGATCCCCCCTAACCTCCTTTAATAAGGGTGGGACAAGAGCCTGCTCAAAGTCCCCTTTTTAAGGGGGATTTAGGGGGAGCGAGACTCGGATAAAAACAGCACAACACATATATGAAAATTTGTCAATGCCTAATTATTTCTGAAAAAGTCCGCTGTTCACAGTCTACATTCGGCAGTATGCAGTTACATTATTAGCTAAATGTAATAACTATATTTGATAGGAGTTTTTCGAGTGAACGCTGCCGAACAAGCCAAAAATATAGAAGTTGCCAGCAAAATTGCTGCGGTTGTTAATTTATTCAAGTCCGGATTCCCGGATGCAAAAGTCGATTTGAAACCTTGGATGAATGACCAGGATACCAGAGAACTTGTAGATCCAGATTCGATCGACATTGGCTTCCATTTTCCCGGTAGAAGCCGCTTGCTGCAAAGCCGCAGCATTTTGATTCAAATCCGATTTTACCAAGATCCGGTGGAAGGATATCGGCGGGCGATCGGAGTTGAGGCAGCCGGTTACGATCATAGCGGTCAACAGTGGCACTTTTCTACTGTGGAGAATTGGAATTTTCTCGGCCCAACCGAACCTGCGGTGGAGTCGGCCCAAAAACTCAAAGACTTTTGCCAGCAGATATTCGATTTGTTTAATTAATCTTTTTGAGGAGTTCAGTTTTCACTGCGAACCTGTTTGTACTAAGGACTTTAGTCCTTGCTATTATCGCAATTGTCGATCGACCTACAGCCAACCGGATAAACAGATTTGTAAGTAGTCGATCGCTTGCCAAACAAAGTATAGCGGTTATCGCGGACTTGTTCGTACACGCGATCGCCCATCCACTTCATCCCCGGCATTGCCCGATAAGCAGCCACAAACACCTCGCCAGCAGGCAATATCCGTCCGATTTCCTCCGCCGCATTGCTGCCTTGCCAGCGACGTTCTGGGGTGTTGCCATCTATCAAAATCATCCCCATTTCGCAGTCTCCAGACGTAATCCCAAAGCGATTTAATTGCTCTAAATCTTGCATGGGAATATACTCAAAATTCTGGCCTTGGTCTAAGGTTTCTAGTAACTGTACCAAGGTAACGCAGAGATTGCAATTGCCGTCATAAATTACGTTATATTTCATTAGTTGACTGTTGACTGTTGACTGTTGACTGTTGACTAATGACTAATGACTACTGACTAATGACTACTGACTACTGACTACTGACTACAGGAATCTCGATCGCAAATTCCGTCCCTTGACCCGGTGCAGAATCGCACTTAAGCAGCCCGCCGTGTTTTTCCACCACAATTTGATAGCTGATAGACAGCCCTAAACCAGTACCTTTACCAGGTTCTTTCGTAGTAAAAAACGGATCGAACAGCCTTTTGTGAACATCTATCGGAATCCCCGGCCCGTTGTCAGCAATCCGAATCACAATATGAGAAGGATGCCGCATTGAATCATCAGAAACAGCAGAATCTGCTTGCATCAAAGCATCCTGTTCATATTTTACATCCGTACAAATCCGCAGCGTCGGCGAAGGACAATAAGGAATAGGCGCCAGTTGTCCCTCTGCCCACTGTCCAGTCTCCATGGCCTCTTCCAAAGCATCAATTGCATTGCCAATAATATTCATGAAAACCTGATTCAACTGTCCTGCATAACACTGTACGCGGGGCAAATTGCCGAACTCTTTGAGCAGCACAATTTTAGGACGCCCTGCCGTTTCTTTCAACCTGTGCTGCAAAATCAACAAAGTGCTTTCAATCCCTTCGTGAATATCCACCTGTTTTTGTTCGGATTCATCTAATCGCGAAAAATTCTTCAGTGACAGCACAATTTGGCGAATTCGCTCGGCTCCCATTTTCATCGAATTTAATAGCTTCGGCAAATCTCTGAGCAGGAAATTCAAATCGATATCATTTATTTCTTGTTTAATTGCCGGTGTTGGGTGTGGGTATTCCTGCTGGTAAAGTTGCAGCATTTTTAGCAAGTCTTTAAAGTAATCGTCAGCGTGCATGACGTTGCCATAAATAAAGCTAACTGGATTGTTGATTTCGTGAGCAACGCCAGCGACTAATTGCCCCAAACTTACCATTTTTTCATTCTGAACCATCATGCTTTGAGTTTTATGCACGTCCCGCAGGGCTTTTGCCAATTCTTGATTTTTAGTCCTCAATTGACTTTCGGAAAGCTGCACTGCTTCTTCTGCGTGTTTGCGATCGGTAATATCTTTACGAATTGCTACATATTGATGGGGTTCGCCGTTCGTATTTAAGAAAGGTACAATCGTAGTATCCAACCAAAATAATGTACCGTCTTTAGCTTGATTTTTCATTTCTCCTCGCCAAACTTTTCCCTGGCGGATGGTTGACCAAAGCTGCTTGAAAAAGTCGGCTGAATGATAGCCAGAATTGACAAGTCTGTGGGTTTTGCCGATCAGTTCTTCTCGGGAATATTTAAATTGTTCGCAAAATTGATCGTTGACATAGGTAATGGCTCCGAATTCGTCGGTATTCGAGACAATTGCCGATTGATCCAAAGCAAATTTTTCAAATTCCAACTCTTTGAGAGTTTGGCGCAATTCGGCTTCTGCTTGTTTGCGATCGCTAATATCGGTAATCATCCGCAACACGCCTGAAAATTTGCCCTCAGCGTCGAACATCGGTGTCGCCGACACGATCGCCCACAAGTGAGATCCGTCTTTTCGAGTAAACTTAAAATCGTGGCGTTCGCGAATGCCTTCTCGCCTGCGCTTGACATAAGTTTCTGCTATTTCCCTGGATTCTCCGTCAATAAACTCAAATAGCGATCGCCCCAGCATTTCCTCCACAGTATACCCCAGCATTTCGGCCATCCGAGAGTTAGCAAAAGTCGTGATACTTTCGCTGTCAAACATCCAAACACCCTCCGAAGCCGTCTCGACAATGCAGCGGTAATAACTCTCGCTTTCCCTGACTGTTGCCTCTGCTTGCTTGCGATCGGTAATATCAGTTTGCACCGCAATAAAACCTTCGAGTTCCCCATTTTCTTGAAAAATTGGAGCGATGGAAAGCGCCACCCAATAACCCTTTCCATCCTTGCTGTAATTGTAAATTTCCTGATTAAACAACTGTCCCGTTGCCAAAGCCGATCGCAGTTGAGCAATAGTTAGGGGGTCTGTTTGAGGGCCTTGCAGCACATCACCCGGTTTTTTTCCCTGCATTTCTGCCAGCACGTAACCGCTAATCCGAGTAAATCCTTCATTCACCCATTCAATGCAGCCTTGAGCATCAGTAATAATCACACCATTTTGCGTTTTTTGAGCCACAATAGCCAAGCGCGACAATTCTGTTTCTGTTTTTTTGCTTTCCGTAATATCTTGAGCAATACCCAGAATATACTTAGGCGCACCAGAATCGTCAAACAAAGGAACTTTTTTAGTGTGCAAAATTCGCTTTCCTCGGCGCGGAAGTTGGATGATTTCTTCTGGCAAATCGACGCCTTTGTGTCTTGCGAATAATTCTAAATCTTGTGCTTGCAAGTAATTAGCCTGCTCTGGCTCCAACAATTCAGCAGCATTGTTTCCCAGCACTTCATCCCTCGAATAGCCAAACAATTCTTCGCTAGCTTTATTCCAATAAATAAATCTTTGTTCCACAGCATCTTTAATAAAGACGCTAACTGGCAGATTTTGCAGTACCGCATTCAGAAAATCTTGAGTGTTTCGCAGGTCTTCTTCAGTGCGCTTTCGCTCACTAATATCCAAAATCACTCCGTCGAGATAGACAACCCGATACAGAGAATTTGCGATCTGGGATACCGGCGAAACCACAGCCGACAAAAAGCCCTCAATTTCCCCTTGTCCTTCTTGTTTTCCTCTATCCTCCTCCGCCTCGCAGCAAATAGCTTTGCCTTTTTCGTAAACCCAGCTAATTCCGCCGTCCGCCCGGACAATCCGGTATTCAAGGATGTACGAAGTTCTGGTTGCTACGCTTTTTTTCACAGTAGCATCCACCTTTTTCCGGTCTTGAGGATGGATAATGCTTGCCAAGGAACGGACGCGATCGTTGATAAAATCAGAAGAGGGATAGCCTGATATTTCTTGAACAGCCTCGCTCAAAAACGCCATTGTCCGTGTTAATTCCCCGTCGTCCGTATACTCGCAGGTACAGCGGTAGACAGCACCGGGAATATTAGCTACTAAATTTTTATATCGTTCTTCGCTTTTTAACAAAGATGAGCCGTCTTCGTTATTGTGATCGCCGTTCTTAAATTTAGAAGAATTGGAAGAAGTTTGCATGGTTTTTTTTTCACTTGTGAGTGCGGGGGCAAGTGGTAGAGTAGATGACCCTATAAAAAGTGAATTTAATGTGCGAAATAATTCGATATAAACTAATATAGTACAAAATTAGTTCTGCGAACCTTCAGAAAATTTGAGGGCGGGTAATAGGTAAAGCTAATCAAGGCTATAGATATAGAAAATAGTTCGGAAAGGCATTGTGTAACGGATTTAATGGATTTAACTCACGCCCCGATCACCATTCTCGCTTAACAGGCCTTTCGGGCCTGTTCCACAACAAGTGCATTTTCTTATGGGGAGTAGGGGTTGGGCCGAAGAGTCCGCCCATAAAAAGCTTATTGAGAATGATGCTCTAGGTGTGAGTTTAACGGGTTTAACAGATGGATGTTGATGTTCAAAGGAAAGAGGGAAGATTTTCCCAGTCTCCCAGTCTCCCAGTCTCCCAGTCTCCCAGTCTCCCAGTCTCCCTTACCCACTCCCTCACTCTCGTTAGAATAAGATAAGTTTCCTTGCTACCGTGAGCCCCTCAAACAAAACACCATGACTCAACAACAACCCCGGATTTGTATTCTCGGCGGAGGCTTCGGCGGACTCTACACAGCCCTGCGCTTGAGTCAGTTACCCTTCTCCAAAACCCAAAAACCAGAAATTGTCCTAGTTGACCGCCGCGATCGATTTTTGTTCGTTCCCCTGCTCTACGAACTCGTGACCGGCGAACTCCAAACCTGGGAAATTGCTCCACCATTTGCCGAACTATTGGAAACCACAGGCGTGCGCTTTTGTCAAGGTACTGTCTCCGGCATTGATGTGGAGCAAAAGCGAGTGCAGTTGCACGACGGGCCAGAAATTCCGTGCGATCGCCTGGTTTTAGCTTTAGGCGGCGAAACCCCCCTAGATCTGGTCAAAGGTGCCGTTGAATACGCTTACTCATTTCGCACTCTCGACGACGCCTACCGCTTAGAAGAAAGACTGCGGTTTTTAGAAGCCAGCAACAACGACAAAATTCGGGTTGCGATCGTCGGCGCCGGTTATTCAGGAGTAGAATTAGCTTGTAAATTAGCCGATCGACTCGGAGACAAAGGTCGCGTCCGGTTAGTTGAGCAAAGCGACATGATTCTGCGGACATCGCCGGAGTTTAACCGCGAAGCCGCCAGCAAAGCTTTAGAAAAACGGCAAGTGTGGATCGACTTAGAAACAGCAGTAGAGGCGATCGGATCGGACACAATATCTTTACTTTACAAAGGACAATTAGATGTTCTTCCCGTAGACATAGTTCTGTGGACAGTAGGAACTCAAGTTAGTCAAGCAGTGCGATCGCTACCCCTCAAACAAAACCGCCGCGGTCAATTAATAGTCAATTCGCAAATGCAAATTATCGACCATCCAGATATATTTGCCTTGGGAGACTTAGCTGAATGCCACGATGCAACTAATCAAAAAGTCCCCGGAACAGCCCAAACAGCCTTCCAGCAAGCTGACTACACCGCATGGAACATTTGGGCCTCCCTCACCGATCGCCCATTACTTCCTTTCCGCTATCAGCCGCTAGGAGAAATGATGACATTAGGAAATGACAACGCCACCCTCGCCGGTTTAGGAATTAAACTCGACGGACAACTAGCCCACATTGCTCGCCGCCTAGCCTATCTCTATCGAATGCCAACATTTGACCATCAGCTAAAAGTTGGTTTCAATTGGATTAGTAAACCGATTCAGGATTTGCTTAAAAGTTAGTTGATTGTAGACTGTTAACTGTTGACAGTTGACGGTTTATTATTGATTGTAGGACTTATGAGGGCGGTTCCGAAACCGGGTTTTTCACAAAAATACTTCACTACTACGCGCATATTTGGTAAAAACCTGGTTTTTTCTATCGGAGTGTAGATTCAGAGAATATTAGGCAGGAGAAAAAATGCAAAATTCCACATTTCAACAGCCAAAAACTGAAATTCCACCGTTGATAGAGCGGGAGATTCTGTTCGGAAATCCTGAAAAAAACCGCCCCCAACTTTCACCCGACGGCAAGTATCTCGCCTACATTGCACCCGATGAACACAACGTTTTGCAAGTGCAATTGCGTACCGTCGGTCAAGCAGGCGATCGCCAACTGACAGCCGATAAAAAACGAGGCATTCGCATCTTTTACTGGACGTACAGCGGCGAAGATCTCATTTATCAGCAAGATATTGATGGTGATGAAAACTGGCATTTATTCTCAGTCAATATTCAGTCAAATCTGGTTCGCGACTTGACACCATTTCAAGGTGTTCGAGCTCATCTGATTGCCCTTGACCGCAACTTCCCCAATGAAATATTAGTGGGAATGAACATCCGCGATCGGCGCAAACACGATGTTTACCGCATCAACCTGCAAAACGGTGCCGTTGAACTCGACACCGACAACCCAGGTAGCATCGTCGGTTGGGCTGCTGACGCCCAATTCCAAGTGCGGGCGGCCACAGCCACAACTGCCGATGGCGGCTCAGAATTGGTGTTTCGGGAAACTGCGGACAAGTCTTGGGAAAGCCTGCGAAGCTGGGGCCCCGACGACGAAGGCGGTGCCGTCATGTTCTCAGAAAACGGCAAAATTCTTTACATCATCGGCAATCATGATGCTAACGCCAAACGTTTAATCGCATTAGACTTAGAAACCAAACAAGAAACCGATCTCGCCTCTGACCCAGAATACGATGTCGGCAACATTGTCGTACACCCCACCAAACGAGAGATTCAGGCGGTTTCGTTCTACAAAGACAAGCAAGAGTGGCAGATTTTAGACCAAAGCATAGCAGAGGATTTTGAGGAACTCGGCAAATTTCGCCCCGGCGAATTCTCCATTACCAGCCGGAACCTCGCCGATACCACTTGGCTAATCGCTTACAGGACAGACGACGGCCCAGTTTACTACTATGTGTACGATCGCACTTCCAAAACTTTCACATTTCTGTTCAGCAATCAACCCAAACTCGAAGGGCTACCACTATCATCAATGGAACCCATTTCTTACACCGCAAGAGATGGTTTAACCATTCACGGCTACCTGACAAAACCGGTTGGTGTCGCCACACCCGTACCGACAGTCTTGCTTGTTCACGGCGGCCCCTGGGCACGCGATACCTGGGGTTACAACCCACAAGCCCAATGGCTGGCAAACCGAGGTTACGCCGTTTTGCAAATCAATTTTCGCGGTTCCACCGGCTACGGCAAAGCCTTTCTCAATGCCGGCAATCGCGAATGGGCCGCTAAGATGCACGACGACTTGCTAGATGGGGTTAATTGGCTGGTAGAAACAGGAATTTCCCAACCAGATAAAATTGCGATTATGGGCGGTTCTTACGGTGGTTATGCCGCCTTAGCGGGATTGACTTTTAGTCCCGATGTTTTTGCCTGCGCCGTCGATATTGTCGGGCCAAGCAATTTGATTACACTGCTGCAAACGATTCCCCCTTACTGGGAACCGAGAAAAGCAAGTCTGTATCACCGCGTCGGCAATTTAGAAACAGAACCAGAGTTTCTGAAATCGATCTCCCCCTTATCTTTTGTCGATCGCATCCAGAAACCTTTGCTAATCGCCCAAGGTGCTAACGACCCGCGAGTGAAAGTAGCAGAAAGCGAGCAAATTGTCAATGCCATGAAGCAAGCCGGCAAACCTGTAGAATACGTGCTTTATACAGACGAAGGACACGGATTTGCGCGCCCCGAAAATCGCCTGCACTTTTATGCGATCGCCGAAGAATTCCTAGCCAAATATTTAGGAGGCAGATTTGAACCTGGGGACAACATTGCCAATCATTCTGGTGTGGTGAATCCGCAAACAACTAATTAGAAGGAAAAAAGAAAAAGGAAGAAGAAAGAAGGAATCATTCAAATCTCTTTTCTCTTCTCTTCTCTTCTTTTCCTCCGTGTTCTCTGTGTCCTCTGTGGTTAAATCATTCCGATGCAACCGGATGTGCGATAAGTCCTCTTTCCTCTTCCCTTTTTCTTCTCAAATGACCAAAATTATTTTTCTCGATGCCGCCGGTACACTATTTGATGTTCGCGGTAGCGTCGGCGAGGTATACGGACAAATAGCCCACAGGTTTGGAGTAACAGTTAAGAGTGAAGAGTTAAATGCAGCATTTTCCCAAAGCTTCGCCTCAGCAAGTCCAATGGCATTTCCAGGGATAGAAGCGGCAAAAATTCCCCAATTAGAATTTGAGTGGTGGCAAACAGTTTCCGCAAAAGCATTCCAAATAGCAGGCATTTTCCACGAGTTTTCAGACTTTCCCAAATTTTTTGTCGAACTATACGCTCATTTTGCCACCGCCGAACCTTGGTTCGTCTATCCCGACGTATTTCCAGCCTTAAATAAGTGGCAGCAACAAGGAATTGAATTAGCAGTAGTATCGAATTTCGATTCCAGAATTTATGCAGTATTAAAAGCACTAAATTTAGCAGAATATTTCACATCAGTGACAATTTCTACCGAAGTTGGTGCAGCAAAACCAGACTCTCAAATTTTTACCGCAGCTTTGCAAAAGCACAACTGCATTGCGGAAAACGTTTTGCATATCGGCGACAGCTTCAAAGCAGATTATTGTGGTGCTAAAAAGGCGGGATTAAATGCAATTTGGTTGAATCGCCAACAGGAAAAACTAGATTTAGCCAAATGGCCCTTTTTAATCGAGTCTCAAAAAGTTGAGGAATTTGCAAGTCTGGATTTTATATAAGTCAGGATTTATTCACTCGGACAAAGAAACTTGGTTTTTTACCTAATATGCAGGTTGCAAAGAAGTGTTTTTGTAAAAAGCCCCGGTTTCTGGGCACCCATGCTAAGTCCTATAAATATGATTTTTATGAGGTCAAGGTTATGATTTTTATGAATTGACTTTGAGAGCTATTTATTGAATAATATGGATAATTTAACCACAGAGAGCGCAGAGGGCGCAGAGGAAGAGAAGAGAGGGGTGATTTATATATCTAACTTTTAACTGGAAAGAACTTTATGGAACATCGACTCACTCAAACTCAATTAGCACAGGTGATCGCTGAGATCGACAAGTTATCGCAGCAGCGCGAGTTAGAATTGGAACCCGATCAGGTAAGAGAAATTTTACGGGAGTTGAATCTTCCTGATGAGCTTTTAGAAGATGCGATCGCCCAAATGCGCCGCCGCGAAGCCCTAGAACAACAGCAGCGACGCAACCGTTGGATCGCGATCGCCTCGACAGTTGTTGTTATTTCTGCGATCGGGATAGGCGTGCTTTTCGGGCAAAATCAGCAACAAACTGCTCAAGTTGTCGCAGGAGAAGATCGAATTGCCCTATCTCAAAAGGGCGGTGACAGCCTTATTCAAGTCAACCGTCAAATTAGTCCCCGCATCTACTACCAGGTGACGTTGAAAAATGCTCCGATCGCCAATCAGTTGTCTCTGCAATGCGATTGGATTAACCCCAGCGGTGACATTGTTCATCAGGGCAGGTATCAAACTCGCACGATCGATACTGCGGTTTGGAATACCCACTGCTTTTACGATCTCGGATCGGCTGCAGCCCCCGGCAAATGGGAAGTTCGGATGTCCCTGGATGGGCGCGTGATTAGCAGTGAACCTTTCACGGTGAAATAGATGGGTGCGATCGACAAACCTTCACATTTTATCGGCTATTGGGGACTGGACGATTGCACAAAAACACTCAGCCGTTTAGTCCCAGATTACTGCATTCGCCAGGGCAAATTATCAGAATGGGCGATCGCCTCTGCATCTGTACTCACGGCTGACACAGTGACGCTGAATTCTTGCGGGCGATTTGGGCCAACCTATTTACCGGGAGATGCTTGGGCGGCGGTAGAAGCGAAACAGCTACGGCTGGGGCGCGATCCGTTTGGGCGAGTGCCGCTTTACTGGATGCAGTTGGGAGAAACGATTTGGTTTTCGACGCGGATGCAATTGCTGCTACCGCTGATTGCTTCCCCTCAAATTAGCCCGATCGCCCTACATAGTTATGCTTGCTTTTCCTACGTGCCCACGCCGTTAACGCCGATCGAGCAAATTGCATCCGTAGCAGCCGGAAGCGAGATGATTTGGGAAATCGCCGATGTTAACGATGTGCCGAAAGTACGCGCGGCGAAGCTATCCCGTAGGGAATCGCTGCCATCGGCTTGGCAAGAAGCACCCCAACTACTGCGCCGTGAGGATGAGGCGATCGCACAATTGCAAGCGCTTTTGCAACAGGCGATCGATCGACAAGTGGCCGATTTGCCGATCGACGAACCCGTGGGCGTTTTACTCTCCGGTGGCATCGATTCTTCCCTGGTGACGGCGCTGCTAGTGAAAGCAGGCTTGCAAGTGCGCGCCTATGCCCTCGATTTTGGTGTCGAAGCCTATTCCGAACTGCCCTACGCCCAACAGGTGGCGGACTTTTTCCAGATTCCGCTGATCCGAGTGGCGGCGACGGGCGATGCAGTGTTGCGCGCGATCGGGCCAACCGCCAAAGCCCTCGATTTACCCTATGGAGATGGCACAACAGCCCCGCTGTTTTTGCTCAAACAGGCGGCGGCACAAGACGTGCGAGTTGTATTCAATGGCGAGAATGGCGATCAGCTATTTGCTGGATGGACGAACAAACCTTTGATTGCCAACGGAGTTTACAGTGCAGAACATCCAGCCGGAACAGAAACCTTTGAACAGCAGTATTTGCGGACGTTTCAGCGATTTTATGGTTATGAAAAACAGATTTTTTCGCCAGAAATGCTCGATCGCATCCAGTCTCACGATTTGAGCGTTTACCTGCAAGACGCGATCGATCTCGAAACCTGTCCTTCCCTGCTAGCGAGGCTACGGCGCGCTTCGCTGATGCTCAAAGGTGCCCAAAATATTCAGCCGAGGGCAACGGCATTGGGGTTTGCTTGCGGTTTGTGGGTGCGATCGCCCTTCTGCGACCCCGACCTCACAGCATGGACGTTTCAACTGCCAGGTGAGCTGCTACTGCAAGGTGCGTGCGAAAAATACATCCTCAAGAAAGCTGCCGAACGCTGGTTGCCGCCGGAAATTATCTGGCGGGAAAAGCGCGGGATGGGTGTGCCGTTGAAGGTTTGGTATTACCGCGAGTTTTGGGCTGCGATCGGCGATCGACTGAATCCGAATCTGTTGCGATCGCAAAATTGCTGGCAACCTTATTTGGCTGACTCGATGTTATCGGGACAACTCGGAGTTGCCATGCGCGATCGCTATATTGGCAATAATCTCTGGTTGCTGCTGATGTGGCAGGCATGGCGAACCGAGGTTTTAGGCGAAATTCCGGTTAAGCGATCGCTGGATCATGTGTTTTGGTTGCCACCGGCGATCGGGCAACGCATTTGGAAATATCGAAGGCAGTTGACAGTTGACAGTTGACAGTTGACAGTTAATTTTACAATCTTCCCTGTTCCGAACATCCGTTAAATAATTCGTTGCCGAACATCCGTTACATCCGTTACAAAATCCGTTGCCGAACTTCTTCTATATGATTGAATCTTTGCTAGAGAATGAAACCAAAATACATTCGCCGCCGTTCTCGGAAGCAATGGCTAAGCGACTTTTGTCAACTTATGGTTCGCCCTTATATGTGTATCAGGCCGATATCCTCCATCAAACCCTTGAGCACATTACGCGATCGATCGACTATCCCCGCGTTCAGTTTCATTTTGCTACTGTCACCAATGGCAATATTGCTCTGTTGCAACTGATTCAGCAAGCTGGTTGGGGGCTGCACGCGAATACACCGGGCGATGTTTTTTTGGGGCTGAAAGCGGGTTTTACGGGCGATCATATTGTCTACACCGGCAGTAACCTCAACAGGGCGGATATTCAGCAATTGATTGAGTGGAAGATTGATCGATTTAATTTCGATAGTCTGTCGCAACTCCAGGATTTCTGCGAATATTTCAGGAGTCAACCGCGATCGCGCCGTCCCGAAATCGGACTGCGGCTCAACTCACCGGAATTGACGGGAGACAGTCGAATCGGAGTGCGTCCCGCTGAATTTGAAAAAGCGAACGAAATCGCGCAGCAGCAAGGGTTTAGCATCACTGGACTGCATTTTTATCGGGGGACGGGAACGAACGCCACGAGTGCTTTTACGCAGGCGATCGATCGCCTAATTGCGATCGCCCAACAGTTGCCAGATTGGCGAACCCTCGATTTTGGCGGTGGTTTTGGCTATCCCTATCGAGGCGGTGCAGTGTTTGACTGGCGGGAGTTTGGTGCGGCGATTACTGAACGATTGAGTGCGCTATCTCGCCCGATCGAGTTGGTGATTGAACCGGGACGATCGGCGATCGCAGGTTGTGGCGTTTTGCTTGCGAAAGTTGTGTCGGTGAAGTGGTTGGCAGATCGGCAAATTGTCGGTGTGGATACGACTGTATCAAATCTATCGGTGCCTGCGGTGCACGGAGGCTATCGGGCGATCGCAACTTGGGAAACCGACGATGTATCGCGACACGAAACGGATATTTGTGGCAACACCACTTATTCGCGGGATTATTTGGGGCGCAACTGTTGGCTACCGAAACTCAAAATTGGAGATGCGATCGCGATTTTGGATAGCGGCGCTTACGGCTATGCGATGTCGTCACATTTTCTGCACCGCCCCCGCCCTGCTGAAGTGTTGATTGATGCTAAGGGCGATCGATTAATTCGACAGCGAGAAGACTATTCTATCTTGTTAAACGGGCAAATATTTTAATAGGGCATTGGGCATTGGGCATTGGGCATAGTTTCTTCCTTCTTGCGACTTCCATCGGACTGACATCCGTTACATCCGTTACATCCGTGGAGCGAATCCGTTGCCGAACTTCCTTCTTCCTTCTACTTATTATCTCTCTTCTCTTCCTCTGCGTCCTCTGCGCCCTCTGCGGTTAAATCATTCCAAAACAACCGCCAACGATATAAATCCATTAAATCAATCAGGAGTAACCGAAATGGGAATGAAATGCGTCCAGTGTAATACCGACAACATTTTGAGCGATCGTACAAGCAACTCAGGTCGCTGTAAGCGGTGCAACCATCCGTTTGTTTTTGAACCGACTAGCGTCACTGATAAAAAGTTAGCATTCACCGATCCGTTTTTCAAAAAGGCGATCGAAAATATTTCCAGCCAAAATATGTTGTTTTTTACGCACAAACAGTTTTTGTATTTTATTGATCAAAAGCTTAAATCTCGCACGCCCGGAATCAGTGGGATTTTTCTCTACTTCTTTTTTAGCTTCGTATTGGGAGGAATCGGCAGTAGCTTCGGTCTTCCTATTTTTTCATCACAATTCGCACTTAGTATTCCCTTCGCTCTCTACAATTTGATTTGGATATGGCTATTTTTCGATGACAGCAAGTCTCCTGCTCAAGGTATTCGCGGCAGAAGAAATAATGCTAAAAATCTACAAACTTTAGGGTTGATTATTCTAGTGACTGCCATTCCCATCAGCTTGCTAGCTGCTTCTTTGACAAGGTACATAGCAGCGACTTTGCTAGGGCTATTTTCCTACTGGCTCGGCATTTCACAAAAAAATCGCCTACACGAAATTAGTGAAGTATTTATTGTTAATTCAGCGCAGAGCGATAAATGGCTGCGAGACTGGCAAAGGGTGAACGGCGCATTAGAAAAACTGCTCCCTGCTGCTCGTCAAGAGGCTTTGCCCGCAACCATCGCTCCGGAAGTTAGCGCCTACAGCTTCGATCGCGCAATTATCTGTGACAGTGACGAAATAGCTCAATTCCTCATTGCCAACAACGTTCATTTTGAAAACAACTGCGCCATTCTTAGTATTAGTGGCTATCCCCAAAGCATCTTCAACACCGTAATCGAAATGCTGCGGCGCAATACCGATTTAAAAGTATATGCACTGCACAATGCGAGTCCTCCTGGAGTTGGCTTAGTACATCAACTGCGAACCAGTCCAGAGTGGTTTGCGAGTCAAGCGGTGACGATTTTTGATTTGGGAATTTCTCCCCGTCAAATCTTAGCAACCCGTGATATGTTTGTGCAGAAATCTCAAACAATGGCACAAACAGCCCGTCAATTACCCGACGCTGTAAGGCAAAGTTTAACAGCCGAAGAACTAGCATGGCTGGATGCAGGCAATTTTGTGGAATTAGAATCGTTTACGCCGCAGCGGTTGTTGCGCGTGGTGAATTATGGACTTGCTCAGAGTGGCGATCCGCAGACCAACGACGGCTTAATATTAGTGGATAATGCTGTCGGGTATGGTGGTGGCTATGTGTTTGTCTCCGATAGTTTCGGCTAGGGCGTGTTTTCAAGACTTTTTTAAACTTATTAATAATAACCTTAAAAAGTCTTGAAATTTAGTCTGAATAAGATTTTTAGCGCTCTTTTGTTAAAATCATAAAAAGCTGATATTTGTAAGGGCTTCCGCGATTTAAAAAGGAGGAGCAAAAAAGCTGAGATTAACTCGGTGAGTAAAGGTTTCATATTTTTTAATTTCCCCCCACCGGGGGAAGTTTAGTTTAAATTGTGTGAAATTTGCCTTTAACCCGCCGTCATCTGGTTTTGTTTGTGTAGGCGCGGTTTCTAACCGCCCGGACTTGTAACCTCGTGAACTTTTTTAAGTCGTATACTCCGCATTAATCTTCACGTAGTCGTAACTCAAATCGCATCCCCAAGCTTTCGCAAAACCGCTGCCATTCCCGACACTAACCTGAATTACAACCGTATCAGCCTTCAAATATTCCCCCTCCGCAGCCGCTTTCATATAATTACTTGCAGCAGCGCGATCGAACTCTTTAGGTTGCCCGTTTTCCATCATCAAAAAATCCCCCAATTGAATCCGCAAATTCTCTTGATCGAAAGCGACACCAGCGCGCCCAGCCGCCGCCGCAATTCTGCCCCAATTCGGATCGCGTCCGAAAATAGCAGCTTTCACCAAAGAAGAACCCACAATTGTTTTGGCAATTTTACTCGCAGAAATTTCATCCAGGGCGCCACTAACTTGCACTTCCACCAAACAAGTTGCACCTTCGCCGTCACGGGCGATCGCCTTTGCTAAATGCACGCAAACTTCTGTCAGCATCGCCTCTAATTTTTCAGCATCTGCCCCCATTTCCGTAATTGCCGGTGTGCGGGATTGACCGTTTGCCAAAGCAATTAGCGAATCGTTGGTACTGGTATCGCCGTCAACAGTAATTTGATTGAAACTTCTGTTAGCCGCCCGACTCACCATTTCTTGCCACAAATGCGATGACACTGCTGCATCGCAAGTTACAAATGCCAGCATTGTTGCCATATTCGGGTGAATCATTCCCGAACCTTTGCAAATGCCGCCGATGCGGACGGGTCGATCGCCAAACATGGTTTCCAGGGCGATCGTTTTCGGCACTAAATCAGTCGTACAAATAGCCTTAGCCGCCGCATCGGAACCAGTTTCCGATGCCTCAGCAACTAATCGGGGAATTCCAGCCCTCAGCGGCTCCATTTTTATCCGCTGTCCGATGACGCCAGTGGAGGCCAAAAGAATTGATTCTGGAGGAATATTCAGCGCTTCTCCCAACAATTTGGCACTTTCGAGGGCATCTGCCAAACCTTGTTCGCCAGTAGCAGCATTCGCTTGTCCCGCATTGCACAAAATTGCTTTGGCGCTGGGTTTAGCTTGCAAACGCTGGCGGCAGTAGTCCACACAAGCGGCCCGGACAGTGGAGGTTGTGAAGACTCCGGCGGCGATTGCGTCTACCTCTGACAAAATTAAACTTAAATCCGGCAAGCCTGAAGGCTTCAAGCCCGCTGTAATTCCCGAGGCTCGATACCCTCTGGGTGCTGTAACTCCGCCGTCAATTTCTTTCCAGTCCGACATCATGACCTCCCTAGTAGCCTTCAATCTGCTGAAAGGGGATTATACCATTTTAGATTTTAGATTTTAGATTTTAGATTTTAGACTTCGGCGTGAGCGCTCAGTCAAACGATTTTAGATTTTAGATTTTAGATTTTAGATTGTTTTGAACCCAATTTCCCATTCCCAATTCCCAATTCCCAATTCCCAATTCCCCATAAAACTAATCGCGGCTTCCAATCTAGAGTTAGAACTCAAGAAGAAGTCGCGACGGTTTTGTAATTGACATTATTAATTTTTAGGTGGCAAACAACAAACTCTATTCAACTATCTCGCCGTTGAAAAAAGGAGTTATTTGCGATCGATACTCGCTGGAGAACCAGCATCTAAACCAACTTCAGCAGCCACACGGCTCAACATGGATTCCTGACGGTTTTTGACGACGTGTTGATGGCGCATCATCAGGTTGCGGGCTTGTTCTTGAGTTGACATAACTGATTTCTCCAAATTCTAGGTAATAACTTCGTAGACAATTGTCGAAATTGAGCTTGCCCTAGCTCATAGTGGCGTTGCTGCGATCGTAACTGGCTTGAAAGCTGGGCTGCGGTTTGCCTTGAATGTGACCCCAGTAGTGCGTATCTTCCATCCCGACTTCGGTGGCGGTGCGGTTGAGCATGGATTGCTGGCGGTTCTTCACCAGTTGGTGGTGGCGCATCATCAGAGAGCGAGCTTGATTTTCAGTAGACATATGCGGTTCCTCCGTATTCTTTAGATTAATGTTGGGCTTGTTTTTTCTTCTCTTCTATCACTATAACAGACAATTCTGTATCTAAAGCTACCAAATGCAAATTGTCACAAAACTTTACAATTTGGGCTATGGGGCGAGAAGCTCGATCGAGGTTGCAGGAAGTGCGATCGGGCTTTGGCTCGTGGATTCAGGCCCAACCCCAAGCAGCAGTTGGCAAAATTTGACAATATTCGTCTTCTAAGAGCCACATTTTGGCGGCTACGTAATTGCCAAGGGCAAAAATAACTTTATAGTTGGGTTCAGAGTTATAGATGCAGAATTTTGCCTCTCAAGAGAGTCAAATTTGCCTTAGCTAACAGTAAATTTAATAAGTAGCTAATCACAATTAGATTTACAATGATTAAGCAGCTATGCTCAAGCATAGTCAAGTTTTTTGTAGTCAACTAGATAATAGATTTGGGCTAAGTGAATCGCCCTCGCCATCCTCAAAAAGCGAGCTTTCTTTGTTGATAAAAATAGATTAAGCCCCAGCAGCCTCGCCAAAAAAAATAGCGATCGTCCTCCCCTAGAAAAACAATCGCCCATTCACCTATAATTTCAATTAACATCAAGTCCCGCCCTTCAGAAACTATCCTGTACCCACAATCCCAGATATCCCCCTAGCCTCTTTTTCAGGAGGATGCCAGGGGGAGCGAAAGGCTCTGACGTTAGTTTTTCAAGTTGTGTATACAGCGTAGCCCTTAAGAAAGGCGTGCCGGGGAATAAGCGGCCCTAATCGTCAAACAGTAGACTGCTACTACATAAAACGTTAAGTTGACACGAATGCTACTCGGCGACTTCAGCTTCCGCTTCAGCTTCCGGTGCATCTGGCACATCTTGCTTGATCGTCAAATAGCGAATCACTTCTTCGCTCAGACGCATCGCGCGCTCCAGGGTAAAAATTGCAGCGCCCGGAGCTGTATAGTTCATTTGAACGTATACTCCGTCCCGGTGCTTGCCGATTTCGTAAGCCAAACGGCGCTTGCCGCGGTGCTGAGTTTCGATGTTTTCAGCACCTTGATCGCGCAAAATAGTTTGATATTTAGCGATCGCCTGGTCTGTCATTTCTTCGCCCAAATCAGGGCGCAGAATGTACATAGTTTCGTAAATAAACGGTTTCATGGCAATAATCCCCTTATGGACAACAAGGCTTCTCACGAAGCAAGGACTTATTATCATATCCCAACCATGAACAATCTCAAAACTAAAAAACCAAAATCCCCAAACAACACTCCCTCGCCGTGGAGCACCCTGTGGACGTACAGCATCATGAGCGCGATCGGACTTTTGATGCTGTTTCCCTTGCTGTGGCTGCTCAGTACCTCCCTCAAATCCCCCAACGAAAACATCTTTCAATTTCCCCCGCAACTGTGGCCACAACAGCCAACCCTCGAAAACTTCATCAAAGTTTGGCAAACCAACCCCTTCGGCCGCTACCTGTTCAACAGCACCCTAATTGCCGGCCTCACAGTTAGCATCAACGTTTTCTTTTGCGCCCTCGCCGCTTACCCCTTAGCCCGACTCAAATTTCGCGGCCGCGAAGCCATCTTAATCACGATCGTTTCCACAATCATGATTCCCTTCCAAATAGTCATGATTCCCCTATACATATTGACAGTACAACTCGGACTAAAAAATAGTTATTTAGGCGTAATCTTTCCCGGACTAGCCTCAGCCTTCGGCATATTTTTATTACGACAAGCATTTCTAGCAGTTCCCAAAGAACTAGAAGAAGCCGCCCGCATCGACGGCTGCAGCGAATTAGGCATTTGGTGGCACGTCATGATTCCGGCAATTAAGCCAGCTTTAGTCACCCTAGGAATTTTCGTATTTATCGGTTCTTGGAGCGACTTTCTGTGGCCACTGCTAGTTTTAGACAGGCCGGAATATTACACTTTACCTTTAGGGGTAGCTAATTTAGCCGGGACATTTTCCTTAGATTGGCGTTTAGTTGCGGCGGGTTCTATTATTTCTATTGTTCCAGTTTTAGGACTATTTTTGCTCTTGCAAAAATACATTGTGCCAACAGAAACTGCTGCCGGAGTCAAAGGATAGAATGAGGGCATGGGGCATGGGGCATGGGGCATGGGGCATGGGGCATGGGGCATGGGGATTGGAAGTCCAAAATTAGTATTTATTCCTTCTGCGATACAACTCACAAAATTTATTTGCTATGTACGAACTACCGGACATCCGCTGGATTGTTCACTGCGCTGGGGTTGTAGATATTATCATCGCTTTTGCAAATGCGATCGATGCCCCAGACTGGCAAAAATTGCGATCGCACCTAGCCGGCGAAAGAGATATCTACTCTTCGGAAGTTTGAGGAATCAAACAAACTGTGGTAATTGTCAGTAACAATCCTGAAGTGCATGGCTATTTGCGGGGCAAATCGCAATAAAATCTCATTCACAACTGAAATGCGAACAGATTTTTCATAACTAAAAATTCACTCCTACCTGGGAGTAAAAACTGCACTGGGGTAAGCAATCCGCTTGTGATTGAACTGTTCCCAAACTCGCACAAAAATCTCCGCAATTAGAGACATATCCTCCCGCGTCAAATCCGAATCAATCAACTGATTATCCTGCCAGCGAGCCCTCAAAATCCGATTAACCATATTCAAAGCCTCTTCATGAGTAGCATCCTTGAGCGATCGCAAAGCAGCCTCGCAAGAATCCGCCAGCATCAAAATCCCGGTTTCCCGCGACTGCGGAATCGGCCCATCGTAGCGAAAATCCTCCTCCCTCACTTGGCGACTTGCGATTGTTAACTTTGAATTATCCGCATCTGGCAAAGTAATCTTTAAATCTTCTATTTCTTTGGCAGCAATTTGCTGCGCTTGGTGGTAGAAGTAAGCAATTAACATTGTACCTTGGTGTTCGGGAATAAACGCCTGAATTGCCTTCGGCAATCGATGCTTTCGCGCCATTACCAAACCTTCGGTAACGTGCTTTTTAATAATCTCCGCGCTCCCCCAAGGGTCATTAATTTCATCGTGTTTGTTGCCCCCACCCATTTGATTTTCACAAAATCCGAGCGGATCGTGCATTTTTCCAATATCATGGTATAATGTTCCAGCTCTGACCAGCTCAACATTGCAGCCGAGTTCCCGGGCCGCAGCCTCCGCCAAACTCGCGACAAACAGCGTGTGCTGAAAAGTCCCCGGAGCCTCGGCAGCCAACTTCTTCAACAGCGGGCGGTTGGGATTGGCAAGTTCCGCCAGCCGGATCGGCGTAATCAAGTCAAAAACGTGTTCCAAATAAGGGCTGATGCCGATCGCCACAACGCTCCAAGCCAAACCGGCCAAACTTTGCGCGCCCACAGTACCGAGCACAACGTACCAAATCGCACCGACAGCGGCGCTGGCAATCAAAGTCCCCACCAGATAAACCGTGCCCTGAGTCAACCCAAGAGCCAAGCCCAAAAGAGCCAATTCCTCGCGCGATCGCAGCCGCCCGGCCATAAAAGCGCCCAGCAATCCCCCCGCCCCGCTAGCCACCAAATGAATCAAGTCCACATTTAAGCCAACGGGCAGCAGCGCCGATAGCAGCCCCACCACAGTCACTCCCACTGCCGAACCGTAGAAGCCGCCCGCTAAAATCCCGATCGCCGGCAAACTCGTCCAAGGCAGCCCCAAACTCACTAGCACCGGCGCGCTCAAAGTCAGCAGCAGCAATAGCAAATGATCTCTGCGGCGCAAGCGGTAGTGCCTTTCCACCAGCAGTACGATCGCAATTGCCCCCCCGACTAAACAAACAAAACCCGTCAGCCCCAGCCAATTCACCCCCCGCCGACTTAAACCAAAATAGTCCAGCAACACGAAATCTTGCTGCGAGATCTCTTGTCCTTGGGCAACAATTATCTCGCCCTGATCTACTGCGATCATCACCGGTTTCACCTTTTGCGCCGCTAATTCAGCTAGCTGTTTGGTTTCCTCGCGATCTCTCACCAGATTTGGCTGCAAAATCGCTGTTAAACCCTCCACCGCCAAAGCTTGGGACTCTAACGGCACTTCATCAGCCACTTGCAGCTTCACGGCTTCTTGCAAAATCTCTTTGGGCAACCCCTGCGGGATACCTTGAGCCACCATCCTTTTTGCCGCCCGACTCATACCGGTTTGGGTTTTCTGCCAAGCTACATCCGACCAATCAAACAGCGAAGTATCGTAAATCTGTGGCAGCCCCAAAACCGAAGGTTTTTCCAGCGCCTCCACAGCATTGAGATAGCGCTGGCGAGCAGAGGAAATACTGTCTGTCAGGCTTTGAAAGTCTGCCGCCCGGACCGATCGGCTGTAAGCTTGCAGTTGAGCTATAGCATCTTGCTGAGACTTGTTATCTGTTGCCCCAGCAATTGCCGGGGAATCCAAACTCAATCGCTCGGAAGTTGCCCTTTTGTCACCCGCTTGCGCCAAAATAGAGCGCCACTCCCACTCGGGACAGCCCCGCAAGTAAACCTGAACCGCAAGTGAGAGCGCCGAGGTACTCGCAAACGGAAACGGGCCTACCGCCTCCCGTAGCTCGCTTCCCTGCTGCAAAAATTGTTGCAATTCTTGATGAATTTGTCGATCGACCGCCGAATCCAGCATTAATATCGCTACAGCCCCGGTGCGCGCTGCTTTCCGCTGTTCTTCAGTAGTTTTGTAATCGGGGACGCTAGCAGTAGCAGGAGCCTTAATCGTCTGAGGAGCTTTCGTGCCCACATCCAGTTTCGGCTGGTTGTAGAAGCGGTGGCCCAGAGCGCTGCTTAGGGAAACTACCGCTACCAGCGCCAACATAGGGGAACGAGCTTGATTTTTGAGGCTTGATTTGGAGGTTTTACTTGTAAATTTAGTAGTAAAAGTCTCGGGAAGAAGCCATTTCTGGCGCGACAAACGGCTCAGGAGAGGCCCGCTAGCGCGCTCGGTATCTGCTTTGCTGTAGCCATTTTGCACTTTAGCAATGTGTTGGCGCAGTGAGCGCGCAGCCCCTAGCTGCTCAATCTGCCGCATCAATGAGGAGAGCGTATTCATTTGTGTCGAAGATATATCACTGTTATCCAGCAGCTTTGTCAGAATTTCTGACTATGCATCTTGATTGATTTTATCCGAACTACCCTGGCTGAATATTCAACCCCCCAGACTACTTTGCCTGACTATCGCCATCAGTTGACTTTCCTAACGGTGGCCAACAACGCAAGCAGCTTATTTGCTTCCCTTGTCCATATTGAACGGAACTCGCGCGCGAGGGCTAAAAACCTTGTTTCTCCGTAGATTGTTCGTTTTCCAACCCCATATTCTCGTTTAAACCTGGCTTGTTGGGGCAAGCGCGTCCCATTTAATTTTTCACATTTAATTTTTCACTTTTTAATCTTTAATTGTGGCTCTCCTTCAACTTTCGCTTTTGACTTGTTAATGGCTAATTGCTAATTTCTGGTTTCCCCTTACCGTTAAAAGCTCCAAACTTTATATTTTACGAGGTCTAATGACATAAGGTGCAGCCACCGAGCGGGCTAGCGCTGCGGAATCGAGTCCGGCATCGGGCTTGTAAACTCCGGTCCAAACAGCAAACAGGTTATTTGCTAACTCTACAATTTTTGCATCGCTTCCAGTTCCCCAGAGCGAGGGTTCTCGGCCCTCGGCTAGCTGCAGCGAATTAACTTCAGCCGAAGATACCTGTCGCCATTCTACAGGAATCGCACCAACGCCGTTATAGGCTCCAGACAAAGCTCCTGTCAAAGCGCAGGTTATTTGTCCAGCTATGCCACAGCGGGCAGCGCGCACCACTGACAAGCGAAAGTCTTCTGGGGTGTTCAAAAAGCAGTAGAAAGCTAAGGCAATGGGAATGAAATTTCCAGGGTTGACAATTGACTCGGTTTGTATTTTTTTTTCACCTTCGCCCTGTCTGTCTCGCAAAGCTGTGGCGCTTTTGCACAGATGAGTGGCGGCTGTTTCTAAATCGGCTCCTTTTTCTAGTAGTATTTGCACTTGCAGCAGCAGCTCTGTTAAGGCATTATCTGTTTTCAGGTAGGCAAGTGTTTGCTGGATCGCTGTCGCGGGGTCAAGTCTTTCTTTGAGAGATCGGGCGATCGTATATGCTACTGCTAAAATTGCTGTTTCCCATTCTGGCTGGTTTTCGTTGTGCCAAACCTCTATCGCCAGCATGATTTTTTCTCGCAGCTTGGCTTTATTTTCGTGAAAAAACATCGCGGATGGCAGCGCAGCAACAGCAGCTTCACCAGGGTTAAGCAGGGTTTGAAACTCACTGTTGCCGGGATGGTAGATTTCCGACTTGGCAAATGCTTCCCAAGTATCGCGCCAATCCTTTAAATCTAAACCCCTACACTGAATTAAACTTTGAACACACGCTACCGCAAGTCTCCCGGATGCGGATGAGTCTCTGCGAGTTGGGATTTTACTGTTGACAGAATTCAACGCTAATGTTGCGCCACTTACGGTCAATTGTTGGTGTTTCGTCAGTTGTAAAATCGGCTGCAAGTCTTCTGTTTGGGGGGGAATACCCACGAGTTGCCTCTGGTATTGCAGGCCTATAGAGTCTCCTAAAACTGCCCCTAGGATGGTTCCTTGAAACTTGCTCAACAGGGAATGCCGCATTTGAATTTAACTCAAGTTGTTAGTAATTGGTAATTGGTAATTGGTAATTTAGAATTATTCGTGGTTTCCTTCTTTGCGTAACTTTTGTGATTAATTTGAATTCAACCCAAACATATAAGGGCTGGTTTTCCATCTAAAACCTGCCCTTATCCGATCGCTACAATCGGTAAATTTCTAATTTTTAATCAGGTAACTAACTAGAGCTTGCAGCCCCAGCCGATAACTTTCTGAGCCAAAACCGCTGATTTGCCCGATCGCCACCGCTGCGATAAACGAGTGATGCCGAAAAGCTTCCCGTCGATAAATATTGCTCAGATGAACTTCTACCGCAGGGATATTCACTGCGGCGATCGCGTCTCTAATTGCCACACTCGTATGAGTATAAGCTCCAGCATTAATCAATAAGCCTTGGTGCTGCCCTAACATCGAGTGAATTGCATCCACCAATACCCCTTCATGATTTGACTGCTGAATTGAGACTTGCACCTGGAGGGCTTGCGCTTCTCGTTCTAGCAACTTGTTGATATCATTTAAAGTCGCAGAACCATAAACTCCAGGTTCTCGCTGACCCAATAGATTCAGATTCGGGCCGTGAAGTACCAGGATATTTAACAATTTTAAAATTTCCAGCGCAACAAAAATTATGAGAGTTTTGACATGGGATTTAGAACCAGCCTGCCACCTCAAACGTCAAACCTTAAACCTCAATCTTCTAATTCAGTCCCGACTACCTGCGATTCCTTGGTTGGTTGACAGGAATACGAATCGGTTCAAGTTCCGGTTCAGGATCGGGACTCAGCAGTCCTTCTATCAGCTTGCGAACCCATTCTTTAATTTCTTCCAGCACCTTTTCAATGTCTTCCATTGAACGGATAGCTCCTTTTTTTATAGTCTAGATTGCTAAACCGACGGCTAAATATCTAAAAATAAGCAAGCACGACTTTGAAACCAAAGGTCAAACTTGCTTTCTCGCTTGCTGGTTATTTTGAGCAATGGAGAGATTCAGTATATTGGCCAATCAGTCCTATCTTATTATCATAACGAATCTTTACAGATAATCAAGAGGCAAAAGGAAAATTGCCGAATTATATCAGAGTATAGAGTCTTAAATAAAGCTTAAGCTTACGGTTGACTGTTGACAATTGACCAATCGTAGGATTTTTTCTACGCTTTTGCCAACAATAATTTACGCCGGAGCCGATCGAGCGCCGTACAGCTACTCAGATTCCGAATCCAATCGCGGCCTCTGGCATCGCCAAAACGGTATTCAAAACTTTCTGTGTCGCCGTCGGGGCCCGCTAAACCGACATAAACCAGTCCGACAGGTTTAGCATCTGTGCCGCCTCCAGGCCCGGCGATGCCTGTAATGCTCAATCCCCAATCGGTATTGAGGCTGGCGCGAACTCCCGCAGCCATTTGTTTTGCTACTTGGTGGCTGACAGCCCCAAACTCGGCTAAATCTTGCGGATCAACACCTAATAATCCTTCCTTAACCCGATTGTCGTAAGAAATAATCCCGCCTAAAAAGTAGCTCGAACTGCCGGGAACACCAGTCAGCATCGCCCCCAATCCACCTCCCGTGCAGGATTCAGCCACGCTAAGAGTTTGCCCCGCATCAAGCAACAATTGGCCGACAGTGGAAGCGAGGGTATCGCTATCAGCACCGTAACAGTCTAAGTCGGCAATTTGTCGCAATTGTTGTTCGATCGGCTCAATCAAGTTTTTCGCAGCCACGGACGAATCCGCGCGGGCCGAAATCCGCAGTTTGACTTCGCCGTGATTGGCGTAGGGAGCCACAGTAGGATTAGTTAAATTGAGAAAACTATCTACTTTTTCCGCCAATGCCGACTCAGCAATCCCCCAAAATTTTAATGTGCGGCTGTAAATAGTGGCGCTACACCAGCCGCCATTTTTCAGGTAAGGAACGGCGGTTTCTCGCCACATTAAGTGCATTTCCGCCGGTACGCCGGGAAATGTCATTACTGTCACGTCAGAAACCGGCTGCCAAATAATGCCCGGTGCAGAACCGCTGCGGTTCGGCAGAATATCCGCAGTTTCTGGAATTAAAGCTTGTTTGCGATTGCTGGGACTCATGGTGCGTCCCCGCTGAGCATATTTGTATTCGATATCTGCAATAATTTCCGGCTTTTCGATGAGGGGAACCCCAAAAAAATCGGCGATCGTTTCGACTGTCAGATCGTCTGGTGTGGGGCCCAGGCCTCCGGTGAAGAGCAAAAGCTGCGATCGACTGACAGCAATTTCTAACACTTGTTTGATGCGTTCTGGATTGTCCCCCACCACTGTTTGATAGTAGTGAGGGATTCCCAGACTCGCTAATTCTTTGGCTAAAAACTGGGCATTGCTATTAAGAATATCGCCTAACAGCAATTCAGTGCCAACACAAATAATTTCAGCAACCATTATTCGATTTTAGATTTTAGATTTTGGATTTTAGATTGGGGATTGGGGAATTGGGGATTGGGCATTGGGCATTGGGCATTGGTCATTAGTGATTAGTTATTGGTGATTGGTGATTGGTGATTCTTACTAACAACTAACAACTGTCAACTGACAACTGTCAACTGTCAACTGTCAACTGTCAACTGTCAACTGTCAACTGTCAACTGTCAACTGTCAACTGACTATCGAGCGTGTCTCCAAACTTTCCAGCTAGCATATCCCAGTAAACTGGTTGCACCCATAGCGTAAATTACGCCACTGGGAACCGAAAAAGCTAGGGCTAAACTTCCAACCCACAGTGTCAGCGAGTAAATAAATAAAACCGCAAATCGATGGGATAGTCCGGCTTGTAGAAGTCGGTGGTGAAGGTGGCGCTTATCAGCAATAAACGGTGACTTGCCGTTGCGAAGTCGATCGAGAATCACCGCCGACATATCTAAAATCGGTACAGCTAAAATTAAATAGGGCAGCAACACAGAAGTAACAGCCGTAGTTTTAACTAACCCAATTACTCCCACTCCAGCAAGAGTAAACCCGATAAAATAAGCCCCGCCATCCCCCATAAAGATTTGAGCCGGATTGAAGTTGTAGCGCAGAAATCCCAAGGCCCCGCCAGCTAAAGCCGCTGCAATCAGGG
Source organism: Microcoleus sp. w2-18bC1 (assembly GCF_036700365.1). NCBI lineage: Bacteria > Bacillati > Cyanobacteriota > Cyanophyceae > Oscillatoriales > Microcoleaceae > Microcoleus > Microcoleus sp. w2-18bC1. Next base: position 122,976 of record NZ_JAUBOS010000009.1, read on the forward strand.
CCGCCGCCGGTTGGTGCATCGCCAGACTGACAATCAGCATTACAACTGCTGCAATCCCTGAAACTCCGGCAGCTAAACCGTCCAAACCGTCAATCCAGTTGATGGCATTCGCCATGCCGACGAGCCAAATCACGGTAATTGGCAAGCTCAGCCAGCCAATATTAGTCAGTCCCAAGGAGGGAACTGTGAGAAACTCAATTTGTACGCCCGCGTACCAAACGATGCTGGATACGCCAATTTGCATGAGCAAGCGTTTTAAGGCCGAGAGCGAAAATAGGTCGTCTGCTAAACCGATGAGGAAGAATCCGATGCCGCCGAGGGTGACTCCCCAAATTTCGTATTCGTCTTTGGGATTGAGAACTTGTCCGTTAGCATCGATGAAGCCTCCTGAGAGCCAGACAAATAAGAGGGCAATGATAGTGCCGAGAAAGATGGAAACTCCTCCCAAACGGACCATCGGGCGCTTGTGGACTTTTCGCTCGCCTGGCCGATCGACTCGCCCGCTTTTGAGACCAATTTTTTTGACTATTGGCGTACTCCAGAGGACGATGATCGCAGAAACCAGAAAAGCGAGTATGTGGTACAGATACTGGTACGGCATCTGAAATCAATTTTAAATAGTGCGGGGCAATTAGTCTGTCAGGCAGAGTCTACTACATTTCAGATGGCTTATCACAAGGAAACATCTTGAAGAGCGACTGGGGGTTTGGGAGTCGGAGATTTGCCGCAATGGCAGTTGCCCTGGGGCGAATTGTCAGGTTGTTCATTCATAACTCTCGAATTAACGATTTGAAATATAGACTTTTTCGCGAGCCAAAAAGTCTATATTTGGCGAGCGGGCCCAGTTGATCGGTATCTTTCGCAACCGACAAATACCGTTAGTCAAACCAGCCCCGCCCGACAAATATCTGTACTAAAAACCGTATTGGCGATCGATATTTTTGGTGAAAACCGCTTGTCAATATCGCTACCGGCAACTCTCAATCTTTTCCTGCTCTTTTACCCTTTTACCCGTACACTTCCAACTACCAATTTCCCATTGCCGATCAGGAAAATTAAGCTAATGCCGGCACTTTCAAGTACAAGTGGGGATATAAGGGGAAGCGATCACACAGTGCTGCTACTCGACGCAGGCAGTCGGCTGCGACGCTTTCATCATCTGGATTTAGCAGGCGATCGGCAATAATATTGCCAATCTCGGTAAATTCTGCTGTTCCCATTCCCCTCGTGGTCATCGCCGGCGAACCGAGTCTCAAACCGCTGGTTACAAAGGGCGATGCCGGATCAAAAGGCACGGTATTTTTATTAGCAGTAATATTCACACCGCTGACTAATTGGTCCGCTCGCTTGCCTGTCATATTTGCTGATCGCAAATCAACTAGCATTAAGTGATTGTCCGTGCCGCCGGAAACGAGTTTTAAACCCCGCTGCTGCAACTGTGCCGCTAAAGCCCGTGCATTTTCAATTACTTGACCGGAATAAGTTTTAAATTCAGGCTTTAATGCTTCGCCGAAAGCTACTGCTTTGCCCGCAATGACGTGTTCTAAGGGCCCACCTTGAGTACCGGGGAAAACTGCTTTGTCAAACTTTTTACCTAATTCCGGGTCATTGGTCATAATCAAGCCACCACGGGGGCCCCGCAGGGTTTTGTGAGTGGTGGTGGTGACTGCGTGACAGTGGGGGAGGGGGTTGGGGTGATGCCCTGTGGCGACTAACCCGGCGATGTGCGCGATGTCGGCGAGCAGGTAGGCTCCGATTTCGTCGGCGATCGCTCTAAACTTCTCAAAGTCGATAATTCGTGAATATGCTGAATAGCCACAAATGAGCAATTTCGGGCGGTTTTCTTTGGCAAGTGCCAAAATTTCGTCGTAGTCGAGCTGTTCTGTTTCTTGGCTGACGCCGTAGTGAAAAGCTTTGAACCATTTGCCGGATACGTTGACTGGTGAACCGTGGGTCAAGTGGCCGCCGTGGGACAAATCCATGCCCATAATTCCGTCTCCGGGTTCCAGCAAGCTCAAAAATACTGCAAAGTTGGCTTGAGCGCCGGAGTGGGGCTGGACGTTGGCGTGAGCAGCTCCAAATAGCTGTTTGGCGCGGTCGATCGCGATTTGCTCGATGCCGTCAATAAATTCGCAGCCGCCGTAGTACCGTTTCGCTGGCAGTCCTTCGGCGTATTTATTGGTCAGCACTGAGCCTTGAGCTGCCATTACCGCTGCGGAGGTAAAGTTTTCGCTGGCGATGAGTTCTAGGTGGTCTCGCTGCCGCTGGAGCTCTTGCCCGATTAAATCGGCAATTAGCGGATCGGTTTTGGAAAGGAATTCTAAGTTAGTGTCCGTCACAATAATCAACCTCTTGACAGTTTTGGGATTGGGAATTGGGGATCTTATACCGTACTACGGATTTCGCACCATTGACATAAATATTACGTTGTGTTCAGGTTAAGCGGTTTGTCCCCAACTCCTGACATACAATGAAATTACTGGTGTGAAACCTGCCGGAGGTATCAAATGTTAGTCATTTTAATGGAAAATCAGATGCTTGCCCCTCAGTGTGTTTGCCAAAGTTGTTTGCTGGCAGATCGCACTGGGCAACCGCGCTGGAGTGGTGGAGAGCTTCGCTGTGGACATCCAGTTGCTAAACCTACGGAAAATTTGCCCGATCGGTACGAGTGTCAAATGGGCTTCGTCATTGCCAATATTAAATAAGAAAGCCTGCCATTGGTAGTTGAGGCTGCTCCCCGCTGAGTAAAAAGCCAATTCCGGGCGAGTCGGAACACAAACCCTGCTGCTGCGTTATCCTGAGTTTAATGGAATTCATAGTTAATTGATCGACTCAGGAGAGTTCATTATGACTTGGCGCGGATCTACAACTGTTCCAGACCGGATTTTTGCTTCTTTGCCTTATTTGCTTCCGTTGGTTGACGGGCTTGCCTTTGGCAGGTTTCTGTTTACACAGTTTCCTGTCCTGCAACTGTTGTTGATACCGCTAGCTCCATTGATGCAAATTTATAGTTTGCCCTTTGCTAGCTTGATTATCTTCTTTGCTCTGTATTTAGGAGTAGTTAGAAACGAAAACATCAGTCACTTCATTCGTTTTAATGCGATGCAGGCGATTCTTTTAGACATTGTTTTGATGCTGTGTGGTCTGGTTTTGCCGATTTTTTCTAACGGCGTTCAAGTCGCATTTATTGCGGAAACTCTGTATAACATGGTGTTTTTGGGCGCTTTTGCTGCATTTGTCTATGCAGTCGTGCAGTCGCTTTTGGGACGCTATGCAGAGATTCCTCCGCTTTCGGATGCTGTTTATATGCAGGTTCGTTAGTCAGTTGGCAGTTGGCAGTTGTTAGTTGTTAGTTGTTGGCGGTAATTACCAATTAGCCATTACTAATAACTACTGTATTTTCAAGACTGCCGATGCCTTCAATTTCGATGCGGACTCGATCGCCTATTTGTAGCGGCCCTACTCCTTGCGGCGTTCCCGTCAGTATCACATCACCGGGAATTAGGGTCATTACTTGACTGATGTAGGAGACGAGAAAGTCTGGCGAAAATACCATGCGATCGATCTGGGATGACTGTACCGGTCGCTCGCTCTCATTGACAAAAGTCTGCAATTGTGCAGCAGGACTCAGTTCGCGGACAATCCAAGGCCCCAAGGGACAAAAAGTATCGAACCCTTTGGCCCTGGCCCACTGGTTGTCCCGCTTTTGCAAATCTCTGGCTGTTACGTCGTTGGCGATCGTATATCCCCAAATTTTGCTGTGTGCTTGTTCGGGAGTGCAGTTGGTACAATGTTCGCCAATTACCAGGGCTAATTCTCCCTCGTAGTCTACCCTTTCCGACTGCTGCGGATAACGAATCTCTGCACCTGCTGGGATGACGGCACTCGGAGGCTTGAAAAACAGCAGGGGTTCTTCCGGTACTGGGGTTCCCATCTCGGCGGCGTGATCGACATAATTTTTGCCTACGGCTACAATTTTTGAGGGAGAGCACGGGGCGAGAATTTGGTAAGTATCTGGTGAAAGTTCCAAATCGGTTGGTTGTCCTTTTAACCAGGGCGGTGCATCAAATACTTGAACGCTGTGGCCCAGTTGCAGTAAACCGTAGTGGATGTGTCCTTGTGTTGTTTTGACTCGAACGTAGCGCTGGGCCATACTATTTTAGATTTTAGATTTTAGATTCTAGATTCAAAAAGACTTGTGCAAGTCCTAAATGAATATATATAAACATGGATCTAGGGATAATTTCGGAAAATTTATTGCTCGATCAACCTTCTTGATTTTTGCTGTACGATTGTCAAATCGCTTTCCGTGCAAATTCCGTGCAGCGGTAGATCCCATGAGTCAACTGGTAGTTGGGCCAGCAAGGCAAATTCAAAGATAATGCCGATCGTAACTTTTGATTCCCACTCAGCTAAACTGAGCATTCTGTCGTAATAGCCACCGCCGTAGCCCAAGCGATAGCCGCCAACATCGCAGCCTACTGAGGGTACGAGCATTAAATCTACTTCTGAGTAATCTATTTTAGGAGCATCCGGCAGGGGTTCGAGTATGCCATAAGCTCCAGTATGTAAAGCATCTCCGGGCTGCCAGATGTGCCAGGATAGCTCTTTGCCGACACAGCGGGGAAATCCCCATTTGCGGGGAGTTACAAATAGGGGACTTAAATCTGGTTCTTGGCGACAACTGAAGTAGGCGAGGATTGTTTTTGCTTGGGTGAATAGGGGCGAGTTTTGCAGGCGGTTGCAGAGGCGATCGCTCTTTTGTCTCCATTCTTGTGCTGATAGGGATTTGCGGGTGTTGAGGAGCGATTTTCTTAATTCTGTTTTAGTTAATGAAGGTTGAGGAGTATTCATATTTCATATTAAATCATCGCTGCAGGACACGGCATTGCCGTGTCCCTACAGATATTGTGGCTAATTAACGGGATTTGATATTAAATATTGTCTCACCACAGAACAAACGCTGAATAGCGTTTCATTCTCCTGTTCTTCTATTTCAACTAACGATCGCCTCCCCAAAGATTGCAGCCCGTTGAATAACTCAGAGGGCGATAAATCGGCATCTTGTAGCAATTGCTCTATTGAAACTGAATTTGCTTCGCTGCTGAGGCGGCAGATTAGTTTTTTTTCTAATTCTGACAAACGATTTATCTGCGGGTGCAATGTTGCTGCCAATTCTTCCCCTAAGAATAGCATATCATATTTCAAAAATTCTGCAACCCTACCTCGGAATATTTCTTGAATAGTGGTGGCGACTATTTTCAACCACAATGGATTGCCTCGGTAGGTGTTAATTAGGTTTTCCCATGTTTCGGGATTGAGTAAACTTTTTTGTCGGCAAATTTCGGCTGCTGCTGCACCTATGCCTTTGAGTTGTAAGCTGCGAACTGGTGAATTTTCACCTTTTAAGGCGGTAATTTCTCTGGGTGGTTCCCAACTGTTGAGGATTAAGCAACTGTTGTGGGTTGTTTCTCCGATTTGTCTGAATAGGATGCTGTAATTTTCGCATTCGGGGCGGTAATTTCCTGCTAGTTGTCCGCTGCTGAGAATGGTTTGCACGTCGTCAAGGATAATAAGACAGCGGTTTTTTCGCAGATATTCCATTAACAGGGAAAGTCGATCGGGAATGCTGGTAGGGAGTTCGATTTCGGGTTTATTTAAGAGAAATCCTAGGAGATTTTTTAGGGTTGTTTCTAAGGGTGGGGAGTGGCGGAGACTTCGCCAGATGACGTATTCAAAGTTATGCTGAATTTTTTGGATGAGGTGGAGGGAAAGTGCGGTTTTGCCGATGCCGCTGAGTCCTGATATTGCTGCGAGGTTGCACTTTTCTTGGACGATCCATTTTTCCAGGGTGGCGAGTTCGGATGTGCGTGAAGCGAAGCTATCGCCATCAGGCGAATCGCACAATGATGAAATATGAGGTGCGTCTGCTAAGTCTAGTCGGGTTTGGGGTTGGGAGGGGTCTGAGGTGGGGGTGGAGGGCGATCGATCTTTTGGAATTTCTGGAGGTTGCAAAGTGTCTCCACAAACGTTGATGTTATTAATTGATCCAAAGTCTTTCGCGAAATTTGATGAAACAATGGAGAATCGACATCTTTCTAATGTTGTTTTAAAATGGGATTTATTCAGTTCTTCACCTAAGACATCAGAGAGAACTTGCCATAATTCAGATGCCACATTTCTGACATGACCTTCAGTGCAGTGAGATTCTTCTGCTATTTTAGAATATCTTTGACCTTTCCATGCACCCCGCAAGATAGCTTCTTGCAGATCGTCTAAGTGTTCTCCTGTTTTGGCGAAAACCAGATTTTCGGCAAATCTCAAGACTTCTTTAACGTCCATTGGTCGAGTGGTGTAGGGGTTTTTCTTATTTTATCAGACTTTTTATGACATTTTCTGATATTTCTGACGAATTCTGACATATCGCTCCTCTCAATTGCTGATAAAATATGACATTTTATTACTTCGATAAATTGATAATTAGAAGATAATTATAAAAACCAAATAACTTCTTGTTGGTTAAACTAGCGGGTAGCAGGATGCTATGAACATTAATTTTCGACGCTATCGGGAACAGAAAGGTATCAGTCAAGAATCAGTTGCCAGCGGGATCGGCATTTCTGTAGATCAGGTTAAAAATTATGAGCATTTCCCTGCAAAAGTTCCGATGGGAATGGCAGTAAAATGGCTGCAAATATTAGGGGTTGACATTGCAACTGCCATGTCAGACGAAATACCTCCCCTCCCAGGAATTGAACCCGGCAGTCCCTACGCTGAACTTTATCGCGGGCTAAATTTACTTAATCAGTATATCGATGAAAATTCTTTTTTACCTTGGCTAGAATTGCCAACGGAACTACGTAGACCTAACGATCTGCAAGAACAAATTAACCAGTATTACAAAAAACCAAATGTTGTCTTGACAGGAGCATTTGACTCTGGTAAATCCTATCTTGCTAATACTCTTTTAGGCCAAAAAGTATTGCCAACAGGCTATCAGCCTGCAACAAGAGTCATTACCATTGTTTGTCATGTGGAAAGTCACCCCGAATGGTTTGATGGAAACGTGGGAATTATTGATGAGAAATTTTGGCAAGATGAAAACGGCAAGCTAAATTTTGACTTCCTATATTTAGAGGATCGGGAGCGCTGTCAGAAGCATTTTTTGCAATTCGGCTCCTTTGACCTGCTAGAAAAATATGGCGTACACCAATATGATGACTCTGACGACAGCAATGACGGCGGACATACAGCTATAGTTTATGTTGATGCTCCTTTGTTAAAAGCGTGTAACCTGATTGACCTTCCCGGTTACTCTGATAAACAAGATGAAGTATCAAAGGATGTTGAGAAAGCTAATAGTGCCACCAAGATTGCTAATGTCTTGCTTTATGCTTCTCCTGCCAAGGGTCACATCAATGGTCAAGATATGGTGCGACTTCGGAATTTGCTGCGTTTGTTGCCGGTTCCAGAGAATGAGTGCAACGACTTTCCGACGCTAGGCAATTTCTTTATTGTGGCGACACACGCAGATCCGAGTATCCCTGACGATGAGCTTCCCAAAATTCTCAATAAAGCTTCAGCCAGACTGTATAAAGAACTTGATGAAACTGCTATAGAGTTTCGTCGGAAGCTAACAAAGCGGGATATTACCAAGGAAGATGTGCAAAAGCGTTTCTTCACTTTCTGGTTAGAAAGGCCGGATCGCTGTCAGCGTCTCTTTGATGATTTAACTCAACTCCTCTGCGAGACTCTTCCTAAACCAGTGATCTCTCGTATCGACCGCGAAATTAATGCGGTCAAAAATGACAAAAAACAAGAATACGCTAACTCGATTGAGCAATATCAAACAACTGTTGCAAAAATAGAGGAGTATCGAAAGGAGCTTGACAAAGCAGAGAAAAATGAACCTGAACGTCAGCGAGAAATGCAGCAAAAACGCAGTCAAGTGAGCAAACAAATTAAGGAATTAGAGAAAGATACCCGCAAATCATTTCAGACCTATGCGGCAAAAAAGATCGATGTAGAGTTTATAGAACAAATGATTCGCCAGAGATACGACAAACAGAAAGAGGCTCAAGAATACGCTCCCGGTTATTTAGTCGATCTGCTGCAAAGTCATTTAGAAAATCGGATTAGTGTCAATTCTGAAAAACTCAAGGCTGAGATTGACGCTTTTCTGGAAAAATACCCAGTGCCTAAACTTCCCAACAAAGATGGAATAGTAGTATCTATTCCCTTCGATACAAAAGGAGCTTTTCTTGGTGGGATAGCAGGTTTAGGTACTTATGGTGCCTTAGCCGCTTGGGCAGCAGGCCTTGGCAATCTTGGCAGCTATATCTTAGTAGCGAAATTAGTCAGTCTTTTGTCAGCACTTGGTATTAGTATCGGTGGTGGCACGGCAGCAGTAATTTCTTTCGTAGCTGCAATTGGTGGCCCAATAGTTCTAGGGATCGGTTTAGCTGCTGGAGTGGCTTCTTTTGTGTGGAGTTTAGTTGCGGAAGCTTGGCAAAAGCGGTTAGCAAAAGAAATTCACCAACAATTCAAAAAACAGGGTGTTGTTGATAAATTCTTAGGAGGAATCGACCAGTATTGGCAAGAGACAGCCACAGCCTTTGATAAAGGTGCCGACGCAGTTGAACCAAAATGCAAACAGTATCTCAAGCATCTGCACGAAATTACTTCAACTGATACCCAGTCAAAAGAACGAATTGAACAGATTATCATAAATCTGGAGAAACTCAGGGTTTTTTTCGCCAACATTCCTTGGGATACCCAGGGAGAATGTTTGTAAAAAAAACCAGCGGTTCTCGTGGCAAACCACCCAAACCCAATAACACGACGTATTGAGTTTTAACTAGGCGATCGCCCTTTCTTTTCCCTCATCCTCAAGTGCGATCGCCCTTCCTTAACTGAGGTACGATCGCACTTTCCATTTATCCCCTCGATCGCACTTCGTGAATTTCTGCTTCTGAATCTTCCTTCGTAAAAATTACATCCTCATAAATAGCATCAATACCTGTGCGAAAATCTACGCTAGCCAAGTGAATTTCGCTTCCTTGATTATAGGAATACAAAACCCACAACCCTTCAGCATTACGGCGAAAACACTCTACCCGCTCACGTTTTTGGCTAATTAATACATACTCTTGAAGCGTTTCTAATTCTTGATAGTCAGCAAACTTATCGCCCCGATCGAATCCTTCAGTACCATTTGACAAAACCTCGACAATTAAACAAGGATATCTTTTAAAAGATTGAAATGCCTTGTCCCGTTCATCGCACGTTACCATCACGTCAGGATAGTAGTAAATATTCTTCGATTCAATCCTAGCTTTCATGTCAGACATATAAACACGACAGCCACTACCCCGAACATGATTTCTCAAAAGTGTACATAAGTTGCCCGCCACCGTCACATGAGCATCATTTGCATCAGCCCTTCCATAGACTTCGCCCTGAATATACTCGTGTTTGAGCGGACTGAGTTCTTCTAACTTCAGATACTCTTCCGGCGAGATATAATTGTGGGTGCGAGCGGCAATCATGGGCTTTCTGTGAATTTCAGTTTTCGATGATTTCAGTAGAGGTATTTATATTATAGCAGTTTTCACTTGGATGAAATACAGGACACAGCAGTAGGGACACGGCACTGCTGCCGAGTATTGTCAGTGAATTATCACCCAAATTTGTATAATTTCTTAGTGCCAGAAGACGGACTCGTTTGTGTAGGATAGGTGGCAACCGGCGACTATTGTAAATGAGGTTTCTAACCCATTTAGTATTATTCCTAAAAAAACCCGGTTTATTCAAGAAACCGGGTTTTTCACACTCAAACTGCGTGTTGTCGATACCACTCAATCGTATTTTTCAACCCTTCCTTAAACTTCACCTCCGCAACAAAACCAAACTTTTCCTTAGCCCTTTGCGTATCCAAACAGCGGCGTGGCTGACCGTTCGGTTTGTCTGTTTCCCAAACAATTTCTCCCTCAAATCCCATCAATTCGCAAATCGTTTCCACTAAATCGCGAATTTTAACTTCGCTATTCGTTCCCAAATTAACCGGGTCAGATTCACTGTAAGATTGAGCCGCCATCACAATTCCCCGCGCGGCATCTGTGGAATACAAAAACTCGCGGCTAGGGCTGCCGTCGCCCCAAACTGGCAGTGTTTTGTCTCCCCTTTCTTGCGCTTCGTGGACTTTGCGAATTAATGCGGGGATGACGTGGGAACTTTTCGGATCAAAGTTATCTTCCGGGCCGTACAGATTTACTGGTAGCAAGTAGATACCGTTGAATCCGTACTGCTGGCGGTAGGATTGCAGTTGCACTAATAAGGCTTTTTTCGCTACTCCGTAAGGTGCGTTAGTTACCTCTGGATAGCCGTTCCACAGGTCATCTTCTTTGAAAGGAACTGGGGTGAAGTTGGGATAAGCGCAAATCGTGCCGACGCAGACAAATTTTTCGACTCCTGCTTCGTAGGCGGCGTGGATTAGTTGCACGCCCATCATCAAATTGTCATAAAATAATTCAGCGGGTTTGAGTTGGTTTAAGCCGATGCCGCCGACGTGGGCGGCGAGGTGAACGATCATATCTTGTTGGTCGGCGGCGCGCTTGCAGTTTTCCATGACGCGGAGGTCGCAGTCGCGCGATCGAGTTACCGAAATTTTATCAGCATCGGCCCCTGCTTTCACTAGCTGGTCGATTACCTGACGGCCCAAGAAACCGGCGCCGCCCGTGACTAGAATGCGTTTGTTGCTTAAATCCAAGCTGGTCATAATTTTAGCCTCGGGATTTTGAATAAAGGTCGATCGACAATTTCAATTCTAAAATTGTTGCTTTAGCAAAAGAAGCCTCCAGCTACAGGACGCGGTTGCCCACAAATCTGTTTTAGCTGCTGCTGATAGGGACTGGTCCGTGCACACCCGAAAGTTAGATTTATTAGTAGCGAGTCCTCAACTATCATTTTAATGTTTTTATTAGCCCGCACAGCCTAAAATTTTGCGAGCAATTAAGGGGGTTCTTTGAATGCCGATCTCGCTAATAGCTGTAACCATCCTCTGATCAGTTGTGAAGTGTGTGCAGGGGCTATCCCTCGGTGCGCGCCTTTCGCCAAAGGGGTAGACACGGGGCCCTACCCCTACAAATTGTTCGCACTGACGGCTTGGTTTCGCGAGTTAATCAAATCCGTTGCCCGAACCTCGACCTTGCTCGTCTAAAGCTTTCATGTCAGCATCTACCATTAAATGCACTAACTCCTGAAAAGTTACAGAAGGTTCCCACTTTAATTGCTGGCGCGCCTTAGTCGAATCGCCTATCAACAGTTCGACTTCTGCCGGCCGCAAGTAGCGTTCGTCAAACTCCACATATTTTTGCCAATCTAAATTGACGTAAGTAAAAGCCAAATCGAGAAATTCCTTAATAGAATGAGTCTCGTTGGTAGCAATGACATAATCGTCAGGTTTGTCTTGTTGCAGCATCAGCCACATCGCCCGCACGTAGTCTTTAGCATAGCCCCAGTCCCGCTTAGAATCGAGATTGCCCAAGTAAATCTTTTTCTGCTTGCCGGCGACTATTCTGGCCACGGCGCGAGTAATTTTGCGAGTTACAAAAGTTTCGCCACGGCGGGGAGATTCGTGATTGAACAGAATGCCGTTGCAGGCAAAAAGTCCGTAAGATTCGCGATAATTTATTGTTTGCCAGTGCCCGTAAACTTTGGCGCAGGCGTAAGGACTTCTGGGATAAAAAGGAGTTGTTTCCTTTTGCGGAACTTCCTGTACCAAACCAAACATTTCCGAAGAACCTGCTTGATAGAACCGCACTTCTATGCCGGTGCGGTGCTGATAGTCCCGAATTGCTTCTAGCAGCCGCAATACTCCCATCCCTACTGTGTCAACCGTATATTCCGGCGAGTCAAAACTGACTCGAACGTGAGATTGAGCGCCTAAGTTATAAATTTCTACCGGCTGAACTTCTTCCAATATCCGGCGGAGAGTAGTGCCATCCGTCAAGTCGCCGTAGTGTAGAAACAGGCGCGCACCCTCGCTGTGAGGATCGACATAAATGTGGTCAATTCGATCGGTATTGAAACTAGAACTGCGCCGGATAATGCCGTGAACTTCATATCCTTTTTCTAACAGTAATTCGCTCAAGTAGGAGCCGTCTTGACCTGTAATACCTGTTATTAGCGCTCGCTTACGTTGCGTCATCTGATTTTCCTTTGACAGGCTGTGTTAATTCACAATAAATTTTTTGGCAGAGGCTGTTGCTCTCTGCCGTATTCTCAAACTGCTTTATCAAACTTACTCAAACTTCACTTTAGTTACCTAAAGCCAGTTGAAGTTTACTTCCTACGCTGTTGGGTAGTGGGCTATCCCAAGATAAGTAGGCTATCCCCCTTAAGCCAAAGGTTATAGAGTTAAGTTTAACACCTAAACCTAAAGTAGTCTATCTAGAAGAACTGATCTTTCTAGATGAATAAGAGGTAGGTTTATTTAAGTATTTGCCCCTGTAGTTAAGCTCACAATTCTTCGATCGGCATCCCGGAACTGTTTAGTTTTGACAAAGAGTTTGTCGCTGATTGTCAGTAGTCAGCATCAGTGGTCAGTAACAAATAAAACTAACTACCGATTGCTGACTGCGGACAAAAATTAGTATGCGCCGTTATTTTTGGGAAAAATCACAACTCCAATTGTTTTGAAAACAATCCACATATCCATCCAAAGGTTTTTGTCATTTGCGTAATAGAGGTCGATTTGGACTCGGCGGGGATAGGGAATATCGTTGCGACCAGACACTTGCCACAAGCCTGTAATTCCAGGTCTTATGGTGAGAATTTTGTTGATGTGACTGCCGTATCTCGGCAGTTCTTCTTCAACTAAAGGTCTCGGTCCGACGACACTCATATCTCCTTTTAAAACATTCCAAAACTGGGGAAACTCGTCTAAACTGGTCATTCGTAAAAATCTTCCAATCCAGGTAATTCGAGGGTCTTGTTTCAGCTTGAAATTGTCCTCAAACTCTTGACGCAAATGCGGAGAATTTTCCATGATTTCTAGCAATATATCGTCCGCATTTTCCACCATCGTTCTGAATTTAAGACAATAAAACCTTTTACGGTTTTTGCCTACTCGTTCCTGTACGTAAAAAATAGGACCGGGCGAGCTTAAGGCGATTAAGAAAGCCAAAAGCAGGTAAACCGGAGCAAACAGGATCAGAACCGATAAGGAAAACAGGATGTCAAATAACCGCTTGAAAAGTTCTCCGTCGAAGCTCTGTAGAGAACGGCTTATGCGTCTATCTCCTTGCAGGACAGACCCAAAACCGCGTCTTGCGATCGCTCGAATTACCTTGCCGGAGATTAGTTGGCTGTCGGCAGTCATCTTACTCCTTCACTTCACACCACACACAGTCCTGATCATAAAGCCTCAAGACGCTTTGTTCTCTCAATTATGTTTCCAATACTCAATTTTCTGCCTTCAGAAGGCTTCAAAAGGCAGAAGGAAGAAGGAAGAGGGCTTCTGGCGGCCGAAGGAAAAAGGCACAAGGCACTGATGCAGAGGTCTTCTCAAGGCACTTATACAAAGGCAGAAGGAAGATTGTCACGCTATCGGGTTCTGGCACTCTCAAGCCCCAGACTCGGTAAAATCACGGGAGTGAAATTCCTGATAGCAGCGTTCCACAAAAGCTAGATAGCGCTGCCCAAAAACTTTGGGGGCAAACTGTTCAGCGCGCAACCTGCAGATTTCTGGGCGAAATTTGCCTTGCAACTGCTCAAATTCCTTGACAGCTTCGACTAATGCTGATGCGGTTTGGGAGGAAAAAAATAAACCAGTTCCTGTCTCTGGGTGTTGGCGAATGTCGAGCACTGTCTCCAAAGCGCCCCCTGCTGCATAGGAAATTACTGGTGTTCCGCAAGCTTGAGCCTCTACCAAAGCTATGCCAAAATCTTCGCAAGCTGCATAGACAAAGGCTTTCGCCTCTGCCATATACTTTTCAACTATGGAGGCGGGTTGCCAGCCGAGCACTTGCACGTTGGGTTTGGCGATTTGCCGAATCATTTCTAATTCTGGCCCGGTGCCGATGACAATTAGAGTATGCCCGAGTTGATTGAATGCTTGGACGATCGCACTTACGTTTTTGTAACTTACCAACCGACAAACGGTGACGTAAAAGTCTTGTTTTTGCCGCATCAAGGAAAATCGCTCGATATTTACCGGCGGATAAATCACCTGGGCCCGCCGCCGATAGCACCGCCAAATTCGGCGCGCAGTGTGTTGAGAGTTAGCGATGAAATAATCAACGCGATTGGCGGAAATTACGTCCCACTGCCGGAGTCGATGCAACAAATATCGCGTCAGCAGACCCTGGATGCCCCGTCCGGCTTTGCTGCTACGCAAATAGTCAAAAGTTAAGTCCCAAGCGTAGCGCATGGGCGTATGGCAGTAGCAGACGTGCATTTGCTGGGGACTGCTGAGGATGCCTTTGGCAACGGCATGGGATGAGGAGAGGATGATGTCGTATTCTCGCAGATCTAGTTGTTCGATCGCGATCGGCAGAAAGGGCAGATATTTTTGGACACCGCTGCGGGCCTTGGGAAAGTGCTGTAAAAATGTTGTGCCAATCTGTCGGCCGAAAAGATAGCTTTCGGGATTGGCCGATTCAAAGTCGATGAGGGCATAGACATCTGCCTCGTCTACGTGTTTGAGGATTTCCTGTACTACGAGTTCTGAACCGCCAGTAGCTAAGGGCGTCAACCATTCGTGAACTAGGGCGTATTTGAGTTTTTTCACTTGTATTTGTAGCCGATCAAACGATTTGTTAGCGCCAGTGCTGTCAATATTAGTCTTAGTGAGGGATCACTTACGCAATATCGGGCCATCAACCAGGTTTCACTGTAACGAATTTTTGAGGAATTAAGAGACCCACAGGCAGATTACTCCCGTGGGTTTTTTAGATTTTAGATTTTAGATTTTAGATTTTGGAGATGCTGCACAATTCCTTGAAGAGCTCGCGGATGCACCGGGCGATTACTCGCTGACGCGCGAGCTTGACAGGGGTGCCGCCTTTCTTTCGGCGCTTGAGATTTTCGGCGGGTGACATTTTCTCGGCGTCCTTGCCTTGCCCATAAGTAAATTGCAGCGGCGGATTGTTGCGAGCAACTTCTAAGCGTGTGAAACACCATTGCCACAACGCCTTTCTACAGAGTGCGCTGCCGGATTGTTTACCCTTCTTTTTCTGGCCGCTATCTTCCCGAACGACTCCCATGCCGACTGCTCGCATGAAGCGGCGCTCTGAAAGTTTGAGCTTAGACTCCTTCCCGGTCTGGCGGTTTTTGCGAAGCTTGACTTCTGCCTGACCGTCTTTTAGAAAATCTTCAATCGGGTAAATAGCTCCCAGTAAGTAGCCTTGAAGCTGATAGCCAAAACCGAACTTTGTAAAAATTCGGCGATACTCTGTGAATTGTGGACTATCGATTAACTCAACTAACTGCTTTTTGAGTTTGAAGACTTCCTCTTCTATGTCGCAGTATTGCTTAGCTGCCCACCGAGTTTGCGGTTCGATACCAGAGCCGATCGTCTCCTCCAAAATGCGATCATACTTTTTGGATTTCCGAAGACCGGCCAGCCAACCCCACAGCACTGGTGGCAATTCCTCTTGCAGTTTTGCTGATCTAATTAGTGCAATTTCGGGACACTGCCAAGCTAGCTCTTGTCTCATTCGATTGATAATCGGGCCTTGCACTCGGTTGAGGTGCTCCAATCGCAAGCAAACGTGTTTGACTTGACTGACTAGGGGGTCGCGGATTTTGAGGTAGCTGTCGGGCCCTTTGTCAAAGTACCAGCAGGCGATCGCGAAAGCGTCAATATCATCAGTTTTTGCCCCACTCTTACCTTCTTTTCCCATCAGCTCTGCCCTGTAGTTGGGGAGTTTGCTATTAGAAATCATTCGGACTTCGCAGCCCCAGTCAGCAAGCTTGTTCATCCACAATTGGGCATAGTTCATCCCGGTGGGTTCACAAATGGCAATAATTTTGTCAGCTTTAAAGCTTTCAATTTTTATCCTTAACCTATTCAAATTTTCAATGTTCGCTTGATATACTTCGATATCGGCATCAAAGTAGTTATCACGGGGGGTGCTGGGCTTTTCCAGCAGAAAACACGCGGAAATTGACGACCGAGAAACGTCAATGCCTACGATTAAATATTTCATCTAGTTTAGGGAGAGAGGGATTTGAAAAGGACAAGAGAGCCTACGAATCTCCCAAAAGCAATTAAGCTTACTTCACTGATTAAGGCTCGTTTATTTGTCCGGTTTTTGTGCAGGCTGGCGCTTACGAAACCTGAATAGCAATTAAGCTAATTTCTATGTTAAAGCGCCACTTGTCCGAGGACTCGTCCCGCGACTCCCCCTTATTAAGGGGAGTTTCGGCCGCTGAGTCGAGGCGGTACTCATCAGGCGGCAACTGTGATCGAATTGGTGCTAACTAACGCTACATACACGTATATGTAGTCAAGGTTTCGATTCAACGCGGCTGTGAATTCATCCGTTGCATAGCTTCTTAATAAGTGGTTGGCAGCGTTGACATACTCGCTTAAGCATCGATCGGGCGGCTGTTTACGTAGCAGTCCCCGCGCTTTTGCTTCTTTTATGGTGATGAAAACTTCCTGTGTTTCTGCGTCGCTAAAGTTGTCAAAGCGCTCTTTGGCAGATTTGATTAATTCGGTAACGTGCTTATTTTTGGTTTGGGGCATGATAGATTGGTAGGTGCGAATAGAGGACAGTTAGCCAAGACAGCTCCTTAAAACGGTCAAGATTGCAACTTGACCGTTTTTTATTTAATTCAGTTCTTTAAAGACGTAATGACACTTGGGTTGTTTTTTGCCTTTTGCTTTTTCAGCTAGAGGCATCATTACGTTCTCGATGAATTGTTCGATTTTCTCTTCCTCGACTGGTTGTTGATGAATTGACGCTTGCACGGCTATGTCGTGAGCTAATTTATCGGGAGGTTGCCCCGTAATTTCGCCAAGCAAATTTAGCAAAATTGAGTTGGTATTTGAGCAGGAATAAATAAGTTGTTTTTGCTCAATTGGCAAGTCACGCATAGTGACAGTTGCGGGTTGTTCGCTATCATCGGCGATTATTCGGATTGAATTGAGATTTAGTTCGCAACCGTTTAACGCATCGCCTAGCACTTCGGCGAGTTCTTCTAATTCCCGATAATTGCCTTGACTTTTTAAAATCAAATCGGCAATTTGCACGTCGAGGCCGACAATTTGCGCTTTGATTTCAGGGCGAAGCGCGGGCAACTCGGAATGCTTGTAGGTGAAAGTATTGTTCATGGTTTTAAAAAACTAGGATGAATCGGACTTGTCGCCCGAACTAATCGGTCTGATGGCTTTTTGATAGCTTTTTGATAGCTTCTGCTTGCCAAAACCTGCTAAAGGCTTAGCTTTAGCGAAGGCTTCGGCCCGATCGCAAATTTCCTCTTTTTCAGCCGTCAGTTCCGTCTCTTCATCATCATCGGGCGGTTCTTCGTCGGGCGGTTCACCCCCGCCGATGAGCATTTCGAGGTAGGCGGAAACTGCCATGCCCGCTGCTACTGCTTTCTGTTGCAGGAGTTGGTAAGCTTTGCCGCCGATGCGGACTTGCTTGGCTCTGTCCTCTGGGTTTTCATCCAGGGCTTCCGAAATCTTGGCCGCTGTTATCAGTTCCGGGGGCAAATCGTTAATAACGGTTTGCCATTTCTCAGAAAGGTGAGATTCACCGTACTCGTCAACTTTTGCAAACTTTAGCAGCGGCAGTGCTTGAGCTACCGAAGTGGGGAGGATTTTGAATTTCGCTTTGATGAGCCGCAGGCAGATTTGAGCGGCTTGGATAATCTTTTTGCAGTAGAAGTGCGATCGCCCTAGTGCTCGATTGCAGTATTCGGCAAAATCTTTGTACTGCCGTTTATATAAGCGGTAGCGGCGGACGGCTTCGAGCATGATTCCTTGCCGCACGTAGTCGAGAAAACTGCGCTTGATTCTCTGGGTGAGGACGGCAATGTCGTTGTGGGGCACTTCGTGGGAAATTTCGGATTCAAAATCCAAGAGTGGTTGAAATTCTGTCTCTGGCGGTTCCCAGTAAATGTCGTTGAAATCGGCGGTAATTTCCATGATTAAAACTCGGATTGGCTAATAACTTTAACCTCGGAAATAGAAGCCTCTTGTGGCAAAAATCGCTTGTCAAATGTCAGCCTAGGCGAAATTGGATCGACGCCCAGATTCTGTAAAAAGAATTTCAGGCTTTCATAATGTTCTGTGGCTTTCTCGATATCTTTGAGAATTCCTTTGAGCTTCCAAGCTTTGTTCTCTATTTCAAGTTCTAATTCGTGTACCTCTTTCGCTAAACGGTTCTCGGCGTTTACTTCTGAGAGAAGTTTGTCGATTTCAAGTTTCAAAGATTGATAACCCTCTGAAAGATTATCTACATCGCTGCTAACTTCGATCCTGCCGTCCTTCTCAAGATTCTCCCAGTTGTTTTTTTTGTAAACGGGAACGGAGATTTTTAGAAAAGTCATTGATTTTATCCTGTTTGGTGATGGTTGGAGGAAGCGATCGCCCTAACGTCCAAGACGATCGCGGGTACAGAAGGGAGAAAAAATGTTCAAACGCCTTACGCAAGCAAATGCTTTTACATAACATCACCCCCTGGAGGCGATCGCCCTAGCCGACTGCTACCAGCAGCAGCTATGTGACCGGTATGTGATTCAGGTGTGATTGAGATGTGATTGACCTGCGCTTGGTCTGCGTTTGGGATGCGCTTGGTATGTGATTGCCCGATCGCCATTGGTGGAAATTTGGGCGGTTTGGGCCCCGGCAACCGAGTAAAACTCCCTGTGTCGGGCGGTTTGTCGCTGTCGGTTTGTCGGTTTGCGCGATCGCACCAAGCGTCAAAAGTCGGAATTGAAAAGTTGCAAGTGCTGGAACTTTCCGCAGATGGTGCCAATTCATTCATGGAGGAAGCTTTTAAGGGCAAAATTTCCGCTTCTGGTTCGTACCAGTCCGCCGGACACGGTGCCCACTCGCACATCGAATCCATAGACGCTGCAAGCGGTTCGGGGTTTTCGGCGTCCCAGCGAGCGAGTGCCTCGTTAAAAGCATCGATGCTGGCAAAATCGTCGGGGTCTGGCGGCTCGCTGTCTGTTTCCGGTTCGAGCAAGTTCAGTTGCCCGGTGGCTTCTGCCTTGTAGTGAATCTCGCCGAAGTAGGGCGGGTAGGTTGCGAGAAAGCGAGGGGAGAAAGTCAGGGGGGAAGCACAAAAGTCGATCGCACTTTGGCTCACTTTTGGCTCAATCCGGCCCTTGCCATCGCCACGGTTTGGCGGTCGTTCGTCGTTGAATGTGGCCGCTAGTTCATCTGTCGTCGGCAACCAACCCTCCGGCCAGTCGGGATAGTCGGGTTCTCCGAAAGTCTTCATATCAACGGCTTCCTGCATCACAGGCTCAATAACCCGGAAGCGCTTGGAGCCAATAAAGACAAACCGATCGGTAGTTTCGACTTTGACACCGGGGGAAGTTTCGGCCGCTAATTCATCTGACCGATCGAGTAAAGCTCGCCCTTTATTTCCTTCACTATTCCTTGCCAGCGCCAATACTCGATCGCCCGTTTGACTTCCCAGTGATGCAGCTTCATTGCTGCTGCTATCTCCATCTGATTCGGCGGCCGGAGTGAGTGAGTGATGAAAATCAGCACTTGCAGGTCTAGATTCGACATCGCTGATAGTTTCAATTGCGGTTTGTGCGATCGGCTTAATGGACGCCTTGGGATAAACGATGCGGCCAAACTTGGACTCGATCGGCTCCTGGCGTTGAATTTCGATCGGCTCCTGAACCGATTCGACTTCCACCACTGGGGAATCTTCCAGCAGTTGCAGCAGCGGGGGATTTTTACCGACTAGGGCATCAATCCAGTTTTGGCGGCAGCGTCTGTCGCCGTCGGGGAGGATGTTCAGTTCCCAGCCAATTTCCTTCAATTCCTTTAAATTCTTCTGTTGCAGGTTTTCCGGAGTGTACATAGGTTAGGGAAAGGGCGGGTGTGCAGTCCCGCCTGACTTTTTTTGGGGTAAGCTCTGCCTTTGCACGTGCAGAGTCATATTGTTATCATTGCACGTGCTAAAATGTCTGTCAATAGCCGCACGTGCAATAATTAGGAGAGTCTTAATATGGCTAGAAGCTATGGTAAATCAGGGAAAGAAGACGACGGTGAACGCAACGGTTCGTCTGGAGCCGGAGGACTGGGAAGCGCTGGAAGAGAAAGCCAAAGCGATGGGAATGGATTCGAGGACAGAATTGATCCGCCAGATTGCCCGGGGATATATAGAAACCAGGAAAGCCCTAACAACGGAGGAAAAGCAAGTTTTGGGAAAATGCTAAGCCAGTTGAGAGAATTGCAGCAATCTCATCTGGCTTACGTTGAGTCTCACGAAGAAAGGCTTCGAGTGAGACTAGAGGCAGCACAACAACATCATCAGGACGTGATGGAGAAAATGAAAAAAATAGAACAGGAGATACTTTGCCTCTTAGGAGAAACAGTTTCATAGTTTCAGCGACCAGTACCCATGTCGGGTGCTGGTTTTGCGTTATTTTGCGTTACTAATGACTAATAACTAATAACTAAAGAGCGATCGCACTTATGAACAAAGGCGAATTGATTGACGCAATCGCAGAAAAGGCTAGCGTGACAAAAAAGCAGGCAGATGCTGTTTTCACTGCCGCCCTCGAAGCAATCATGGAGGCTGTCTCCGGTGGTGACAAAGTAACACTGGTAGGTTTCGGCTCCTTTGAATCCAGGGAGCGGAAAGAGCGCGAGGGCCGCAATCCTAAAACCGGAGACAAGATGAACATCCCGGCAACTGTGGTTCCTGCATTTTCAGCAGGCAAGCAGTTCAAGGATGCCGTGAGCAGCGGTCAGTAAGACAGTAAGACAATTTGCCGATCGTCGTGAAGTGCGATCGGCTACCACTAGACAAACACTAGACAAGTAATCATGAAGCACCCCGACTTGAAAAAATACGCCGATGAAGTGAATGAAATGCAAGACTTGCCGCCAGCAACTGTAGAACTTCCACCGCTGGCAGCCATTGCCATCATCAGTCACATTCAACTGGCAACCCGTCATCCCAGCATAGGACAGGATACCTTTACCAAGATTGCGATCGACACAGCGCGACAATTGCAAAACCTGTTTAATCCAGATTCCGAAACTTACAAAGTGCTGGAACTCGGCTGGAATCCAGATGCCGACATCCTAGTGCCGGAAGGAACCGAGGAAGAACCTTGGCAACAGTGCGAGAAACCCTGCGAGAAATTTCTGCAAAACCTCGGCTGCCGCTGCACTGGCTACAAGAGGGCGGAAGTTGTGGCGGGCGATGAATATATTGACCCCAAAACTTTGGCCGCCGGTGCTGCGATGATGTATCAGCTTCGGCGGAATCTGGAGAGAGAAGGGTTTGAACTCGATATGTAGGAAGCGGCCGATTTGTCGTGAAGGGCGATCGGCTGCTAGACAACCACTAGACAACTAATTTACAGGAATCAATGTTGACCAAGGAAGAAGCAGTATCCCTACTCGGAGGCTCTAGGCAGGAACTCCCCGACTCTCCCCAGACCCCCGATGAAATATTGGAGGCAATGAAGGCAGCAGCAAACAATTACTACCGCGAGGCGATCGCCACCAACTGCCACGCATTTATTGAATTCACCGGCCTAATGAACGAGTACATCAAAATTTGCGAGAGGAATCTCAAGCAGCGGGGAGTCGATTTTACTAAGACCAGCGTTCACTGTCCCGGTGAACCGAGACTGCAAACAGAGGACTGGGAACTCGACTACATAAACGCCAAGCTCCGCTGCATCTTTCCAAATTTGAAGCTCATTGAAGTAGAGAAGACCAATGGTTAGCGCTCAACTTTCACTCTTTGACGCAACAGCTTCCGAAACGGGAAGTTTTTACAAACCTGGCGATTGGGTGAAAATAAAGAAAATACCGGCGATCGCAAAACACGTCAGGTGCGGCCACCTTTACAAAATCCACGCTGTCGATCCGACAGACGGGCGGCTGCAATTCTGGAATCCTTTCTCGGCTCAGTGGGATTTCCTTCTTCCTGCTGAAGTCAAACTTGCGATCGCCCCCACCGATAAAATTGATTCGATAACACCCGTAGAGGTTGTTGTTATCGAATCAAATCTGCCACACTGTGAAACCGATACAATCACTGGCGTTGATGCTGTTATCGAATCAAATCCCCCGCTCGAAAATGATTCGATAACAGATCCCATCTCCATTTACAAACCCGGTGGAACGGCTCGCAGCGGGGAATATTACCGGCTGTCTTACAGGGCTGACGGGCGCGTAAGACATCAGCACATTCGCGGGGGTAACACCGATTCGCCGATCGCTCAGGCAAAAGTGCAAGAAGTGCGATCGCTCTTAGCGGCCGGAGTATCACCTAAAGAGGTCGCCGCTATGCTTAAAAATTGAAAACTAAAACCCTAATTTGAAAACTGCCTAAATCGAGAGGGCCAGAAAAGTCATTCCTTAAATAAACTCCGATATTATTTACCGATTCAACTACTCCGGCGAGAGTGAAGGGCCATAGAGCAAAGGTAAACATATTCACGCTAATGGGGACAACTAGGCAAGCATCGCCTAAGTCAGCTCCTGCAAAGCTAACAAAAATTTTATGTAATTCGCCAGCCGGTATTGACGGCGGATCGAGCGTGTAAGTTTGCGATCGACCGCGAAAGTACCGTGCATCCCCTTCGGTTTGTGTCAAGTATGCAGGGTGCGGGTCTGCTGCACTTGTGTGTGCGGTAATTGCTGCTGTTACTTCGCTGTCGCGGGCGATCGCCGCTGGGATATCGGAATCGGTGAGAGCTACCGAGCTTTGCCTGTACCGTGCATCCCCTTCGGTTTGTGTCAAGTATGCAGGGTGCGGGTCTGCTGCACTTGTGTGTGCGGTAATTGCTGCTGTTACTTCGCTGTCGCGGGCGATCG
>NZ_JAUBOS010000009.1:146023-154679 GCF_036700365.1 Microcoleus sp. w2-18bC1
CAAGTATGCAGGGTGCGGGTCTGCTGCACTTGTGTGTGCGGTAATTGCTGCTGTTACTTCGCTGTCGCGGGCGATCGGCTGCGGTATTTGCGGCTCAGTGATGGGATTTCTAAGAGGCATTAGATAATCACTAATTCGGTAACATTTACAGTAGTTGTGCTGCTCGTACTTCGCATCACCGCCGGCCCTTGCCACGGTGCAGCCGATGAGTCTTCAAAATATCCCCCCGGCAATAATTCAGCAGTAAAAGCAGTCGCCGATATAGTTGTACCGTAAGCAAACAGCGCGTTTGCCGTTCCGTCGTTGAAAACTGTAAATCCTCGCCGATTTTTAGCTGCACTTCGATCCGGCACGATCGTAGTCGTTGCAGTTGTCAACGCAAACTCTGTCAGGCTGCCAGCGTTAGAAAATTGTTGTGTTGATGTCTGCTGTTGTTGCTGTTGGGGATTAAATAAAGTCATAAATTAGAAATTATCAATTGCGTTTTTTACTTGTGAATCCGAAACTTCGATATACCTCATCAAAGAAGAGATACTTTTATGCCCTGTCGCTTTTTGAATTACTTTTATGCTGCAACCTTGCTCGCTTAATCGAGTTACAAATCCGCGTCGCGCTGAGTACAGACTGAAGCCTTGATTCTCTAATCCTGCTTTTTTAACCGCACGACGAAAAGCCTTATCTACTGCCTGTTGAGACAAATGCTTGTCGGCCCTATACAAAGAAGGGAAAAGGAACCCTGTCTCCGGTGGCTGATAAGCAGCAAGCATTAATTTGAGCGCGCGGTGAATAGTCAGTTCGCGAGTTCGCCTATCCTTGCGGTTTGCAGCAGGATAAAGCACTGTGTCACGCGGTTGACGGCTTGCGGGATTCTGGTAGATGTGCGCCACATCCATTTTTAGAATAGCTCCCGGTCTCTCCCCAGTGTACCAAGATATTCCTAAAAACAGCTTGTAGACATCCGCTGTAAACTTGTCACTAATTTGGTTAAAAGTTATCTGAGATAATGGCGTTGCTTGTCCAAGTCCTGCAATTTTCACAGTTGTTGATTCCATATAAATACTGCAATAACAACAACCTTTTGGCTGTCAACTTTAGTCTAACCCGTGAAACCGCTACTATCACATCCTTTCAAAAAAACCAGTGGTTGTTGTTTTATCTATTTCAGCAACTTCTTAAGAATTTACGAACCTAATATTGAGCTAGTAAATCTTACTTAAACTGGGGAAGTAAGATTATATAAATTTTTAGTTATGACGGTTTATACTTCCGGCGCGGGTGCTTCAGTCAGTGGAACATCTCACGCTAACCCCACAGGGCCAGCAAGTAGAGAGCGCCATGTATACGGAATACTGACACTGTTAGAAGAGGAAGAAAATAATTTACCCAGAGTTGCGGAACGAACCGACAGAATAACAATTACTGTCAATCTTTCGACAAGGACCGCTGCCATTGACTTGATTTTGAATGTAACTGCTAGCAACGGCGTAGGTGGTAATACTTCCTACACGGCGAGCCATTACCTCACAGGCTCAACCTTCACAAGTGGCACGGGTGGCGGTAGCAGCGCTGCTAATTTGGCACAAGCAGCAATGGAAGGGGTAATCGCTCTGAAATTACTTGAACTTGACAAAGCCCGAAAACTTGACCCAGAAAAAACCGTAATTACTCGTTGCACTCACACGCTAGCCTCCAGTGGAGGCACTAATGCCACATTTAGCGCGCTGCTGGAATTCCCGATTGAAGTCGTTAGCTTACCCGGTGGCGGCAGCGTAATTGAAGGCAAGGTGTTTCTAAACTAATGGCAGAAAACCAGCTAGAGAATACCAAAACTTTTCGCCGCAGTATCACCGCCACCGACGGCACGGGAATTATTGAAGTATTAAATTGCGCTGATGCGTTTGCCGAATATGCAGATTTATCAAGTGCTTACTATTTGGGGAAAAGCTTTTATCTAGAAGCTTTTAGCGGTGCAATTTATTTACCTTCTTACCAGCAAGCACCGTATCCCGATATTTTTCCAGAAATGAATGCAGCAGAAAAAATTGCTGCAATGCTTGCTATAGAGGAAGAGTATCCGTTTGTTGGACTAAGATTTCACGCTCGAAAAGGTACGGGAGCGTGGTCAACTTTAGCAACAGCGCGCTTGCAGAATAAGGGGCGAGAAACTACAATTCCGTTTACAATTCCCTACCTAACTATCAATCAATTAAAACTATTAAGTTCGGATGATAGGCTTGGCATTTCTATTATTAATTATGGTCACGGCGTACTCGGAAGTGGCGACTACATCAATTTAGAGGGTGATTTTAGATATAGCCTCGACCTCATAGCAAAACCGCAGGTGAGGACGATCGGCGCGGGATTGCCTTACGGAGTGGATATTGGCACGGTAGCGCCAATGCGCTTTAGAACGGCGAACCAAAACCGCGCAATACTTTACGCCACCAACACCGGAAACTCGCCTATTTGGATTGCCGGCGATTCCAGTGTTGCAGTCGGCAGCGGCATTTTTTTAGCTCCGAACGGCGGCGGAAACTTGACCGAGCAAACGTTGACCGGGGAACTGTGGGCGATCGCCGATGGCGGCACTTCCCGAATATCGGGAGTAGAGGCGAGCTATGTCTAGAGTGAGTTCCAGGTCAGGGCTTTCGCCAAGCGCCACAAGGGGTTCAAATGCGATCAATCTCGGCAAAGATAGCAGCGGCCCAGAGATGGGGCGAAAAACTCAGCCATCCGTATCAAGTGGAGGAATTGGAGTTACTCAAGAAGTTGGCAATATTGGTGGTGTTAGTGTGACTGGTGGTGTTGGTGTTGAAATCAGTCCGATTGGGCTTGATATCAGTGGAGATCCATCAAGAGGTACTGTTTCAATTGCTGGTAGCGCTGAAATTCCCGGGGGGCTTTTAGGCATTGGTGGGGGAGCCACTATTGATACAAATACTGGAGAAATCACCGGCGGGAGTATTGGGGGAGAAGTTTTAGGGCTAGGAATTAATGTTTCTTCCGAAGAAGGTAATGTCGGTATTGAATTCACGATACAAATTCCCGGCACACCCATAGAGTTAGGTTTAGGCTTAAGGTTTCCTGAAGAGAAAGAACCATTAACTCCAACACCAACTCCGACGCCAACTCCGACGCCACCACCGCCATCTGCAAGCATCCCGATGCCGTCGCCGCCAACCCCGAATCTTTCTTGTACAAAATATTTTGTCAGTTGGACTAGAAAATATAAATTAAGAAGAGATTACGACGACAATACAGACTTTATAAAAGGAAACACAAAATTATATCCTTACGAGCTCACGGATACTTACGAAGACCGCATTAGAGAGGTGTTTCCTGCTTATGCTAATTATTCAGATGCTCAAATATATCAAGAATTTGGTACACCAGTAGTTAATCCTAGCGCATTATTCAATCAACAATTTAGACCTGTGCGTTATCACTATTACCAAGTAGGCAACGGCATTGCTTTTGGTGGTGTAGCATGGCACGAGCTACCACTTAACAATAATGGTACAGAACCAAACTACGCCACAGATATGACTATTATGCGAAGTTGGCACAACATCGTATCCAATGGTCGCGTTGTATTAGAAAAAGTTGACTTAAAAGAAGTTTACTATGCAAGAGAGAGGCTAGGCTGGAACAGTGCCACAAGTCAAATTATTTGGAGCGACTGGCAATATACCGGAGAAATTGAATACACATTAAAATGTGCTGATGCGGTTCCAGTAAATACGCCCGTTTTTACTCCTTTTCCAAACCCGCCACCAAGGAAAAGAAATATGGATCAATGCTGCTGTGAAAATTTGCGTTTGACACGCGCAATGTATGTAAGATTAGGGCTGACCCGATTCCCCGGTCAACTGCCTGCAACTATTATTCAAGAAGTGCCAAACGAGGGAGAAGAACCCGCAGAACCACCACAGATACCGATTCCAGATTTAGTAAGCTTAATGGATTGGCAATTTCGGCGCTACGAAGAAGTGCTAGGGCAATGGGAAGTACAAATAAATATCAAAGATTCAGACATCACTCAAGAAGGCGATCAGAGCAAGTCTGTTCGATTCCCAAATTTAGCAGAAGCTATTGCCGAAATAGAAGGTCAAATATTGTCGATAACCGCTAACGTAGATGCGCTAGTTGCTATTACTACTAAAAATTTAGTTGAGTCAGGGTTAGGAAGGCAAGAAGCAATCAAAGGGTATTTAGCATCAAAGTCGATTATCAAATACATGGCTTTTAAGACTACAGAGATAGATGTTGATATGCCTGCCTGTTTTACACCAGGCGCTGAATCTATCGACAAGCTAGTGGATGAATCAACAATTCATTTTAAAGGAATAGACTACACCGAAAAAGAAACTTTGCGCGACATTTATTTAGACTTATTGCAAGCTGCTGCCATTATTCGGGCGGTTCACTGGGAACGCATCGACACTAAAAAAGATGTCAAAGCCCAAATGTTAGAGCGGTTAATGGGGATTGGTAGTTTGGCTAATTCTGTAAAAAATCCAACACGTTCCGACGATGATACGTCGCCTAAAGGCGACAGTTTTGAAGATGTTATCGACAGAATAGAAAACGGATTTAGAACAGTCTCAGGGATAACGGACGCTGAAAATCCTTATGGAAGAACGCCAGACCGTCGCCCGCGCATTAAACAAATTGGTAGCAATATTTCACAAGCGGGAGACGATGATTAATGACAACAACTGCTGCACCCATTCCTAAAATAGGAATGATTTTAAAAGATTTAGCGTCCCGAAAAATACGATCGTCTTCTACGGGTGGGCGCTTAATCAGAACTTGGTCAGCTAGCGCAGTAACTACTAGAAGCAGTGGTGGAATCATTGAGACAATTATTAATGGCGCTGTCCGATTTGGTAATTTTTTAATCTCTGCAATATCTGGCGCAATTTCATTTAGTTTTACGAAGCTTTGGGGTTGGATAGTTGGCGGCGTGCAGTTTATCTATAATTTTAACTGGCAGATGAGCGACACGGCAATTGATAAACAAATAGAGGGTTTGTGGAATTCGTTTGGAGGAATTTTGGGCGGAGCGTCCGGGCGGGCAATTGGGTGGATAAGTTGCGGGGTTGTGCCAGCCGCCACTATTTTTACTTTCAATCAGTCGCTCGGTGCTCACTTGCTGTTAGAAGTTGGCGAGCAAGCACTAGATGAAATACTAGACGCTGCTAGCGAAGTTATCAATGCCAGTTTTCGCATGGGGACTCAAGCAACTTTTTTGTGGCTGTATAAGGACGTGCGACGCGCACTCAAAGACCCTAACAATACTTTTGGGCAAGGACTGCGGGCTGTTTTGGGTTCGGGAACTGTTGATAATTGGGGAACGGGCGAATCGTGGACGATCGCCAAAGCAGTTGAGAACAAAATCGAGTCAATTCCCAATGTTTTCTGGCGGAACTTTACTGAGGAGATGTCTGAGGAAGGCTCAGAAGCTTGTATAGAAGCGGGTTTTGCAGTAGCAGGCGGGATTGATGCTTGGTTGGCACAGCAAGCAATGCAAAACGCATCGGTGCTTGGAGTTGATCGCACTGTGGAAATTACGCCCGATCGCAGCGCGCCGGATGAGCGAATTGTGCTTAGCGGGCCCGAAGCTGTTTTGCGACCAACAATCGTCAACGTGCTAGCAACTCATCAAATGCTTGGTAACAGAGATGTCGGGGTGCTGATTAATGGAACTCCCACAGATGAGTACATTACCCCCGGAGTACAAGAGCGCATTTTACGTATTGAGTTTCGCGAAAAGACCGCGCCACCGTGGAAAATGCCAAATGGGAAAGCAGCTCGCCACAGATATATAACAATTCCCGATATCAAGCGCGGTCTGACGTGGGAAGAGGTAAAGCTTGCGGCAAAGCAGTACACGAGCGGCCAGCGGCTCGTTACGGCGCGGCTCAATAACGGCCGTCAAATGCAGTGCTACGCGAGCACGGAAAACGAGGGAATTCAAAAAATTAAAGAGTTGCTGGTACTTTCAACGGCTGAAATCTTGCCCAATGGCGTCCGCGATTCGGGATACACAGACCCAACACCGCGTCGGCGTTCGTTACCTTACCTTGCCTACCCGTCTAAGGCTGTACTTGTTTGGAGAAGGCGGGCGGTTGACTTACAAGGCCGAGAAGACATAGCGGGCAACATCTGGGAAGAACAGCGGATCGAGTTTGATTTGTGGCCCGACAGAGAGCCGCCAAATTTAAAACCACTCGGTTAACAATACCTTTACAAATTTTTACAATTTGGGCAATCCATTTATAAAGTATTTTATACAACCCTAGGGTTGTACAAAATACTTTATTGCTGAAATCTTTACGGAGTAATGTTTTTAGCTGTTGACAGTCTGGGCCGAAAAATTTAAGGTGAAGTTACGACACAAAACCTTAAGACTTCAGCCCAAAACTATTATGGCTCGCACCAGTTTTCTCGTTAAATATAAAGATAGAGGTCAGACAGGCACCGGCACAGATTTTTACCGGACAACCTGTAGTTGTATCCCGCGTGTTGCTAAATTTTTGGATATTGACACCAAGGAATATGTACCCAGCGAAGCCGACATTGTAGAACGTGCTGGCTACACTCGCACCTATGTAAAACCAGACGGTACAGACGGCACAATAACGGTTGCAGCAGGCACGAAAACTTACCTTGCCAGTGGTAAACCGGGCGCGAGAACAATTATCCTCACAACTGGCAGAAAAACAACTAAAGGCACTCGCCGCAAGCTTTCCTTTACTTTCCCCAGTTATTTGGGAGTTGCTGAGATTGGAGATGTTTTGGGCGACTTAATCCCGGCTACAAAGGTCAATCGCACCGGCTCCACAGGGGATGCTGACATTTTCCCGTATTTCACGATTAAAGGCGGCGGGACTTACCCGATTCCGCTACAAACCGTAGCAGAGGCAAGTACGGACACCGACGCGGCCGGAACTCCAGCCGAAGAAGTGACAATCTTGACGGGCACCAAGAGCCGCAAGAAAAAGGTCGCACCTCTAGCACCTGCAGCTTAATTAAAATGATTTTTAGGGCGGTTTCTCAATTATTTAGTTACACGCCGCCCTATCATTGCGGATAAAGAAATGAGTTTTGATGATGAATCAAATTGGCAAGTTGTTTACAATCAATTTCACACTTCAATAGATGGAAACTCTATCGGTAGAATATTAATTCCGGGTGCTTTTACTCAGCACACTATTAGAGCCTATACAATCTCTTTGCAAGCTAAGTCTACATGGTGGCTAGGGGGAAGGTTAACGCAGCTACTAGGAAGTGGCACTTTGGGGCCGGACTTTGAGGCGTCGCGGTGGCTAGTTCCACTCAAAAATCAAACATTAATCCAACTTCCCATTTTGACTTCTGAATATCGCCTTAAGTTTGAGCCGGCTAAATGGCATAAAGAAATCGCGCTAGTAATTGAAAAATACACGGGGAATAATTAGCAGTAAAAATTTGTGAAAAACCTTACAGATTCCATGTCGCTAATTGGTACGTTTTTAACGTCTTTAATTAGCTTGATAGTTTTGTGGAATGTGACGCGAGGTGTTCTTACGCTTTTAGCAAATATTCAGCGTAAGCTTACCGTACTTCGCAGCTTGTATATAAGCCAAAGAGCGGAAGTTCGCGACATTCAAAACTATCTTAAAATTCATCACGGCTACCATGTGCGCGGAGGGATTCACGAAATCCAAGACGATTTGTTGAACGAATACAACAATGAAAATACAGGCTTTTAAGTGGATAAATACTCGTATCGCTTCACTATTGCTAGTTTAAATGTTTCCGTAATAATGTTGGTGGCTGCAGGGACAGTTTTAGTTTTTCAAAAAGAGAACGCCACGGCGTTAATTCCTTTCTTGGCGCCCATCTTGACTTTGTTAGGCGGTTTGCTAGTTTCTCCCCCCAAAACGCAACATGACCATAGACAAAGCTAGGAAACTTTTGGAAGTCGCCAATCCTAGCATATCTCAGTTACTGGATTCACTGGAAGACTTAGGAAAAGAGTACGGATACATTCAGGGCATGACTATCGGCAATTTGCGAGAACTGGTGAGCGGTCGCAAAACGCTTGCAGAAATTCAGGATCTAATTGAACAAATTAAGCAAAAAATAAAATGCACAAACTAATTTTTACAATGCAGTTAGCGGAATCATCAGAGCTAATTTATGGAAATTTGCAACTTGTTTACCCCGACGGAAAGCTGATCGACTATGTGGCGACAAGCGGCTGTGCCGATTACCAACGCCCCGGCGATGAGTGGGTAAGGGGGAAGGGCCCGATTCCTGCGGGCGAGTATGAAATACCAACCGAGGGTTATTGGTTAGACACGCGGGGAGTCGAAGGGCTGTTTTTTCATATCACCCCTGACCCTGTAGTTTCCGATAAAGGGGTTCGGGCTGAATTGGGGTTGCATTTCGACGCCAATTATCCCGGCAGCGCTGGGTGTGTGGTGCTGAAAAATTGGGAAGGGTGGCGGCGATTTTGCGATCGGCTCGCGTCGATCGCAAATTTGGGCGTGAAGAGTCTGCCGTTGACGGTGAAGTATTGAAGAGCTGGGAGGCTGGCATCCCCTGGATTGTGCAGCGCAAGCTTATTGCCAGCCATCAAAATACTAACATCAGTGTGTGGGGATTC
>NZ_JAUBOS010000010.1:0-901 GCF_036700365.1 Microcoleus sp. w2-18bC1
TGAGGATTTCAAAATACGATTGAATCAAGCTTTGGCCACTTGGTTCAACCAAGTTGGCTATGCAGCAGGTTTGTTACTCAAATCCTTACGAGATAAGGCTCAACAATGGTGGTATTTTCTCGATCACCCATCGGTGTCTCCGGATAATAATTTAGCAGAACGTTCTCTACGGCTAGCTGTAACGAAACGGAAAGTTTCTGGCGGTTCTCGTTCGATGAAGCGATTTGAGGAAACTGCTAATCTACTTAGTGTCATCCAAACCTGTCGTTTTCAAGCTCGTTCAGTAATGGCTTTTTTCCGTGAGGCTATTTCTGCCCATTCTTGTGACTTGGCTCGGCCTGATCTCATTCCCGAATTTCCGACCTGAATCCTTACAAGTATTTGCTGCAAATGATATCCTAAAACTGGTTAGCCAAGAGGGAGAAACCATAACGATAGTGGGTAGGGTCGTAAGGGTTGGGACTGATGACTTTGGCTCTATTACTTTTATAAATTTTGGAGACTTTCGTTCTTCACAAGGCTCGTATAAGCCATTTACCATTGTAGTTTTTTCTCAAGGATTAGCAAAAATTAGAAAGGTCAAAGGATGGGATTCGACAAAATTAGAAAGCCTGACAGGACAATATGTTGAAATTACGGGACTACTGGGAATTTACCAAAAAAGATTTAGACAAGACTACAAAGCTCCTCAAATCATTTGGGAAGACCCTTATCAAGTAAGAATAATTAGCAAGGCTGAGGCTGACAAATTCCTGGTTCCACCCCCTCAAACACCAGTCAGCCCCACTCCAACAACATCAACTGGGTCTTTTTCTGCCTCATCTGGGTCAATTCCACCCAGACCTGTACCGCCATCGGCATCTTCTCCCTCCCCAACACCGACATCAATAGCACCACCAAC
>NZ_JAUBOS010000010.1:911-119600 GCF_036700365.1 Microcoleus sp. w2-18bC1
GGGTCAATTCCACCCAGACCTGTACCGCCATCGGCATCTTCTCCCTCCCCAACACCGACATCAATAGCACCACCAACTGGGTCTTCTTCCGCCTCATCTGGGTCAATTCCACCCAGACCTGTACCGCCATCGGCATCTTCTCCCTCCCCAACACCGACATCAATAGCACCACCAACAACTGGGTCTTCTTCGGGTTCATCTGGGTCAGTTCCCTCCAGACCTGTACCGCTACCTGCAGCACAAACCAGTTCCCAAGCATCATTGCAAACTGGTGTGTTTGCTCGCAGGGAAGCTATCAAGAAAGCAGCTTCAGCACAAACCAGTTCCCAAGCATCATTGCAAACTCCACCGCCAATTACACCGCCAACTACACCACTAACTATATCCCAAACTCCAGAGAATCAGTCTAATGGGGGTTGTGCAGTCATTTCACTCATACTCATAGCAATCTCGATCTTTATAGCATCATTTATGATGAATTATCGACCACCAGACAATCGGATCAAACCAGAAAAAAATCAGAAACTAGATCCTCCAAAAAATTCATTATACAATGACAATAGAGCCACCTCTCAAGAGACAAAATTGCCGAATACAAATACATCTAATTCTACTCGTTTATACAACTTTCCCATGAGTTCATGTGGTGATAGCGACCCTGGCTACGTCGCTAATTGGTATCATGTATATGTCAATTACAGCGACATAAATTTAGAAATAATTCGTGCCGATTATTGCAAAAATGCTATACCTATGTATAGAAACTATCAAGCTACGACTTCAATTTTAGTTGCTTCGTTTCTCAACCGATCAACTGCTCAAGAATTTGCCACTTTTATGAAAATAAAAGTTGGAAGTGGAAAAGTCGAGACACAATAAAAAGCCAAATTAATTTTATTAATGATAACGCGATCGCCTCCCATTCACCAAAAGTAATCTTCCATGATTTAATTAAAATAGCGAACCCTTTTTCAGTGGCATAGTCGGGTACTTTTGATAAAGTGGGAGACATAAGATGAATGTTACTCAATTAATAGAAACATTAAATGCTAATAAATTCATGTGATCTGATGAGGAAGTAATGATTTTTGAATACGCTTTAGCCGAACTTGCCCTACATCTTAACAGCGAATATTTGCCAGAACTCTATCTGGTTTTAGATGACAGATGCGAACAACATGAAGTCATGTATGGTCTGATTCATTTTCTGGAGTCTTTTGAACTCAAAGACCAGTTGCAGGCATTTATTGATAGCATAGACCCGATGATTGTTAATGCTAAAGAATGGACAATGATTCTAATTTATGGAATCCTTAATCAGGATTGAGCCCGGAATTTATATAGCCAGATGTTACATTCTACAGATTCTCAAAATCGGGAGTTATGTACGCATTTACTGCGCGAAATAGCCGCTAATGAATCCCCTCCTTTATCTTCCCATGCTGAGTCAGTTCTTTCCATCGCAACTGCGATCGACATTAATATTGATGAAATTCAGAGGGATCTGTCGAGCTTTCTTAAACTCATCCAAGATGGGAATATCTTGGTACTCTTGCAAGACGATCGGCCAATAGTCGAAATTAAACCTATCAAATAAGATGCAAGCCGCTCTCAGGATGAGCGATCGCCCTTCATGTCCAAAAGTGCGATCGCCCTCCTCAAATTAGTTAATGGTATAATCATCGATCGCATACCATGCAGGAGTAAACCACTTATTTTGAATAATGGCACAGATACTTCTGAAGACACTCCAGAAGTTGTAGAACAGGATATAATAGACCAAACGATTGAAGTAGGAAGTGGTTGTGACTGGACAGGCAGTGGAGTAGAACCTCAGTGGCATAATCCAAAATCCATCAAAGCCTACGATCATATCGATCGCCATCATGGCCCAAAACTGAAATCCCTTAATTTTAGAGGCAGGGCAGCATCCAAAAATCAGCCTCAAGGCCAGTGGCTAAACGATCGAGACTGGGTAAAAGCTGAACAAGTGACACCGAAATATCCCGGTTGTTACATTATAAATTTTAAGCGTTCTATTGGGAAAGTTCACTATCCCAATGGGAAAATAATTGAAAATGTTACCCATGCTTTTATTAAAAGGAAACCAGATGGAACATTCAAATCTGCTTATCCTGTTCTCAATGATGCTACGTTGTCCTCATTAGATAGGAGCGATGAAAATGAATAACTATATCAATTTTACAATCCAGTTAGAAAAACCTAATTGCGAACAATATGCTGACGCACCCGATGACTCATTAGGAGAACTTTCGCATTTTGAATTAGGTCTGAAACTATTTTGCTTTGAATGCGATCGCCCAGTATCAATAGAGATTGGTGAAGAAAAACTAAAAGTTTTTTTAGACCCCGATATCTGTATGCTCCTAGAAGATGAACTCCCAAAAAAAATTAGTGAGTTATCCCAAGGGAAACCCATCAAAATAGAATTTGTTGAAAGTGTGTGCCTTACTCTTGAATTGCAGCCATTAACCAACGATAAAATTATCTGTAATTTCAAAGAATTTGGATATTTATCTCCAAACCAGTTTACCCTAAAATCCAGAAATCAACACTTTGAACTGAATAAAACTCAAGTTATAACAGAGTTAAAGGGATTTGTCGAACAACTCATGGAAATGGCTCTAAATGGCGGCTATATCACCCGCGAAGAAAAGCAAGAATTCCTGATGCCACTCCGCGAAATTGCGCCTGCTTCGGCTATTTGTTAATTAAGTGCGATCGCCCTTAATCCCCAAAAGTGCGTGAAGCGTAGTTATCCCGTAGGGAATAGCTCTTAATCTAACTTCCCTAACTATTTGTATTTATCTGGATTTAAACACTCCTGGACGCACTCCGACAAAGAGTTTCTGGACCCCCACATGGACGGGCAAGATGCCCACCCACAATCAAACTGACTCTTTGTGGAACAGGCATCTTGCCTGTTCTAGATGACTGCAAACAACTACAAAAAAACAGACTTTTTGTGGAACAGGCATCTTGCCTGTTCCTGACAAAATGCCACACAGATTACGAATCTCGATCGAGCTTCAGCACAGCCATAAAAGCCTCCTGCGGCACATCCACAGTACCCACAGACTTCATCCGCTTCTTACCCTTCGCTTGCTTTTGCAGCAACTTCTTCTTCCGCGAAATATCACCGCCGTAACACTTCGCCAACACATCCTTCCGCAAAGCCGGAATGTGCTCCGAAGCAATCACCTTAGCGCCAATTGTCGCTTGAATCGGCACCTTAAATTGGTGGCGAGGAATCAACTCCTTGAGTTTTTCCGTCAATCCGCGGCCCACATTATAAGCCTTATCCCGGTGTACGATCATCGCCAAAGCATCAACCGGATCGCCATTAATTAAAATGTCCATTTTCACTAACGGATTTTCGCGATAACCGATGAGGTGATACTCCATGCTCGCATAACCGCGCGATCGCGATTTCATCTGGTCGAAAAAGTCCGTCACCACCTCCGCCAAAGGCAACTCGTAAACCAGCGTAGTTCGGCCTTGACTCAGATACTTCATATCCATAAAAATGCCCCGCCGACTTTGAGACAGTTCCATCAGCGCGCCCACATAAGTTTCCGGCGACAGCATTTCTACCCGCACATAAGGTTCCTCAATTTTCTCGCGATACTGAGGATCGGGCAAGTGGCTGGGATTGTCAATTGTTAACACTTCCCCTTTAATTGTTGTGATTTGATAAACCACAGAAGGAGCCGTAACAATCAAATCCAAATTGTATTCTCTCTCCAGTCTTTCTTGCACAATTTCCATGTGCAGCAATCCCAAGAAACCGCAGCGGAAACCAAATCCCATCGCACTCGAAGTTTCTGGTTCGTAAGAAAGCGCTGCATCGTTGAGTTCGAGTTTTTCTAAAGCTTCGCGCAAATCTGGAAATTGGTCAGCATCGATCGGGAACAAGCCGCAAAAAACCATCGGTTTTGCTTCTGTATAACCCGGCCAAGGCTCCGGTGCGGGCTTTTTGACCAAAGTAATCGTATCGCCGACGCGAGCATCAGCTACGGCTTTAATTGCCGCGCCCAGATAACCAACTTCCCCGGCGTGCAGTTCGTCTACTTGAACTTGAGTCGGTGAAAGGATGCCCAATTCATCGATGACATATTCCTTACCCGAAACCATCAACAAAACTCGATCGCCCTTTTTGACACTTCCGTCCATCACCCGGAAATACACAATTACCCCGCGATAAGGGTCGTAATAACTGTCAAAAATTAGCGCCCTGAGCGGTTTGTCAACAGTATCCTGCGGCGGCGGCACTAATTCGACGATCGACTCCAAAATCTCATCTATACCAATTCCTTCCTTAGCCGAAGCCTCAATCGCCCCGCTACAGTCCAGACCGATAATTTCTTCAATTTCCCCTTTTACCCGTTCCGGTTCTGCCCCCGGCAGGTCAATTTTATTTAAAACAGGAATAATTTCCAGATTGTTTCCCAAGGCAAGGTAGACATTTGCCAGGGTTTGTGCTTCCACGCCTTGAGATGCGTCTACCACCAGCAGCGCCCCTTCGCAAGCAGCGAGCGATCGCGACACCTCGTAAGAAAAGTCCACGTGTCCGGGAGTGTCGATCAGATTCAGCACGTACTCCTGACCGTCCTTGGCAGTATAATTCATCCGAGCCGCTTGCAGCTTGATCGTAATGCCGCGTTCGCGTTCGAGATCCATATTGTCTAAAAACTGCTCCTTCATCTCCCGTGCCTGCACAGTCCCAGTCGCCTGCAACAGGCGATCGGCCAAGGTCGATTTTCCGTGGTCGATGTGAGCAATAATCGAAAAATTACGAATGCGAGATACAGGGACGTTAGTCATGTTTTTTATCGAAGAGCTAATCGGCAAAGGATACTTTTTGTTGTATGATTACACAAGCAAGAGTAGAGTGCTTACTTCAACCTCTTACTGGGGATTGAGATGAAACCACAACTGAGGCAAACCTCAAGAGTATCAGTTATTACCCATCAAGTGTCCGACCGAGCCCGGATACCTAAAAGGAAAAAACTTTTCTCTGTCTCATTGTACAGAAAGCTGTTAAGCGGTTGAGGAAAGGTGGGGTGCAAATCAGGGACTGCAAATATCTAGTCCAGTCGCTTGTCATCAAAAGAATTGAAACCTAAGAATTAAAACTAGGATTTTTTAACTATGAGCCAGTCAAGTATACCCTCCCACAGTTCGTCAGAAAAAGTGGAACTATCTATCCATATAGATTCTGAACTGCTAGACCAAATTAAGCACTTGACGAATGACCCCAGCAAAGTCATTGAAACAGCAATCAAGCAGTGGCTCAGAGGCGAGCGCCGCGAAGACGAGCTGGCTCTGAGTTTACGCCGCAACCCCCCAGTCCCGCCGCGTGGTGAATGGAACGACTGAGGTACTCTCGCCCCAGACGGCGCGCGCAAATCTGCAGGCTGTGAAATTTAGAGCGCGCGGGCGATCTCCTGCAGATTTCGTGGCTAAAGCTACAGGTGGTGGGCGAGTGAACTCGGCTAAATCACAACCTCGGAACTATTCCAGGTGAGTGAAAAAATGCGTGAGCCATTCCCGGACTAGAGTTGTTGGCAGCCTCATATTTTGGCGTAATTTTCACACTTGATAGTTAATCGGTGCAGATTCCTAATTTCTCAATCTTAATTTTTATCTTTAAATTACCCAAAACGGCTGAAAACGAATAGTTTTGAGTTTTGAGTTGAGTTCAGAATTAACGAATTAATATTTTATGAACTCATTAATCACTCAAAAGTCAATAGTAGAAGCCTAAAATTATTGCAAATTGTGAGTTTTGATCAATTAATGTTTTAATTAAGAAGCCAACAACTTTTTAAGTGATTAATAACTCACAAATTAACAGTAGAAGCCAAAAACAATGGGGACTCTTGAGTTCTTTATTAAAAACTCAAGAATCCAAAAGCAGAACTACTTTCATCCCCTACTCTGATGGACTCTAACACAGATTTCCGGCGATCGAGCCTCGCCTCTACAGTTTTTTTTCAAGAGTTAGGAGCAGAATTAGTATTTACCCAAGACGCCTCTGGTCGATATCTATCTTTTTACTGGCAAAAAGCCGAGCAGTACAACCTCACAGCAGAACAACTTGTCGATCGCCCCCTCAGCGAAACCCTGCAACCCCTCCCCCCTGCGCCTTATCTCGATATCCTGCGGCGGGTACTCGAAACCCTCGTACCGCAACGGTTCAGCTATCCATTTTGCCACGCCGGACAATATTTTCTCTTCGATTTGACACTCACTCCAGCGATCGACTCAAACGGCAAAGCTACAAAAGTCTTAGTTATGGGAAGGCTGCTGTCTGACAAACCCACAGACAGACGGCCCGACTCCCCAGAATTCATGCTCTATCGAGCTTTGCCATCTCCCTTGGACGCCCGCCAACAAATGTCGCTTCCAGCGAGCCGTATCCCCGGCCGATCGCTCCCTCCGTACTCGGAAATCGATCGTAAAGTCATCTCCCAAATCGCTCAAAACCTGCACAAAACCCTCGATTTAGCCACCATTTGGCAGCAAACTGTTAACAGCTTGGGTCAAGTTTTAAACGCGAGTCGCTGCATCATCTGTTCCTACAAAAAAGACAGCGAAAATCTCGAAACCTCCCCCTTCCTTGCCTCAGAAAATCAGCAAAAATCGACCGCCGCAGCAGCCGAATTACAACAGTCAATAGCTAGCGATTCCTCGTCCTCGCTTTCTCCAGCACAAATCGAAAATCTCCAATCGAAAACTTTTAAAGTAGTAGCTGAGTACCGCCAAGAAGCTTACTCTTCTATGCTGGGATTAGAACTGCGCGCAGCCGAACAACCAGGCTGGATTCAAACTTTAGCCACCTTAAAACCAGTAGCAGTCGATTACGCCTCCCCTGCCGCCGATCCCTTCCACCGCCATTCCGTGCTCGTAGCAGCTACCTCCTATGAAGACCAACCCAATGCACTGATATGTTTGCACCGCTGCGGCAGTTCCCCGAAATGGAGTCCAGTCGAACTCGAATTCGCCCGTGAGTTAGTGGCTCAAGTCGGCAGTGCGATCGCCCACGCTACACTTTACCAAGAATTAGAACAGGCTCGCGCCGAAGCCGTAGCTCTTTCCCAACTTAAAAGTCAATTTCTTGCTAATACTTCTCACGAACTCCGCACCCCCCTCAACGGCATCCTCGGCTTCCTAAAACTGCTTATGGACGGCATGGCAGATGACCCGGAAGAAGCGCACCAATTTATCGAAGAAGCTTACCGATCAGCGGTACATTTGTTCAATGTGATTAACGATATTTTGGATGTCGCTAAAATCGAAGCTGGCAAAATGGAGTTAGACCTCGCTCCCGTCAAACTCGGTGAACTGTTGCAACAAGTTGAGAATTTTACACGGGTTCAAGTAGAGCAAAAGCGATTGCAATTTCAAATCCAAAAACCCCCTGTGGAGGACGAGATTATTGTGTACGGCAACTACCAACGCCTGCTTCAGGTAATCTTGAACCTGACGGGCAATGCAATTAAATTTACCGGGGAAGGGGGAATTCGCATCAGTGCCGAGGTTATTAAGAAAAAGGTGACTGTTCACAACCAGCAGTTCCCCGGAATGGTGAAAATCCGAGTCGCTGATACTGGCATTGGCGTTTCTCTCGACAAGCAGGATAAATTATTTGAGTCGTTTTTTCAGGTGGATGGCGATCGTACCAGACAATACGGAGGCACCGGTTTGGGGTTGGCTATTTCTCAAAAACTGGTAGAAGCAATGGGGGGTACAGTAAACTTTTACAGTATGGGGGAAGGACTCGGAGCTACTGTTACTTTTACTGTGCCGCTTTATCAAGAACCACTATTTAAAAATTAATCATTCCTTATTCAGCAAGCCCTACATAGAGGATTGCATTTATCACGGCATAAATCGATACTGTGCGAGGACACCGGGCGCAAGCTTCTGGAAACAGGTCTGCTATTAGTTCCCACTGTTCCCACGTCAAGTTGTTAGGATATGCTGCACGTCATTTGCTCACAAAGTGCTGTTAAGCTGTTTAGCATTTAAACTGCGTATTTCAGAGCCTGAAACCCTTTACTGGCCTAGATAGCCTCTGAGATTTAAATGGTGAACAGCTTATCTACAAATCTCAGCTTAAGCTTTGTGAGCTTTCTTACAATAGCCCCCCACTTTTAAAACATCCTCTAACTTATTGAGCAAGCCCTATCTATGTTTTGACGCGGTTGTTACCGTCACATCCCACACCCCCTCACCAACAAATGTCGGGCCGAACATCCACCCGGCCCGCATTCTCCAAAAGCCCCAAAACCATTCACTTCAACCAGGCAGGATGAGCCATCAAAGCTGCAAAAGGCTGCACTCCCCGCAACTGATTCGACAGCGGCAAATGACCCCTCGGCGCGCTCAAATCCCAAATAAACTCTTGCGGATACCGCGTCCAATTATTCCCCTTCTTCCAGCCTATTAGTGGCCACAATTTATCCCAATTCTTGCCAGAACTTAGCCAAATTTCCCGCTGCACTGAAAAGCCAAATTTGCCTTCAGAATGAACTTTCCACAGCGTATTAATTGTTTGCAAATCCGCCACCGGCAAACTCTCAACTTGCGTAAAATACAGCCACTTTCTCACGGAAGCTGTATCACCCGCTAATTCACAAAGCTTGTCTAAAGTCAAGCGATCGGCTTCTTGAAATTCCTGTAACGCCAATAATTGTTGCAGCGGAGTGTAATCAATGTTAGAGTCCGATCGCAGCGGCACAACCCCAGTCGGAAAATTCGCTTGCAAAAACTCCGTCGCTCTCGGAGAATTAGCACTGTAAAGAATTTGGTAAGCCTTACCCATTACCGCAGTCGGTGCCTCTGACTTGCGCTCTAATAAAAATTCCATCAATACATCCCAACCGGAATCTGCTATTTGTTGTTGCAGCAGTTGCAGTTGAGCTTTTTCCGAACCAGACCTCAACTGAGAGCGGAGTTCGGCTGTATCGGCCGCCGAGTCTAGAGGAGAAGTAGAAATCGAGTCAGTCATGAGAAACTATCAGCTATCAGCTATCAGCTATCAGCTATTAGCTGAAGCCCTGGTTTTCCCCCATTGTACAATGGTACTGACTCGGATTCACTTCTCTGTACTCGGATGCCTGCGCGCCACGCTGCCTAGTTTAGCCGATCGATCGCGCGTACACTTTTCGCCAATGGCAGCAATAGCAAATAAGTCTACCATCTGAAATTTACAATCGATGCCATGTCAAAGAGTTTTTCTCGAACCTAGTCGTCCACGATTGAAACCCATGCAGAGAACGAAGGCGGAAAAAAGTTTATGTCATATTCCGAGTCTTCCCACTCTTTGACCCACAGCGGGACGGCGCCGGGGCGAGGAGTTTCAGAAAAGGTGCGTTCTTTGACTTCGATCGAGTGAAATAGCTGTTTTAAAGTATCTCCCCGATCCAAAGCTTCGCTAAGGATGTCATCCAACTCAGGATCGACCCGTTTGACACGGTTTTTGTCCTCCTCCAGCCACAGAAGTTTCAAAGACTTCAGATCTCTCGGACTGAGGATGCTCTTGTAGTACACCCGCTTAAGGGTCGCTACAGGCTCCAATGAGCGTTCGATCCGGCGAATTTGCTGAACTCGCAGGTAGTGCCATTCCGCTAAACGCTTGCTTTCCGAAGGCGGGAGGGTGCCCTTGCCCGCTGCGTGTTTGTAGTCGTATTTAATCAAACTGCAAGCCATATTGGCTAGCAGATGAATTAACTGTTTTTCTTTGGGTGTTGCCTGACGCCGTTCCTGGGTTCTTGTCAATACGCGCTGTCTGCGGGTAGTTTCGAGAGTATTTTCCATTGGGTTTTTACGAGATGAAATACGATTGTGCCAGATCCAAATCCCGAACATCAGAAGGTAAGGAAGTTGATAGGCGGGGAAACTCCACCGACAGACTCGCCTTACCTATTTATTTTCCCATCCACCGTTCTCTGAAACTGATCCCCACCCCTGGGATTAGGTAGACTGATCTTGGGATCGAGTTTTAACCGCCTCGATCAGAGGCGGTTCGGACAACAAGCACCACAACTACAACCACAACCGCATCAGAGCGAACCACACAATAGCGCCAATTATTTCCTGCCTTTACGCGTTTTTACCTCTTCTTGCTCCCCATCCTCATTCGTTCCAGTGTAGTTAAAGTCGGGACGACTCTCCCAAGCCGTCAAACTGCTGGCTGATGAATGTTGTGGGGCGATCGCTAAAGCGCTGGTGCTGCCTGCCTGGAGAAAGCCGAAGCCAGCCGAGGCAATTACCCCTAATACTAAGATGCTGTTTTTCATGTTCGATGA
The DNA here is from genome assembly GCF_036700365.1 of Microcoleus sp. w2-18bC1. Classification (NCBI taxonomy): domain Bacteria; kingdom Bacillati; phylum Cyanobacteriota; class Cyanophyceae; order Oscillatoriales; family Microcoleaceae; genus Microcoleus; species Microcoleus sp. w2-18bC1. The sequence goes on from NZ_JAUBOS010000010.1 coordinate 11,249, forward strand.
CCCTGATTTCCGTAGATTGACACTTTTTGGCTAACCCGATCTGTCAGAAATGGGTTGATGCAATAGCCCACTTGTCTTCTGATAAATCTGCCTGCCATAATCAATTCAGACAGGCACACCCGCTTGTGATCGGAACCGCCGGAAGTGACGTGTTACTAATGTCCACGATCATCCATCAACCCGAATTTTTTGGGTAGTGGAGCGAAAGCCATCAGGGCGTCGATCCATCAGGGAGTTATGCCATCAGGGTGCTAATCCATCGGGTAGTTAAGCCATCAGGGCGCATCTTCTACAATTAGCCACCGACTTAACTTTTATAGTTGAGCGAGTGGTTAGCCTGGTACTGACAAAGCCTTTAAGAATTAAACTTTTTGTGGATGCATCCTGAAAAGTTTGTTCTGAGGAATCCCCCAGCGCGAAAGCCCGGGGAAAGTCAGCAGCATGGAATTCCATGCAATCTAAGTCAACTAAAAAAACGCAGATTAACGATATCTCCCACTCAAGCAGTCCTCAGCAAAACGCTGGGGTTTTTTATTGGCAGCCATTGCGATCGCGTTTTTCTGCGGCATCCGGCAGGGGGAGCTAAAGGCAGAAGGTTGACGGCGCTGTGGTTAGGAGTTTCCCTGCCCACATCATACCACCGGGTGAATTTTAAAGTATTATTGTAAAAAAATGTGAAAAAAACGGCGTTTGAGCGTTCTCAATCCGATGACTGAAAATTTATCAATTATGTGAACGAGTGTAAAAAATCAAGTGGCGCGCTACGATTGGGCAGATCGTAAGATTTGGGGTGAACGCTTGCAAAGATACGGTAAAGATTGACGAGAAGAAAGCTGAGCTAGTAGACAATAGAGAAAGAGGAAGAAAAATTTTCCACCATAGTAAGGCAGATTCAAAAAAAACCATGCAAATGCAACAGACAAACTCCAAACCCTGATTGAATAAGTCATTCCCCAATCTAAAATCTAAAATATAAAATGCTATAAGCGGGCCATAATTGCAATTTGTAACCTTTCGATCGCACAGCATAGGGGTGTAAAATCTTGATGAATTCCCAGATTACAGCAGAAGTCAACTCAACGTATCAATATCAAGTCGGAGGATATTTGCCTGCCGCTGCGCCCACCTATGTCAGGCGATCGGCAGACAGCGAGCTCTACGAAGGACTCAAAGCCGGAGACTTCTGCTACGTGTTGAGTTCGCCACAAATGGGAAAGTCCAGCCTGCTAGTGCAAACGGCCAAAAGGTTGCAAGCCGAAGGTACAGTTTTTGCCGCCATCAACTTGAGAAGCATCAGCAGCCCAGATATCTCCCCCCAAAAGTGGTATGGCGGCATCATGTACCGCATGGCCAGCAGTTTACACATCACAAACAGGTTTGATGCCATCAAGTGGTGGAACGATCGCGAACTGCTATCGCCGGTGCAGCGATTGGAGATATTTATCGAAAAAGTTTTGCTCAAGTCACTTCAGCAAAATCTGGTAATTTTCATCGATGACATTGACAGCATCAGCAGCCTAAATTTCAGTACCAGCGATTTTTTTGCTTTGATCCGGGCTTGTTACTCCAAGCGGGCAGAGCAACCGGAATACGATCGCCTGACTTTTGCTGTTATGGGAGTAGCAGCCCCCTCAGAATTGATCCGAGATCCCAGATGTAACCCATTTAATATTGGACGGCAGATTCATTTAAGTCGATTCCAACTGCACGAAAGTTTGCCGCTAGCAAAAGGATTAGCACTGAAAGCTTTTCGCCCCCAAAAAGTGCTCCAAGAAATATTAGCTTGGACGGGCGGTCAACCGTTTCTAACTCAAAAACTTTGCCACTTGGTACTTGAATACGGGCCTTTTATTGGCAGAAATTCCGAAGCTAAGCAAGTTGAAAAACTGGTCAAACACAGAATTATTAAAAATTGGGAAGAAGAAGACGAACCCCAACATTTGACAGCAATACGCGATCGCATTTTCCATAGCCACTGCGACCTCACGCATCTGTTAACGCTGTACCAGCAAGCTTTGCAACCGGTCAAGGCAACAAAACCGGGGGAATCGCAGGGAATACCAGCAGAATACTCTCCCGAAAAAATCGAATTGCAACTGTCAGGACTGGTGGTTAAATCTCAGGGTAAATTAATAGTTGCCAACCTAATTTATCAGTCAGTTTTTAATCGATTTTGGGTAGAAAAAGAGCTGGGAAAATTGGCTCCGTACCGCTTGGCGCTAGCAGCATGGCTGGCTTCAGACCGCGAAGATGAATCGCTGTTATTGACAGGGGAAAGTTTGCAGTCAGCTTTGGATTGGGCTGCGGACAAACAATTAAGCCAAGAACACTATTGGTTCTTGAATCCCGATCGAACTTTTGAGGACAAACCGACAGTGGTTGTCGCACAAGTTGCAGACAGCAGCGTAGACACAGATGCAGACAGTCGCATCCTCACCCCGCCCTCAGATAGTGTTCCAACAGGCAGCAACGAACAGAGATTGTACGATCACATCGTCTGCTGCGTGGAAACAGAATCCCCCGCACAGGTGATCGAGCGGTTCCGAAAGCTATTTATCGACGGCATGGGCTATCCCGATCGAGAGATTGAAGCAACTTTGTACAGTATAGTCTCCGTCAAGCGATTGGATCAGCACTTTAAATATATCCTCCACCGCTGCTGCTACATCCCGATCAACCGCTGGCAATTGCAATCACACAACCAGTTCGCGATCGCCAAGTTGGTAGCTTTATTTAAGCAGGCTTCTCCCCGATTCGGGACAGAATTTTACATAGTCAAGCGCTTGCAAGAACAAATAGCTTTCTTTACTAAAAGTGAAGAATTTCAGACCCTAGAGCGCTTAGTAAAAGCCCTAGATAGAGAGGCGGAACCGCAGCAACAAGATACAGATTCTCCTTTGGGCGAATTGATCTGTCGGTATCCTTATTTGTACGGGTATTCTCTGCTGAGCAAGGGCAGCATTGAGGAAGACCAACAAACCATAAAAAAACTGGCATTTCAAAGACAGCGACAATTTGAAACACATTTGTCTCAATATTTAAATTATATGGTTGAGCCGAGAAATACAGAAATAGGAATTGTGCAGCGAGCGGCTAATCCCACACTTTTGAATGATGCAGAACTGCACTTAGCGGTCAGGGAATTTGCTGGAAAAGTAGCAGGCGATCGCAGCTACAAAGAAGCGGCTCAATTTTTCCTGAGAGATTCCAGAAAAACTCCATCTTACGCCTCATTTAAAGTGGATTTATATGAATATTTAATATCGTCGGTAGAACCAGAATACGGCGGGCGTCAATTTAATGACCGTTTGTACAAGCAAATTAAAAATACATTGCGAGAGAATGACTCGGTGAAATTTAATAATCTATTGTTAGTTCGGACTTGCCACCAGTTGTTCAACTTCTTAGTAGTGGAAAATTCCCAACATCTCAGCCACTACGTTTTTTACGACTTGGTGTACAACCTCGGCGCCAGCAGGACAATGGGTTTACTGCTCAAACTCGTTCTACTTTCGGGCAAAGTTAAACCAGAGTTGGAAAACCGATTTTCTATTTTGTTTAATCACTATGAAGGTAAAGCTTCTAATGAAATTATGTGGTTTGTCAAATCGTTGGAAAATTTCAATGTGGCTTTGGTTGTGAATTTTGGTAAGACTGATTTGTCTTTGGTTAAACAGCAGCTTATTTTGGCTTGAGAATAACAACATCGCTGGGACAGGGTTATATAATAGTATTAATTTAAAAAAATCCAGGAGAAACAAATGAAAGCCTTTGAAGTCACAGGAACGATCGACGAAAAAGGTCAATCGATTTTAGATTTTAGATTTTAGATTTTAGATTAAAGAATTGAAGGATTGACCCCACGGATAAATTCGGGAGGCAAGTTTCATCGGATACAGGTTTTTTATTTCTGGGTACTGAGTCTGCTTTCGGAATGAATCCGGGGGCTTGTATCCTGAATGCTTTCGGTCAATTATTGCTCGATCGACCTTTAACCGCAGAAACTCCCGGCCGCGTGCGAATCATCGTTCTTCTTCCCGAACCTACAGAAGAAACTGAAGACGACCCCGACGATACTCCAGTTGAAGAAGTAAAAGCCAGTCTCAGAAAAGGATTGCAGCAAGCCAAAGCCGGACAAACCCGATCAATCTCTCAACTGTGGGAGAGAATCGAGCGATTTTAGATTTTAGACGATCGCATGATTTATCAAGTTGAATCACCGTCGATCGTACTTTTGTTAACCATTTACTCTAAATCAGATCGAACCCACATCTTGCACTATTCTCAAGAACGGGCAAGATGCCCGTTCCACAAAGAGTAGATTTTGTTGTGGAACAGGCAAGATGCCTGTTGCTAAAAGGCTAATTGAGAATGGTGCAAGATGTCAGATCGAACAGATATCAGTCTCAACGAAATCCGCAACATCATCGCCGACTTTGATGAAAACGAATAGCGGTGTATTATTATTAATTTTATGATTAGCTATCTCAAAGGCACAGTAGCCGATATCGCCAAAGGCAGCAACCGCGTCATATTGACTCTCGAAGTCAATCAAATTGGCTATGAAATCCAAATTTTGCCCCGCGTGACCGGTCAATTGCCAGCATCCGGCGAAGTCGCCCAAATTTTTACCCACCAGCAAGTTAAGGAAGACCAAATCGTATTGTACGGTTTTGGCAGCGCGGCAGAACGCGATTTGTTTCGGCAGTTGACGAGTGTTAGCGGTGTGGGTGCTCAACTGGCGATCGCACTTCTCGATACTTTAGGATTGCAAGATTTAGTCCAGGCGATCGTCGGCGGTAACACCCGCATCCTCGCCAAAACCCCGGGCGTGGGTACAAAAACCGCAGAACGTCTCGCCCTGGAACTCAAAAGCAAACTCTCGGAATGGCGACAGCAAGCAGGTTTGACAACTTCAGTCGCCGCCGGAGTCCCCCCAGCTATTCAAGAAGAAGTCGAGATGATCCTGCTGGCGATGGGATACACTGCGGCTGAAGTGTTGCAAGCGCTGCAAACCCTCAGTCAAGACAGCACTTTGTCGGCAAAAGGTGATGCGGATGATTGGATACGTGAGGCGATCGCCTATTTGAGCCGATAATCCCCTACCCTATCGAGAAACCGGGAAGAAAAACCAAAATTCGACCGACCCAACAAACCCATCCCTGGCAAAAATTTTATCGTTATTATGCTTCCCCTGTGATAACATTGGAGATTGTGACAATCGTACAAAAAAAACTAAAATCAATTCATGGCTCTTACACAACAGCGCAAACAAGAAATCATGGGCGACTTCCAAACCCATGAAACCGATACCGGTTCAGCAGATCTCCAAGTCGCCATGCTGACCGATCGCATCACCAAACTCAGCGCCCACCTGAAAATCAACCAAAAAGACTTCGCCTCCCGGCGCGGTTTGATGATGATGATCAGCCGCCGCAAGCGCCTGCTGGCATACATCCAAAAGCAAAATGTCGATCGCTACAAAGCATTGATTGCCCGTCTAGGCATTCGCGGCTAAACACCCAAGCCAAAATTTGCGACAATATTCTTTAATCTTGGACAAACACCAAGACTTATTGAAAAATGTTCGAGATTTCAGGTCAGAGATAAAATATGTCCTCCGAACCACCCCGCAAGCGCTTGCCCTTTGAACCGGCAACAAATCGTAAAAAAACGCCTAAAAAGCCCCCAGAACCCCAAGCAAGCCTAGCCTTAGAGTCGGATTCTGCCGACAAGCAGCCGAAAGCTAACAAAACCGGAAAACAGGCGCAATCCATCCCAGAAGTAGTCAGCCAACGCATGATATCCCGCATAGCGGTATTCTGTGGCATACCGACAATCCTGGGAATTTCCACATTTTTTGTCAGCTATTTGGTAGTCAGCAAGGGCTTGTTTGATCTGCCCAACACAGCAGTATTGCTGGTAAGCATGGGCTGTTTTGGTCTAGGCGTTCTGGGATTAAGCTACGGAGTCCTCTCAGCTTCCTGGGATGAAGAAGTTTCAGGAAGCACTCTGGGGTGGGAAGAATTTAATACCAATTTTGGACGGATGCGAGAAGCGTGGCGCGCCGCCAAGCCAAAAAGTTAGTCATTAGCCATTAGTCATGAGTTATTAGTCATTAGTCATTAGCTAAAAAACTAAGCTGTTAACGATTAGCGAGTTTGTCCTTGGGGAGGGAATAAGAACCCACCCCACAACAATGCTAAAAATACTGAGAAAAATAGATTCTCGATCGCCATTGCATCTATTTTTCTCAGTGCATCAGAGTCATGATCCGTTTCTAGCCCAACAGAAAAGGCAAAAAAAATATGATTATTGTAATGAAAGCCGGCACTCCAGAAGCCGAGATCGATCGCATCGACGAAGAGCTCCGCACTAGCTGGGGTTTGATACCAGAAAAAATCGTCGGCCGTTACAAAACCGTCATGGGTTTGGTGGGCGACACCGTTGAGCTCGAACCGATGCAACTGCGCGAAATGAGCACCTGGATTGAGGAAGTGCTGCGCGTGGAAAAACCCTACAAACGCGCTTCTCTCGAATATCGCCAAGGAGAAGCCAGCGAAGTAGCGGTTGCTACTCCTTTAGGAACTGTAATGATCGGCTTGCATCACCCGATCGCGATCGTAGCAGGCCCTTGCTCGGTCGAAAACGAAGAAATGATTGTCGAAACGGCAATGCGCGTCAAAGCTGCGGGAGCTCATTTTCTCCGTGGTGGCGCGTACAAACCGAGAACTTCCCCCTATGCTTTCCAAGGCCACGGCGAGAGTGCTTTGGGATTGCTAGCTGCGGCGCGGGAAGCTAGTGGTTTGGGAATTATCACAGAAGTTATGGATGCGGCCGATTTAAGTGCGATCGTGGAAGTAGCCGACGTAATCCAAGTCGGGGCGAGAAATATGCAGAATTTCTCACTGTTGAAGAAAGTCGGAGCTCAAGACAAACCCGTTTTGCTGAAGCGCGGCATCTCGGCCACCATTGAAGAATGGTTGATGGCTGCTGAGTATATCATGGCTTCTGGCAATCCGAACGTGATTTTGTGCGAGCGCGGAATTCGCGGGTATGACAGGCAATATACACGCAATACCCTTGATTTGTCGGCGGTGCCAGTATTGCGGACTCTGACTCACTTACCGATTATGGTTGACCCCAGTCACGGCACCGGTTGGGCCCAGTTTGTACCGTCAATGGCCTTTGCTTCGATCGCCTCTGGTACAGATTCGCTGATGATAGAAGTGCACCCGAATCCGAAAAAAGCTTTGTCTGACGGGCCGCAATCTTTAACACCGGATCAGTTCGACAAGTTGATGGAAGAATTGGCGGTGATAGGTAAAGTCATGGGACGTTGGCCGCAGCCCGTGCCAGTTTTGGCATAGAAACAGGCGAAACGCCTAACCTAAAATGCGATCACTTTTAAATCCCCGACTTTTTTAAGAAGTCGGGGATTTTGTTATTCGGTTTTTGGAATAGAGGCCCAGGGGCGATCGTACTTCTAGGAATGTTGGAAAATTTTGTATAATTGATATTTGAGTTAATTAGCGAGATGGCTGGGAGTCATGGTAGGCATCGGAACCAAACTCACTTTAGCAGAATTTCTAGCTTTGCCCCACGGAGATATATATTGTGAGTTTGTAGATGGTGAAGCAGTTCCTAAAGTGTCTCCAAAATTTTTTCATTCGAGTTTACAGGGAGCTTTGTGTCGCCTGATTCGTGTATGGTGTAAAGGACTGGGGCGAGTGCTTCCAGAATGGGCAATTTTGTTAAAACGTCAGGATAAAGATTGGGTACCTGTTCCCGATTTAACGTACATTTCTTATGAACGTCTGCCGAAAAGTTGGCGGCGAAATGAAGCTTGTCCCGCAATTCCTGAACTGGTGATTGAGATTATATCGCCTGATCAAAGTATAAAGGAATTTGAAGAGAAGGCGAAAGATTATTTGGCGGCGGGCGTTCCGCGAGTTTGGGTGATTGATCCAGAGGCTATTTTAATAAAAAGCTTTTTACCCGATGGTTCGAGTCAAGTTTATACGGATAATACACCGATTGTAGATGAGTTGCTGCCTGGTTTGGAGTTGACAACTAGACATATTTTTGAAGAGGCGGAATTGATTGATTGATTGATTGAGGGCGATCGTACTCTGTGCAAGATATCAGTCGTAGGGTGCGTGACAGCGGGAAAACTTTAACTCGGGGCGGTGGGACTATTGACTGTCACGCAATGCGACAAAACCATAGTATTTACAAGGTACTATGGTTTTTTTGCGCTTACCTGTTACTCATTGAATTAGCGGGCACTTTGATTTAAGATTGTTTCAATTTGACTCTGTACTTGTTCAAGTTCCCGACGTTTGTCAGCCAGCCAAACCTTTTCGGCTTCGCATTCTGCTTGATTTTGGTGATCGCGCTTTTCCTGCTGTTCTAACAAATTCTCCCACAGCGAGATAGCTTTTGACATCGCATCGCTATTCGCATCAGCGCGATCGTTAAATACTGCAATAACTCTTTCTTGTACCTTCTCAAAAATAGACTCTGCCGATTCACCAAATTTCTCAAAGCCTAATTCACAAACTTTTTCCTTAATCTGGTTATGAATTCCATCAACATCTAGCATTCCCAATCCAAATGCACCACCTCCACCAGCAGCTAAGGCACCCAAAATAATTGGAATAATACCAACTCCTCCAAACAGCAATCCCGCCGCTACTAATCCACCAAGGCCTAAACCGCCAAGATAACCTCCAGGACCTCCAATATCTGAGATCGATGAAGCGATACCGCTTCCACCGATCCCAATTCCGCCCAGATCACCTGCGATCGCCAAATTATTAAATTGACTGACAAGGTTACTACTCAGTTGCTTATCGAAATTTTGAAACTCCAGCCGAATTGCATAAATATCTTCATTGATTTGGTTATTTAAAACAGCCACATTTTGTTGTAAAATTGCTTTGACTTTTTGACTTGCCCAATCTTCTATTTCTTTGGTCATGTCTAGGACAAATTGATTAGAATAATCTTTAATCAATTTGTTTTGACTCCAAATATGGTTATGTCCGGAAGTCCAGCGATGACTTTTTGATCCCAAACGTTGTCCCAATCCTTCCGCCCATTTATGCCAAGATTCAATAGCTTCTTCTAAAGACTGCTCCATCAATTCATTAGCTAAAAATCTAATTTTAACCTCGCGACCGCTTACTTCCGCCATTTGTTCAAATATTTTCTGCTTATCTCCTTGATCAACTGTCAATTTTCCCTCTAACATTTCCTCCCATTGATTCAATTCCTCACAACCAGTGTCAATAATTTGCTTAATTCCGGCGGCGGACTGCCGAAGTGCGATCGCCCCCCGTTCAACTGTCAGAAATTTCTCAATCGAATCAGTAAAACCCTGAAAATATTTTAGATAATCATCATTTTCATTTCCTTCTAAAATCGCCTCCAATGCAGATTGAGCAGAAATAAAATGAATCCGGTTTTCACCAGCAATTAAATTTTGACTTTTAACAATTGTTTCCACCCTTTTTCGTACCTGCTGGCGACTCTCTTCCCGCCGCAGCAAATCGAAAAAATTAACTACCATAAAAATATTACCCGCGCCTTCCTTATTACCATAATTTAGTTCTTTTTTCAAGTACAAAAGCAGTTCTCGCTCTTTCTCGGTTAAAGCATTTTGAGCATGAGTTAAGAAAATAACGGCATCAGTTGTTTTGAGTACCTGTTGGGTGATTAATGTGCGTTCTGCTTGTTCGTTCAACCCAGGAGAATCAATAATTTCTACCCCATTGCGGCACAACTCTAATTCGGGATGCTCAAAAACAATTTCGGCAATTTCCGACTTGGCAATTTCCTCGGCATAAGAACCATAAGCCGCTTCTTCCGAAATCGAAGCTTTCTCTTGATATTGTGCAGGTGAAATTTCTTCCTCCAGTCCATTTTTGTAGCGACAAATAACCCGGCGCTGCGAACCATATTTCAAAATAGTCACATTACCGCTACAGGGAATATCCCGCACTGGTTGGATTTCCTCGCCGAGTAAGGCATTGAGTAAAGTTGATTTGCCTTTACTAAACTCGCCGACAACAGCAACGCGAAAACATGGAGATTGCAATCTCTGAGATACTTTCGTTACTTCTTCTGCTAAAGTAGGAGATAGCACATTGCGCTCGCTTCCATCTTGCAGAGTTAAATAAAGTTTTCCACAAACAGCATCCAGTTGTTGTCGGTACAGTTGAAATTTTTTCAACTCCTGATAGGACGAAACTGACAGTTTTTGATTTGTTTTGTATTTCGGTTTTGCTGGTAAGTGTCCGATAATGTGACTGGCAGCACGGACAAACATAGAATCGAGAGATTGAAATTGCGCTGGATCTAGTAACGAGTGGAGTTCTGTTAAAGCTGCTGTATCGCTTATTGCTTGACTGCTAAAACTGGCTTCCAAAACAGTCAAAAATCGCCCAGCGATTCCGAGTTTGTTGGCGACAATCGTCAAATACTCTTTTTCGCGTTTATCTATTGTCCCATCTGCCGCCGACATTTGATACCCAAAACTAATCAGCAGCAGTTTTTCCTCCTCAGAAAAACACGCTGTCAGCGCCAGCAACGCGGTCAATTTCTTGTAAACTTGCTGTTCCCGCACGCTCTTAACCATCGGCATTACCAATGGGCGCAAATTGTTGTTAGCGGGAATAAGTTCCGTAAAAGTTGTCCGCAATCGCTGCGTTTCCTCAGCACTTACCGTACCGTCGGCATGAATGACTCCCAGCAACACCGTTATCAGCCCCGCCAGGAAAAGCACAGGCGGAGTAATATCCTCTTTTCGGAGGTTTTGCCCTGTCAGTCGGGAAATAAGCTCAACCGTTTGTGAACTAATTAGTGAAGTGTCCATTTTCGGCGTCTATTTATAATTTTTTTTATTTAATCTATCATAAGAGATAAGTTATTCTTTGGTATGCTACCGGGGTAAAAAGTAATGATGAACTTTGTATTTCCCGCAGCGGTACAGGCTGCGATCGAGGCTGGCAAGTACGCACAAGTGTTTACATCCGCTGGAGTGCCGATCGGCATGGCCAGAGATGAAGCGACGGGACAGTTCGTAGCCCATGCCGTGGGCGCGGCCCTCAACAACAGCCCGCTATCGCCGTTAGTGTCGCCGTTGCAGTTTGCGATGCAAGGCTTGCAGATGCAGCAAATGCACATGGGCTTTCAAGCCGTCCAAGCGAGTTTGGGCGTGCTGCAAGCGACAACAGCCGTCATTGGTGTGGGAACTGTGGCTGGGGTAGCCTTGTCAGCAGTCAATTTGCACCAGACATTGAAACTCAAAAAAGCTGTAGAAAGGCTGGAAGTCAAAGTAGAAAACGGTTTCATCAATTTAGAACAACTTTTAAAATACCAAGGCGCGGAAATTAAGCAACAAATTTCGGAAGTTGTCGAAAAGATGACATTTGAGAATCATCGGCTAGTTTTAGTGCGGGCTTACGGGTTATTTACGCAAGCAATTCAACGAATGCGATCGGCTTTGCAACTGCAAGATATCAACCGCCGCAATGCTGAAATTGATGCAGCGCGGGGGATGTTGTTTCAGGCTTTAGCAGACTACAAAAATCCGCATTTATTAGAAGAAACTTGTGCGGCGGGACAGTTGCGCCGATTAGAGTGCAGTTGGGCGATCGAGCAAAGTATTATTGGCACGTATCAGGTGCAGAATGAATTTGGTGCTGCGGGCGATCGGCTTTCTCAGCTTCAAAAACAAATCCGTCAAGATGGCCTCGGTATTTTACAAGGCTGTGACTCTGACGAAGAGCTTGATTTTCTATTTCCTGAAATCACCCGAATTCACAATCACGATTTAGCTGCCTTAGACATTTGGCTTCATCAGATTGAATGGATTAAAGATTTGTCGCCAAGTGAGTTAAAGGAGTTGCAGAGTGCTGATTTGAGTAAATCAGACTTAGCTGTTATGGGGGATAAAAATTCAGCCACAACAGCTTTAGCGATACCGGATGAACAGTTGTTTTATGAAAATTTGCGGCCGAAGTCTCATTTTTATGCGCTTCGCACTCAACTGCAATTAATGCTCGATCCGCAGCAGCGTCCAGAGTATGAAAATTATATTATTAAGCAAGGGGAAATAGCGGGTCATAAAAGTTTAGTATCATCGAACTTGGAAAAAGCCTCAGATTTGGCTGTTGCTAATCTTTTTTACTACTTCCGAGTCCGGGATGAATCGGAAGACGAATCAGAATTAGATCCTGATGAAACTACCACTGATACCACTACTCCTAACGTTTTTGCTGAATCTTCCCCAAGTGGTAAGCTTAAGCAGCAAATCTATGAAAAACTCAAAGCGGTTATTGTCAAGCAGCTAGCAGTTGATGCAAGTGAAGTCACCATAAACGCTAATTTTGCCAATGATTTAGGAGCCGATTCTCTCGATGCAGTAGAGCTAATTATGGCAATCGAGGAGGAATTCGACATTGAAATTCCCGATGAAGCTGCCGAGACAATTACAACCGTTGAACAGACTGTTGATTATATTTACCAAAAAGTTGATGTTTAAAAACCCAAGACAGTAACCCAGTTCAAATTCCTGAAACAACAGAAGCTCAGATTCAAGATGATTCCCAAACTATGGAAGAATTTGGGTTGACTTCAGAGTCAGGAATATTTAATTGCGATGATAAATTCTCAGAAAGGTACATCCTACTCAACTTTTCAGTGCACAAACTGACCTAAGTTGTAATTTGCTTTAATTTTATCCCTGTTTTGATTATCCATCAATTACTATCAAGAACTCAAAGACATTCATTCAGTTGTTTCATATCCCCTTGCGGCTGCACTTGCTTGTGCAAACTAATTTTGTCGCCCACTTCATACCCCGAATTAAAACCCGCCGCGCTGCTGACTTGAGAATCTGTTCTCGTTCTAATTTTAACCCCTCGGCCCTCTAGATAATCAGCGATCGCCTGTTGATTTTTCTCAAACATCGATCGCACTACAATCGCTGGAGTCGCCGCCACATCCCCCGAACCCGGAATCCCCGACTCTTCCATCTCCTGTTTTTGTTCCAACAATCTTTGTCTCAACCTTGTCGCGCATCCAACCCGAAAAGCATTCAGATACGCCAACCCCCTGCCGTTTCCTTTGCGGTATTTAGCCCTTTTTTCAATCGCCGAACTCAAATACTCGTACAGATGTTTGCAAACAATCAGGTTTGTAGAAGTTCCCACCAAAAACATACTGCCATTATAAGTGTTTCGCATGGCATTGCAACCGTTAGCGTCGGCAATTCCCGAAAGCAGCATCATTTTCCAAGTAACAAATTTGGATGTTGTTTCAACGGAGTTTTCGTCAATCTCTTCTTGGTGATTTGGCCCTAAATCGGCGAGGCTGAGATTGTACTGGGCCAGTAAAAGGGAAGCTTTTTCGGCTGCTGCAGTCGATTCGTTTTCATTGGATGAGGTGGCGAGGGCTAAAAGCTTTTTGATTCTTTCGACAATACTTGTGTCTGCCATTTTTCGATCGGTTTTAGGGTGAGAGTAAGCGGTGGCAAGGATTTGGGGATATTCTCATTTTAGTATAGCTGGGAATGTGCGATGTTTTTTGATGAGGATTTTTTTGAACCGCAGAGGGCGCAGAGGGCGCAGAGAGAGAGAAAGAAAGAAGTTTCCAACTGATGCGCGGATTGGCTACTATTCGAGGACTTCCAGGACTGATTTGGGCAACAATTTATCTTTAAACCAGACTACTTTTGCTGGCACATCATTTACATTCACCCCGGCTTTTTCTAAATTCAGCCGTTCGGAAATAGCTAAAATCAAGTGATCGCATTCAGACTTCTGTACTTGTGCAAATTTCTTTTGCAAATACTCCGGCCGCCAATAGCCAACTATTTCTAATAAAAACACTCGCCCGTCGGGATGCACTAACCGAAAGTCGGGAATCATCACACTACCTGGAATCGGAATTAAATCAACTTCTCGCTCTAGTTGCCACTCGGTTTTTGTGGAATTCCATCTTTCAGCAAATGCGGCTTCTAACATACTATCATAAGGCTTGCCAGGGGGATAGTGACTGACTAAACCGCAGTCGGAATTGAGGGTAAACTTACCTGTTTTCAAAACGCCACTAAAAGGATCTTTTGTGTGCAGTGTCGAGTGCATACTCCATTTGGTGACGTGCAGCAGTGCCGGCAGCATTTTCGCCAGGGCTAAGCCGTAGCGGGTGCTGGGTTTAAATAAGCTTGTAGGGCCGTCTATTGTCAGTGTAAAACCGTGGTCTGCATCGCCTTCGATGTAAGTCATTAATTGAAATAGTTTCAGATAGCGAAATAAGAGTTTGTATTCTCCTGGATCGTTGCGGTGGGCGGTTAATTGGACTTGACTTGCTCGGTAAAATATGCCTTGAACTTGAGAAAGATTGTATTTGTGAAGCAAGTTTTCGGGTGTTGGTGCATTAAACTCAGTCAGGATTTTGTTTTCGTTTAAATCCGCGTATAAACCTGTAGTGATTTCGTGAGGCAAAACTTCTCTGTTTAACTCTTGGCTGAGTTCACTTGCTACTTTTTCCAGAGTTAATTGGGTGGATTGAGGGCTGGGAGTCGATCGCGCGGACAATGCAAAAACCCGCTGTCTCAACTCTGAGGGTTCTAGGGGACTGATGACTTCCAAGGTGCAGAAACCGCCTTTCAGCAGGTGCGCTAATCCCCGTTTCAGCCGATAATCCGGGCTGTCGCCTTCTAATTCTAGCAAGCGTCCGTCGAGCTCGCCTTGGGTTTTGCCGATCGACTCTTGAAAGCAGTCGATCATTTCCTTAGCTGCTTCTAAGTTTTTAGCATCTATCTTGAGGCGGAGAGGAATAATTGATTCTCCGTTTTGGCGGTGACTTAATAAATCAGTGGGTAGCATTTGTTAATATATTTTTAACGAACCGCGAAGACGCGAAGAACGCGAAGGGAAGACAGAGAAAGAAAGAGAGTGTTCAGGAATAGTTTAGGCTTGCTACCAGGGAATTTCATCATTGTCTTCTCCCCATTTTGCGGGTGATTCTGCTGCTTTTTTGGTTGTCTCTCGGTTGACTCCGTAAATGGGTGTCGGTTTGACAATTTCTAGTTTCTGATATTCTGGCTTTGGCGGTTCTATTTGTGTTTGTGGTTGGGGTTTGTGAGGCTGCATTCCTCCTCGGCGGCGTTGGGATGTTCTTTCTTCGCTGGTGTCTTCGGTGACGACTTCGTAGAGAATTGCTAACTTATTTACATCGCTGCTTTTGCGGAGAACTCGACCCAATCGCTGAATGTATTCGCGTTCGCTGCCAGTACCTGACAATATGATAGCAATTCTGGCGTCGGGAACGTCCACTCCTTCGTTGAGGACGTGGGAGGCGACGAGGGTTTTGTATTCGCCGCTGCGAAAGCGATCGAGGATTTCGTGGCGTTCTTTGACAGGGGTTTGGTGGGTAATTGTGGGGATGAGAAATTCTTGGGAAATTCGGTAAACTGTGGCGTTGTCTCCGGTGAAAATTAGGGTGCGCTGGGGAGAGTGTTCTGCTAGTATGTTGGCTAAAATTCGCAGTTTTCCTTCGGTACAAAGGGCGATTTCTTTGGCTTGGCGGTGGGCTAGCATGGCGCGCCGTCCCAGGGGCGATCGCGCGCTTGCCATGATAAACTGTTTCCAACCTTCGAGGCTGGATATTTTGATGTTAGACTGTTTTAAGAAGTCGTTGCGAATGTTGATTAATTCGGCGTAGCGATCGGTTTCTTCTTTTGACAGTTTTACCATAATTTGAACTATTTTATGGTCAGCTAAAGCATCGCCCGCCAAATCTTCGGGTCTTTTGCTAAATACTGTCGGGCCGATCAGGAAATGCAAATCACTGTGGCGGCCATCTGTGCGATCGGGTGTGGCTGTCAGTCCGAGTCTAAAAGGTGCGATCGCATATTCGGAAATTACTCGATAAAAGTCCGTTGGCAAATGATGGCATTCGTCAAAAACCAGCAAACCGTATTTATTGCCCAAGGTTTCTGCATGAATACTTGCACTGTCGTAGGTTGCCACTAAAATTGGCGTTTTGTCCCGCGAACCTCCGCCCAACAATCCGATTTCGATGTCTGGAAAAGCTGCCTTTAAATTAGCATACCACTGGTGCATTAAATCGAGAGTTGGTACTACAATTAATGTACTGCGACCAGTGACTTGCATGGCTAATTGTGCCAGATAAGTTTTGCCGGAAGCGGTGGGGAGGACAACTACTCCTTGGCTTCCTGCTTCCTGCCAAGCTACGAGGGCCTGTTCTTGATGTGGGTAAGGCTGCATTTCCACGCTGGGTACGAGTTCGAGTAGTTCGTATGCCCTAGCTTCGTCGGTGAAGTGAATGCACTCGGCTTGGAGGCATTCTACCAGCGGGCGGTAGTGAATCGCTCGAATGCGGTATTTTTCCACGCGATCGTCCCATGTCGCAAAGTCCACCCAGTCTCTGCCTTTGGGCGGCGGGTGTAGCAGCAGCGTTCCGCGATCGAATGTTAAGGTAGGTATGCGTGGCATTTGTTTAGATAGGGGGACGAGTTATGCCTGTTAAATTATAAGTGACAGATCAAATATATTGACTCTTCTTGAAATTATCTGCGTTACTCTGTGTTAATCAGCCCTACATCTGCGGTCGATCTATCAATCAAAAAATTATGTAATTCAAGTCTAAATTGAAGAAATTGCGATCGCACTGAATAAAAACTCAACAAATATTCTCCTAGCCGGATTGCCGGATTGCCAAATCTAAAATCTACAATGGTATTGTCCCGCTGGGGATGGTTTTTAGGTTAGATTCGATCTACGTATGCCTGAGATTAGAGGTTATAGATGGAAATAGGCGTCCCCAAGGAAATCAAGGATTTAGAGTTTCGAGTCGGGCTTAGCCCCACAAGTGTCCGGGCTTGTTCGGACAAAGGCCACACAGTTTTTGTGGAAACAAATGCTGGTGCTGGGGCCGGTTTCGCAGACGAGGACTACGTTCAAGCAGGGGCTAAGATTGTCTTAAAGGCTTCCGATGTCTGGAAGCGCGAACTAATTGTTAAAGTTAAAGAACCGCTGCCTGCTGAGTATCCGCTGATTCAAAAAGAGCAGTTGCTGTTTACATATTTGCACTTGGCGGCCGATCGCACATTAACCGAGCATTTAATCAGCAGCGGAGTCCAGGCCATCGCCTACGAAACCGTCGAACTCCCCGACAGAAAATTGCCACTGCTGACACCGATGAGCATTATTGCAGGGCGTTTGTCCGTGCAGTTCGGAGCTCGGTTTCTGGAACGACAGCAAGGTGGCCGGGGCGTACTTTTGGGTGGCGTACCGGGCGTAAGACCGGGTAAAGTTGTGATTTTGGGCGGCGGCATTGTCGGCACAGAAGCAGCGCGAATTGCTGTAGGAATGGGCGCGAGAGTGCAGATTTTAGACGTAAATGTCGATCGCCTAGCCTACTTGGAAACTCTGTTCGGTTCCAGAGTAGAATACCTCTATAGCAGTCCTTTGCAAATTGAAGCAGTTGTTCCCGATGCCGATTTGTTAATCGGTGCGGTTTTGGTCTTAGGTAAAAGAGCTCCGGTGCTGGTTTCTCGCGAATTTGTTGCGAAGATGCACCCCGGTTCTGTGATTGTTGACGTAGCCGTTGACCAAGGCGGCTGCGTGGAAACTTTGCGGGCAACTTCACACACAAATCCTACTTATGTTGAGGAAGGAGTTGTGCATTACGGCGTGCCCAATATGCCCGGTGCCGTGCCTTGGACTGCGACTCAAGCTTTGAATAACAGCACTTTGCCTTATGTTTTGCAGTTGGCAAATCACGGGATTAAAGCTTTGGAAATGAATCCGAGTTTGGCGAAGGGATTGAACGTGCAGAATCACCGCTTGGTGCATCCGGCCGTGCGCGAGGTTTTCGCAGATTTGGCTGATTAGATTCCCATTTTTTCAGCAAATCCCGTAGGGTGCGTCAGATCAAAGCTTGTGGATTATTAATAACCGGACACGATCTGATGCACCGTACTCAACTACACACCGTTTTGCAATGTTTGGCTAACAGTAAATCCTCGAAACTAACGCATTTCTCAACCCGAACAGTAATTTGTGCCAAATATTACTCTCAGCCCCGAAAAAAAATAAATTCCTCAAAACACTTGACAAACTGGGGAACATATGGCAATGTAGTAACTCGTGACCGATGCGGAACTGGCGGAATTGGTAGACGCGCATGATTCAGGTTCATGTGGTGCAAGCCTTCCGGGTTCAAGTCCCGGGTTCCGCATTCCAAAGGCAGAAGGAAGTTTGGGGTTAACCCGATACAGGCAATAACCCCATTCGCTCTGCTGAATTAAACAATGCTGACAAGTATTCAAAACCCCCTAGTTAAAGAAATCCGCAAGCTCCACAGCTCGAAGGGACGCAGGGAACAACAATTATTTTTACTCGAAGGGACGCACTTGCTCGAAGAAGCTTGCGCGGCAAAATACCCGCTAGCAACGGTTTGCTGCACTCCCGAATGGCTGGAGGATCACGGGAAACTTTGGGAGCAAGTTGGTAATTTAGCCGATCGCACCGAATTAGTAAGTGCCAAAGTGTTAGAGTCGATCGCCACTACAGTCCAACCCGACGGCATTGTCGCCACCGCACCCCGCACCGCAACAGAACCCGCAAAATTGTCAACTTTAGGAATAGCCCTAGAAACAATCCAAGATCCTGGCAACTTGGGGGCGATCGTCCGCACGGCTGCGGCTGCTAATGCCGACGGTTTGCTGCTGAGCGCAGACAGCGCCGATTTAGACCATCCCAAAGTGCTCCGCGCCTCAGCAGGAGCTTGGTTTAAGCTGCCAATGGCAGTCTGTCCAGATTTAACCGCCGAAGTCTCGGCCTATAAAAATCGAGGAATGCAAATTTTAGCAACTGTCGCCGGAGCCAGTTTAAGTTATTGGGAAGTAGATTTGCGAGTGCCGACGCTGATAGTTTTGGGCAACGAAGGCTCTGGTTTGTCGGAAGAATTGAGGAGTTTAGCCGATCGACAAATCCAAATCCCCCTGAGTCGTGGCGTAGAATCTTTAAATGTGTCGATCGCTGCAGCCCTCATCTTGTACGAAGCTCAACGGCAAAGAAGTCAGTCGATTTTAGATTTTAGATTTTAGATTTTAGATTGAAGCATTGAGCCCACGGATAAATTCGGGGGCCAGTTTATCCGATACAGGTTTTTTATTTCTGGACGGATGAATCCGGGGGCTTGTCTCCTGGATGTTTTCGGTCATTAGTTATTAGTCATGACTCATTAGTCATTATCTGTTGGGGCGGGTTCATCAATACCTGTAACTTCATATTCAGGGCCGCCACGGGGGGCTGCCCCTACAAGATAATGAAACAGCCCTGCCCCTCTACCAATCTCCCCCTCTGAGATGTGGCGGCTTTTGTTTATATTGATGCACACTGTAAAGCCAGGAAAGCGGGTACTCTCGTATCAACAGTTCAGGCTGGCATGAAATAAATATGAAGAAGTGTAGCCAAGTGCTCTCACAAATGTTAAGATTCTTAACATAACGTAGTATTGTGCTCGCCCCAACCAAAACCTAACCTGAGACGGTGCTGACTGGGAGTAGTAGCTAGCTACCATAAAATTAAGCCTCTTTAAATGGAAGGAAAGCGCAAGTCCCCGCCCGCTTTCCTTCCCAGCTAAAGCTAGGGGTTTGCGACTACCGCAAACCTTTAGAGGCACAGATCCTCAGCGGGAAAAGCTCATGAAAACTCTTAAGTCCTCAGATACAGATTCTGTTCGCGCTTACTTGCGGGAAATCGGCCGCGTTCCCTTGTTGACCCACGAGCAAGAAATACTCTACGGGAAACAGGTACAGCGCTCAACCGCACTGCATCAGGAGAAAAATATTTTAGCCGAAGAGTTAGGCCGCGACCCGACGGCGGCTGAATGGGCACAGGCAGTTGGGCTGTCTGAGGCACAGTTGCAGCGGACGATCGAAAACGGGGAAAGGGCAAAGCGCCAAATGGTGGAAGCCAATCTCCGCCTGGTAGTGTCTGTTGCCAAGAAATATATCAAGCGCAACGTAGATTTACTGGATCTTATTCAGGAAGGCACGATCGGGATGCAGCGGGGAGTAGAAAAATTTGACCCGACTAAGGGCTACAGATTTTCTACTTATGCTTATTGGTGGATTCGTCAGGCAATTACCCGGGCGATCGCCGAAAAAGGCCGCACCATCCGCTTACCGATCCACATTACCGAAAAGCTCAACAAAATTAAAAAAGCTCAGCGCCAACTTGCTCAACAGCTTGGTCGCGCGGCCACGGCTGCAGAATTGGCATCCGAGTTAGAATTGACTCCCAAACAGATTCGCGAATATCTCGATCGCGCGCGCCTGCCACTTTCCCTGGACTTGCGCGTGGGAGACAATCAAGATACAGAGTTGGGCGATTTGTTGGAAGATACGGGTACTACCCCGGAAGATTTTGCCCTGCAATCTTCCCTGCGGACTGACTTAGACCAGCTAATGGCGGAACTGACTCAGCAACAGCGAGAAGTGCTCGCCTTGCGGTTCGGTTTAGAAGACGGGCAAACCCTAACTTTGGCAAAAATAGGCGATCGTCTCAACATCAGTCGGGAACGAGTGCGGCAAATAGAACGGGAAGCTTTGACCAAACTCCGCAAGCGCAAGCAAGATATCAACGATTATCTAGCCAGCTAGGTAGATTGGGGATTGGCGATCGGGTCCCCCCCACTCGCAATCCCCAATCTAAAATCGTAAAAACCGCCGCTTTTAATTCGGTTGTGCCCACTTGGTTGCTATGATTGTCCTGCTACATTAGTAATTACTTAGTAATAAAGATCAGCAGCGATCAGATAAGGGTTATTTAATTTAACCGCCCGCGTCTAACATAACAAGCTGTGTCTGAAACGGAGGTACTCGTGAGCAACTCATCTAATAAATCCCCAGAATTCTTTGAAGAAGACGGAGAAAATGCCAACTTATTATGGCAATACGTGCAGTCAATGGCTCCCGACACAGTTTCTCAGTTGTCTAAGCCGACTTCTCACGAAGTGTTTCAAGTAATGGAGCGAAATATTGTTGGACTATTGGGGAATTTGCCTTCGGAACACTTCGGGGTGACAGTGACTACCAGTCGCGAACATTTGGGTAGATTGCTCGCCTCGGCTATGATTAGCGGTTATTTTCTCAAAAATGCCGAACAGCGAATGACTTTTGAAAAGTCCATACAAGCCAGTGAGAGACATGGCTCGGACGATTAGTAGATTCTTAACATTTAAGTGATCCAAGTGTCAAGCCCCCCCTCGCAAGATGGGGGCTTAATATTTTAGATTTTAGATTTTAGATTTTAGATTTTAGAGGGTTGATTTTAGATTAAATAATTGAATAATTATTGATATTATTCTTACATTCCCAATTCCCCATTCCCAATTCCCCATTCCTAATTAATATGTCTCTTCCTCCTGTTGCCCACAAAGTTATCGGCGTTGCTGCAATCTGGAACGATCGCCAACAAATTTTGATTGACAAGCGCCGACAACATGGACTACACGGGGGTTTCTGGGAGTTTCCGGGCGGAAAAATAGAGCCTGGGGAAACAATCGAAGCTTGCATAAAACGGGAAATTATGGAGGAGTTGGGGATTGTCGTAGAAGTTGGCGATCGCCTGATTACAATTGACCACGACTACACTAAATTTACAGTTAGGCTCTACGTGCACCACTGCCGCTACGTCAGTGGGGAACCGCAAACGATCGAATGCGAGGAAATTCGCTGGGTGACACTCGATGAAATTGACCAATTTACTTTTCCCAAAGCAAACGAACAGATTATTGCTGCACTGCGGAAAAGTTGAGCTGTATACCAGAAATAAGAAGCAATAAGCAATCTTCCGCAAGGGTTTTAGGAATTAAAAACGTCCTAACCGTCGGGCGCGGTTGCTGTAATATCAAATTCGGTTGCTACTGACAACTGACAACTGACAACTGACAGCTAAGTTTTATTTTTGGACGGGCAGAGTAAAGTGAAAACAACTGCCTCTATCGGGTACAGAGTCTACCCAAATTTGACCGTAGTGGGCGCGGATGATGCCTTGACACAGAGACAGCCCAATGCCGTAACCGTCTTTTGATTTATCTCGCTGCAACCGAAAGCTGTCTTCAAAAATGCTCGCGCAATCTTCTTCAGGAATTCCCGGCCCGCTGTTGCAAATGCTGACTTGAACTTTGTAAGCGGTGCGGTGGAGAATGGACAGATTAACCGTTCCTTGGTCTGGGGTGTACTTGCTGGCGTTGTCAAGCAGGTTGACTATGACTTGTTTGATGCGATCGGGATCGGCATAAACCAAGGGTAAATCTGCGGGAATGTCTGTTTCTATGTTCAGACTTTTCGCCTGAAATTTGTCTTGAAACTGCAAGATTACATCTTGACAAATCGCCCCCAGTTCGATTCTTTTTGGTTCAATGTGGAGTTGAGCGTTTGTACCCCGGGCTGCTTGCAGGATATCTGTAATCATACGATCGACAATTCGGATTTGGCGGCGGGCTTGTTTCATCAAATGAGCCGCCAGACTCGGTGTCAAACGCGACTTTTCCCCCTCTTTCACCTTCTGACTTGACTCCAAAGTCTCCAAAGCCAAAGATGCGGCAGTCAAGGGATTACGCAAGTCGTGGGCTAGCATCGCAATAATCCGGTCTTTCAACTGCAACTGCTCTTGCAAGTGTTCTTTTTCCTGTTTGAGGCGAAAAACTTCATCAGAAAGCTGCACGAGTTCGGCCGCGCAAGCAACGGAATAGATGGGTTTTGCGTCAGTCAGGGTTTCCGCAATAGCTGCGGCCGACTGCTGCCCAGGTGTGTATTCGTCTACAGAACGCTTCCAGCGGGGCCACCAGTGTTCGAGTTGGGCGATTAAATTGCTGCCGGCGAGAGTTTGTCGCGGATCGGGATGAATTTTGAGCAGCGAGGGAGTGGCTACAAGTTTAAAGTGTTCGGCTAAATCGGGCTGTTCTCCTACGTCGATGATTTGAAGCTCAAAGTCGCACTCTGCCTTCAAATCCTTTAGGGACTTGCGGATGTGTCTGGTCTGTTCCCTGGAAGAGGGACGCTTGTCTACGAACAGCAAAAGCTGTAAAAGCGGTGCGGGATTTACCGGCTGTTCGGGAGAACAGTCAGTGCCGCTGGTGCCGAGTGTTGGATGGACGCTGTTGAGCTTTTCGATCGGGTGAAAATAATTGAGCATTGCCGAGCCGAGTTATTTCACTTCTACTTTAATTTAATACTTACTTTAGATTTATGCTATTGTCCGATAATTTCATTACAGGCGGGCAGATGATATTTTTGAGATGGAAGAAAAATGAGTCGCTGCGGGTGGTGGTTCAAGTGGCGGTCGCCTTTTTTGTGCTGTGCCTGTTGCTGACGCTGCACCGCTACTACAGCTTTTACGCTACTTACGACCAAGGAATTTTCAATCAACTTTTTTGGAACGGCACTCGGGGTCACTTGTTTGAGAGTTCCCTCTCTTCGGCTTTGTCCACTAATGTGGTTCACCAAAATCAGCTCCCGGAAGTATCTTACTACCGGTTGGGGCAGCATTTCACCCCGGCGCTAATGCTGTGGCTGCCAATTTACTCGCTGTTTCCCTCGCCCGTCACTTTGACTGTGTTGCAGGTGACTTTAATTACCGCGGCTGGAGGAGTGCTCTATGCTCTCGCCAGACACTATCTGGAACCAAAGCTGTCGGCGACAATTGTTGTGAGCTATTACTGCGCTAACGCGGTCATCGGCCCGACTTTGGGCAATTTTCACGATATTTGTCAAATGCCGCTGTATGTCTTTGGCTTGCTGCTGGCGATGGAGAAGCGCTGGTGGCCGTTGTTTGGGATTCTGGCAACTTTAATTTTGGCCGTGCGAGAAGATGGGGGAGTTGTTTTATTTGGCGTCGGAGTGTACATGATTTTGAGCCGGCGCTACCCTCGGACTGGTTTGGCTGTCTGCATACTCAGTTTTGGTTATATGATCGTTCTGACCAATCTGATTATGCCTTTATTTTCTGCTGACATATCCCAGCGGTTTATGATGGAGCGCTTCGGCCAATATGCCGATGGAGATGAAGCTTCTACTCTAGAAATTATTTGGGGAATGGTGAGCAATCCCTGGCGGTTGGTGGCTCAGTTATTTACGCCGTTTTTTGGTAAGATTAGATACCTGCTTGGCCAGTGGTTGCCATTAGCTTTGGTTCCTGCTTTCGCGCCTGCGTCTTGGATGATAGCTGGATTTCCGCTGCTGAAGCTATTTTTAGCGAAAGGAGAGTCGGTGCTGGCGATTAATATTCGCTATGCGATGACTGTGGTTCCAGGGCTTTTTTATGGGGCGATTCTGTGGTGGGCCCAGCGTCAAAAGGAAGAAGATAGAATGGTGAAAGAGGAAAGAATGTTTTTGCGTTTTCCTTCTGCTTTATTTCCTCTGCCTTCTTCTTCAAATTTTCGCCGCTTTTGGGGGTTTTGCATCTGTTTGTCGCTATTTTTTACCTTCACTTCTAACCCAAATCGGACTTTTTCTTGGATTTTGCCCGATGCGATCGATCCTTGGGTG
Source organism: Microcoleus sp. w2-18bC1 (assembly GCF_036700365.1). NCBI lineage: Bacteria > Bacillati > Cyanobacteriota > Cyanophyceae > Oscillatoriales > Microcoleaceae > Microcoleus > Microcoleus sp. w2-18bC1. The sequence goes on from NZ_JAUBOS010000010.1 coordinate 35,847, forward strand.
CAGGTTCCTCTCGTCAGACAATGGCAGCACGTTTTGCAAGTGCGGCCGCTGTTGGCTCAAATTCCTGCTGATGCTAGCGTGGCAGCGACGAATACTATTGTGCCGATTTTGTCAAGCAGGCGGGAAATTCTCAGGTTTCCGATGTTTGAACTCCGCAATGATGCGGGGAAGGCAGTGAAGATGCAATATGTAATTGCCGATTTGTGGCAGTTGCAGCAGTATCAGGCTGCGTTTCGCGCGGAACGGGGACAGTTGCGGGAGATCGTACCGGCGATCGATCGAATGTCCAAATCAGGAGATTACGGAATTGTTGGCTTTGAAGACGGCGCGATTTTGATGCGTCAGGGTGCGGTTTCTAATTCTGCATCGGTTGCTGCTTGGACCCGTTTTCGCGGCGAATTGGAGCCGATTTTGAAGAAACGGTAAGCGGGTAGACACGATCGCCATTGCTTCCCTCAGTGGCTCAAATCTGGAGGAAACCTGTTTTTTTCAGGTAATGGCGATCGAGCAATTTCATGCAAAAACCAGGTTTAGGCATGATTTTCTGTCTTTGTTGCTGCCAAAAGTCAGGCATTGGGCATCAACTTGCGCTCAACTCAAATTTGAGGCTGATAATTATACAATAAATCTGTTAATCCTAAACATTAAGTTATATAAATTATTTGGAGGGAGAAAGATGAAAATTTTGGTATTGGCATGGGAGTTTCCTCCCAGAATCGTAGGCGGTATCGCCCGCCACGTATCGGAACTATATCCAGAATTGGTGAAGCTGGGGCACGAAATTCACTTAATTACAGTAGAGTTCGGCCACGCGCCGATGTACGAAGTGGTGGAAGGAATACGTGTGCATCGGGTGGTGGTGGGGCACGCCAGGGACTTTTTTCACTGGGTGGCGAACCTCAACCAAAGCATGGGCCACCAAGGCGGGAAACTGATGCTTGAGGAAGGCCCCTTTGATATCATCCACGCTCACGATTGGTTAGTGGGAGATGCGGCGATCGCCCTCAAGCATACCTTTAAAGTACCGCTAATTACCACCATCCACGCCACCGAATACGGGCGCTTCAACGGCATCCACAATGAAGGGCAGCGCTACATTAACGCCAAGGAAAACGACCTCGCTTACAATTCTTGGCGGGTAATTGTTTGCAGTGATTATATGCGGCGGGAAGCCGAACGGGTACTAGCGACTCCGTGGAACAAAATAGAGGTAATTTACAACGGAATTAGACCAGATAAAAAGCCCCGATGGCACGAATTTGACGCGATGAACTTCCGTCGTCAGTTTGCTGCAGACGACGAAAAAATAGTTTATTATGTAGGAAGAATTAGCTACGAAAAAGGTATTTCTGTATTTCTAAATGCAGCACCTAAAGTAATTTGGGAAATGGGGGGTAAAGCGAAAATAGTAATTGTTGGCGGCGGCAATACAGACCATCTAAAACAGTTAGCTTGGCATTTAGGAATTTGGAATAAGTGTTATTTTACTGGGTTCATGTTTGAGGAACATCTCGACAAATTTCAGACGGTGGCTGACTGCGCGGTTTTCCCCAGTCTTTACGAACCTTTTGGGATTGTAGCGTTAGAAAGCTTTGCTGCAAGAGTGCCTGTGGTCGTTTCGGATGCGGGCGGACTTCCAGAGGTGGTGTTGCACACTAAAACTGGCGTTGTTACTGAGGCAAACAATCGGGATTCTTTGGCATGGGGAATTTTGGAGGTATTGAAAAATCCGGGTTACGCACAGTGGTTGGTTGACAATGCTTATCAGGATTTGGAACGCCGGTTTAGTTGGCCGAAGTTGGCAATAGAAACCGAGTGGGTTTATGAACGGGTGGTGGGGGAAAGGGCTGAGGTTGATTGGTAAGAATGCTGACTGTTGACGGTGAGTAGAATATCAAGTTTTTTTGTTGCAAATATTAAGGAATTGTAACACAATGATATATATACACTCGACCTCAGCTTGAGCGCACTCAGAAGATTTAAAGGGAATTAGCATCTTGAATATTTTTAGGGACATCGATCCCCAACCCAGACGCAGCTTGCTGACTTTATTCACCGCAGGGCTGCTATTCTGGTCAAGTTTGGCTTCGCTGCTGCCAACTTTGCCGCTGTACGTTCAATTTGTGGGAGGCACAAAACAGCAAATTGGCTTTGTGATGGGTGCATTTGCGATCGGACTTTTGCTATCGAGGCCACCGTTGGGTAAAATAGCCGACAGCAGGGGGCGAAAACAAGTTTTGCTTCTAGGTGCGTCAGTCGCTGCGATCGCCCCTTTGGGCTACCTGTTAGCTCAATCTATCCCCTTACTGTTACTTATTCGCGTTTTTCACGGCATTAGTATCGCCGCTTTTACTACAGCTTATAGCGCTTTGGTAACAGATTTATCGCCGCCAGGAAAGCGGGGCGAATTAATCGGTAACATGAGCTTGGTGAATCCTATTGGTTTAGCAGTTGGGCCGGCTATTGGCGGATTTGTGCAAGCTTGGGTTGGTTATACTCCTTTGTTTGCGATGTCCGCGGCTTTCGCTGCAATGGCTGTATTTTTTACCTGCAAAATTGCGGAACCTAATTTTGCAGATTTAACAAAATCGGACTCGCTATCTGAGGACAAAAATAGCCAAAAATACTGGAAAATGCTCTGGAATCCGAGAGTGCGGATTCCGGCTTTAGTGTTATTGGTAGTTGGTTTAGTATTTGGAACTTTGAGCACTTTTATGCCTTTGTTTATCCAAGAAACCAAGGCTAATTTGAATCCTGGATTATTTTATTCTACCGCGGCTATCGCCAGTTTCGGTATACGGTTAATCACGGGACGGGCTTCGGACAAATACGGTCGCGGCTTGTTTATTTCTGGCGGCTTAATCTGTTATGCCGTATCGATGTTATTGTTGTATTTTGCTAACAACAGCAGTGCTTTTTTAATAGCAGCTTTGGTTGAAGGTTGCGCCGGCGGTACTGTTTTACCGATGATGGTAACGCTGATGTCGGACAGGTGCGAACCTCATGAAAGGGGTCGCTTATTTTCGTTGTGTATTGGCGGATTTGATTTAGGAATTGCGATTGCTGGCCCGACTTTAGGCTTTGTTGCTGAACAAGTTGGCTACAGAAATATGTTTGGTTTTGCTGCTGGCCTTGCTGGCTTGGCTTTGCTGGTTTTTATTACTCAGTCTAGCAAGGGCTTGTCTAATTCGATGAAGTTTGCGATCGGTCGAGGCAAAGATATTTATGCTTTGAATCAGTAAACGTACCAAATTAAAAAAGTTATGAGTTTTAAGTGGTGAGTTGGATTAATTTCTTAATTCAAAACTCAAAACTCAAAATTCATAACTTTTAGTAGTGGGCTTGGAGGGATTCGAACCCCCGACCTCATGGTTCGTAGCCATGCACTCTATCCAACTAAGCTACAAGCCCCTGTTGAGTTAAGATTTAATCTAAAGTTGATTAAGTTCTTTTCTCACAGAATCTAACATTAACACCATTACCAAAATAATGCAAGACCTTTCGCAAACTTTTTCTAAATTGCCCGATGCGGCACAGCTAACTCACCTCAACAACAGCGGGGAAGCCCAAATGGTGGACGTTTCAGCGAAGGTGCCCACTGTGCGGCAAGCTGTGGCTGCTGGCCGGGTGCGGATGCTGCCGGAGACGTTTGCGGCGATTGAAGCGGGGAATGCGCCGAAAGGTGATGTGTTGGGCACTGCAAGGCTGGCTGGAATTATGGCGGCGAAACAGACTGCACATTTGATTCCTCTGTGTCACCCTCTGCCGCTGAGTAGCGTGGAGGTGGAGGTGATGCCGGATGCTAAGTTGCCGGGGTATCAAATTCGGGCGACGGTGAAAATTAAGGCGGAAACTGGGGTGGAAATGGAGGCGCTGACGGCGGTTTCGGTGGCGGCGCTGACTTTGTATGATATGGCGAAAGGGTTGGAAAAGTCGATCGCCATTGAGTCGATTCGCCTGGTGAGTAAAAGTGGCGGCAAGTCTGGAGACTATGAAAATGTAGAGGCATAAGTTTCCTGCCGAAAGAGGGATGCAGCATTCAAAAAGCTGCACTTATGATTAAAATAGGCACTGAACTACTAATATCAAGTGAAAAACTATGCCTCCTCGTTGGCCCCGCAAACCCGATCGCAATGATCCAGAGTACCGTCGCTTAGATGACCGGATGAATTTTGCTATCCACGTCGGTCTTTTTTCTGCTACCAATTCTGGTTTGTGGTTTGTTCACAATTTGCAAAAGGCTGATTGGCCTTGGGCAATTTCGGTAACGGGTGGATGGGCTCTAGTAGTTTTGGCCCACGCGATTTACCATTTTGCGATCGCCGATTATTCGCCCCTCACCAAAGATTCTGGCTGAAGGCAGTTGGCGACGATTTGTTAAGTCTTTCGATTGATAACAAATAACTTTCGGCTTTTTTGATATGGCTAATACTACACAGGCGATCGAATCCTTAGCAGCCGAAATCGGCGAAAATGTGTACATTGATATTGCCAAGTGGCATTTGTATCTCAATGATGCTCACCTGCATACCGTTGTTGCCCAACAACTTTATTCGATGCTGGAAGATGGCGATTTAGATGCTGACAAAGTTGGACAAGTTTTGCAAGGAATTCCAGTCAAGTTGGGCGGCGGCAAGCGGGAAGTGCCACTGGCAGATTTAATTCCGATGCAGTGTCAAGTTCAATTGATGGATGTTCTTGAGGAATTTCAGCGGAAGATGTAAAGAAAAGGGCGGGTTTTGTAAGGAGATTGTGGGCGTTGTGTCTGGTATTTCGCCCTTAACCCGCCCCGACAATTTTATTTGCGAAAACGTCCCCGAATGCGATCGACAAACATATCAACTTCCGGCAACTTCATTTGACTGACAAACAGGGCAAAAACCCCTAACCCTACAAAACTTGCCACACTCAACTGCACTAATTGAATTACCAAACCTTCAGTACCCAAAACTCTTTGACAGCCTTGCAGAGTAGCCAAGGTAACGAAAGCAGTTAGACAACTGCCAGAAGTTAACCCCAGAAAAGGTAAACTCCACTGCCCCCAAGGCAGACCACCCAGCTTTTTATCTAAAAAGTACAAAAGCATAATCATCGAAATAAGATTCACTCCCACCGTCGCCAAAACTAATCCGGGCGCGCCAAAGGCTCCTACCAACAAATAATCCAAAAGAGCGTTTAAAAAGATATTGATAATACTGATGCGAAAAGGCGTTTCTCCGTCTCCCAAAGCGTAAAATACCCGTACCACAACGTCGCGTCCTAAGTACACAAACATTCCAATACTGTAAGCCATCAATATCGGCGTGACAAACTCCGAGGCTGACCGATCAAAAGCATAGCGTTCGTAAACCACGCGGACGATCGGCCCGGCAAGTGTTACCATTAAAGCGCTCAGGGGCAGCATCGTCAGGGCCGTCAAAATTAAAGATTGACGAATTCGATCTTTTAATTCCGGCCAATCTCTCGGATCGGTGAGGCGAGAAAATATGGGTAGAAATGGCACTAAAATTACATTAGAAATAATGCCTAAAGGCGTCATAACTAACAAGCCACTGTAACCCAAAGCAGAGGCAGCTTGAGGGATGTAGGATGCGAAAAATAGGTCAGTATAAACATTAATTTGTAGCATTCCTGATGATAAGGTCGCAGGAACCATCACCTTAATTACTTCTTGCACTCCCGGTCGTTTAAAATTAAACCGCAAGCGCAATGTTCCCAAGCCGGCGCGCCACTGCGCCGCTAGTTGCACTAACCACTGCAAAACTGCGCCCGCTAAAGTTCCCCAAGCTAACACTAAGCCGCCAATTAGTGCGTATTCTGGCTGAATAATTTTGTTTCCGAGTTGCAGTGCGAGAATCCCTAAACCGCTGACAAGTGCAACGCTAGAAAATAAAGGACTAATCGAAGGCAACCAGTACATATCGGCAGCGTTGAGAGTGCCGAAACCAATGCCGATTAAGCCTGAAAGTAACGCCATCGGCGCCATAATCCGAAATTGCTGGACGGCAATTGCTTTGATTTGTAAACCTTCTGCTGTCCTATTTAATCCCGGTGCCACCAAATCGATCGCCGGATCTGCAAAAATAATTAAAGCGACTGTTACCAACAGCAATATGCCCCCGACTAAGGTGGTGATAGTCTCGACTAAGGGTGCTGCTTCTTTTTTATCCCGGCGAGCTAAAACACTGACTATGGCGCTGTGAAATGGCCCATTAATCCCTCCCAGCAAAATAAATAAGAAACCAGGGATGACGTAGGCGTAGTTGTAGGCATCGACGGCGACACCGACTCCAAAGGCTGCGGCGATCGCAATTTGGCGCACCAATCCAAAGACTTTGCTAATTAGAGTGGCGACTGCGACAATGCCGGCAATCCCTGCGAGGGAACGAGAGGGCTTCTGTAATTGGGACACAAATGGTTACAAACGCTAGTGCTAAAAGGATTCACTTATTTTAATCGCGAATCGGGAGAATCATATCATGAACTCATAAAACTTCTAGGGGGAATTGCGCTGATACCAATTTTATCGATATTACTGACTTGCGGCAATTCAATAATCGATCGGGACTATGCGTCCTAACTACAAACCGCCGTTTCGTGCTATGATGCGTCAATCTAAAATCTACAATATACAATCTACTCTCTAAAAATGATGAAACAAATGAGTTGATCAAAGCAGATAAATAACATAATAGTTGATAACGTATGATCGATTGTGTTAGCTCCCAGACTTATTTAAAAAGTGCGAACCCAGGTATTCGGTTATAGGTATAATCTACAATCTTCAATCGAGAATCTAAAATCTAAAATCTAAAATCTAAAATCTAAAATCTAAAATCGAATGACTGGCTTAATTTACAAATATCCTCCTCTTTTACCCGGAATTCTCATTAAACGTTACAAGCGATTTTTTGCAGAAATTGAACTAGATTCGGGAGAAATAATCACCGCGCACTGTCCGAATACTGGCCCGATGACTGGTGTTTACATTCCGGGCAATCCAGTGCTAGTATCTCCCAGCGACAATCCCAAACGCAAGTTAGCTTATACTTGGGAATTAATTAAAGTTTGCGACACTGTGCCAACTTGGGTGGGAGTTAATACTGGGCTGCCAAATCGAGTAGTTAAATTAGCTTTGGAATTGAAATTGTTTCCAGAGTTTGGCAATTACAGTTTAATTCAACCGGAGGTTGTTTACGGCACTGATAAAAAAAGTAGAGTGGATTTTTGGCTAACTGGTGAGGAAAAACCGATTTTTCTGGAAGTGAAAAATACAACTTGGGTAAAAGAGGAGTTAGCTTTATTTCCCGATACAGTGACGGAGAGGGGACAAAAGCATTTGAGAGAATTGATAGAAGTGGTGCGGCAGGGTTCGAGGGCTGTAATGCTGTATTTTATTAATCGCGGGGATTGTACGGATTTTGCTCCGGGGGATAGTGCCGATCGCCTTTACGGAGAATTGTTCAGACAGGCGATTAGTGAAGGTGTAGAGATTTTGCCCTGTCGCTTTGATGTGACACCGGAAGGCATTCGCTATTTGGGGTTAGCAAAACTCGATCTACTAACCCCTAAATGATTGATTAGTTTAAATTGCCTGCATTTCTCGATCGATTTCGACACTAGCCACGCCCGGTACGCTCTTTAGTCCTTCTAGCTTCGATTGAGAAACTTCTCCAGTAATGATGCCAGTAACAGTTAGCACCTGCTCCACTTTCATTCCCGCCGATTCTAAGGCAGTGACAACCGATTGAATTACCGATATGTTTTGGTCGTCAACAGTCACTATGATGCGCTGTACTTGTTCGTCAGACATATTTAGCATCCTTTGGAGCAAATCCATTGCGGTATTGTAAATTGTCTTCTGTTAAATCCCCGCAGCACTTTAAGCCTGCGGAGATTTGGATATTCTTCATTACGGAGCTTCTACTAAGCCACTTCCGACACGAGTACATGGTAATGGTAGTGCCATAGCATAGGCAGTCAGCAATTGCCAAAGTTCAGCACCTCGTTTACCAGTCGATTCGGCATACAGGGCCGCGATGCCCGCTACGTGAGGTGTAGCCATGCTAGTGCCATTGTAAGCAGCATAACGCCCTTTATTCATAGGCACTGATGAGTATACTTTCACTCCTGGAGCGGCGATATCAACTTTAGTTCCTTGAATTAGCTCAGAGGTAGCCGAGAAGTCAGCCACTTGGACGCAGTTATCGATCGCTGCAACAGCCATAATCGACGGGCTATTGGCTGGTTGTCCGACGGTTCCTCCGGTTCGTCCGTTATTGCCTGCGGCTGCCACGATCAGACACCCATTTTGCAGTGCTCGGCGGCCGACAGTTTCGTAAGCAGTAGACGGTGTTCGAGTGGTGTTTCCTAAAGACATCGAGATCACTTGACACCCATTAACGATCGCCCATTCCATCCCAGCCAGAATCCAGGCACCAGCGCCACTACCGGCATTGCTCAACACTTTACCGACATAAATGGTCGATTTGTGAGCGATCCCGTACCTGCGGCCGTTAAGATCCTTGAACCCGCAGGCTGTCCCGATGCAGTGGGTACCATGACTGTTGCCATCTTGTACGTCCTCCCCTGGTACGAAAGATTGCGATACGATCGATCGACCCGCGAAGTCGGGATGTAATAGATCCATCCCCGTATCCAGCACCGCAACTTTGATTCCATTACCAGTCAACAGAGACTTCATCGCCTTCGTTGCCTTCAGACCCCAAGTAAACTCGGTATCATCAGCAAAACATTCTTGTTTCTGGATGTCTGCTACCTCTGTATTAGTGGCTTTCTCGTACAGGTTATCCACCGCATCGCGATAGCCCCGCAGGTAATCTGCCGACAACCCATCGCCAATCGCGTAGAAGGTGCTCTCCGGCTCGATCGCCAGAATAGCCGAATCCTCTCCCGCTGATGTCATGATGCTGCTTAAACCCCCTTCGTCTAAGGAAACAACGGCAACGCCGAGAGTAGGAAACACCGCTCCCCCTGCTGCTGCAATTTGGCTCAAGTCTAGAGCAGAGTCGGGGAAATCGGCAGCATTTGCCAGTCCTCTGATACCAGTTTGGTCGCTCAGGAGGTCTAATCCTTCTGTCACTGCATCTTCGCGGAAAGTAATAATGTAACGCCCTGTTGTTTCATCGGCTTGGGCAGTTTCTGGGATGGGAAAACTCGGTTGTTCAGACATAAAATACCTCTAATTCAGTGTTAGATAATGCGTTGAGTTGGCAAAGAGATTTATGGAATTCCCAGGCTGTGACTTGTCAAGAAACAGCCCTGTATTTCATCCATGCTTCTAAGGGTTGAATACGAAATAGTCAGCATAGAGCCGAATCAGGCTGTGTTCCCACTCGATGTTGACCCAAATCTTGACTACACCATTTTGTGGGGAAACGTTATGGAGAGTATATCGAGCCTCACCGATCTTCTTTCCAGCCGTGGTATTTGGAGAAACACCTTCGCCGAGCGCAACGAAGACGAGAGAGTTGGGTGTGATTAAGCCCCAATTGAGAGGCAAGATGTGCTGTCCTTTCTTGAATCCCCAGTCATGGCGATAAGCGTAGCCATTACCAAACAATATTGCGGGCGAAGCTCCATCTTGAGGCGCGCCCAGTTGACGAACCTCTTCAAGGTTAGCCTCTTGGCTTTCCTGAATTGTGGGAAGCTCTAGCTGAGAATTCGATACAAAAATTTCTGTGGTAGAAGACATAGTTTGTTTCCTTGTTATTTAACATTAAGGGCAAGTTGTTTCTCGCTATATGCCGAAGCTGAATAACTGCTTTCTATCTCATAATCATCCAAATTTATTTGGCAAGCAATACGACGATCCGCGTATATGATTATGAAGATATTGCAACAACTTACGTAACTGTTACGATTCCTATTAGACTTCTCCAGAAAAGGCAGTCTTGAACAGGCATCCTGCCTGTTCCACAATGATTATTGGAGAGGTATACTTGGATAGATTTGTCAAGTTAAATTTAGAATAAAAATTTAACTTGACAACGCCACTGAGATTTATGCTGTCAAATTCAGCGTAAAATTGTCGTAACTGTTAATATCAAGCAACCGGAAGCCTACATTAGTTGCCTGCGTGCTGCTTGTCCACTCACACCAGTCAAATGCTTGTGGAGGGACAGGTCTTACGTAAGGCCCTGACCAATTTGCTCCGTTATCAGCCTCGGCATAGTAGCAGTAGTAGCGATTCAGACTACGCAAACTACCCCCATATACCACTTTGCATTCGCCAGGATTGAGCCGCCACCAACCTTTTTTTGCCCAATTTCCACCATCTGGGCAGTTGGGACGATAGTACATAATAGCTACCCAAACACCAGATGTATATTTGTTGCAAATTGTGAGCATATTCCACCTCTTACAATAAGTAATTGCCAATGAATACGGTTCTATGTCCCTGTGTTGGAACGGGTAAATTCAGGTAAAACTTCTTTGTTTTCCACAGAGAACATCGATAATGCACGTAGTGTGTGAAGAAATGTTTGATTTTCTATGCCCGGTTTAGCATCAGATTGACCTTCGCGAGCTACCGAATCTTGTTTCATTGCACCGACATCAACAAAATCGACTGTTGCATCTTCTTGGCTTTTTTGAGGTAAAACTTCTTTGTTTTCCACAGAGAACATCGATGATGCGCGTAGCGTGTGAAGCAAGGTTTCATTTTCGATGCCTGGTTTAGCATCAGATTGACCTTCGCGAGCTGCCGAATCCTGTTTCTGAACACCGACATCGACAAAATCGACCGTTGCATCTACATTATTGGTTTCCATTTTTACCTCCGTAGTGGATTTTTGTTGGGCATAGTTTACAGACTCCGTATAGCGTTTTATCTCATATTCCTCAAAATAAACTTTGAGAGCAATACGACGATCCGCGTATAGAATTATGAAGATATTGCAACAACTTACGCAACCGTTAAGTTGTTCTAATTAAACGTAAGACGCGATCGCACTTTAGATTCCCGACTTCTTAAAGAAGTCGGGATCTGGGTATTCTGTTTTTTTAGGAGGGCTTACTTATCAAATGAGGTGCGTTCGGTAACGCACCCTACGACAGAAGATGCTTTAATTAGTCAACTGGATACACTTGAATGATGAGATGATGTCATTCGGGATGTTGGCAGACTCAACCCAGCGGTAGTAGCCGGGACCAAGCACCCAGCTTGCTCCCTCGTAGTGCGAATGCTGGAAGAACTGCCATACTCCAGAGGCAATAACAATGGAAGAGATTCTATCATTCCACCAGTCGCCAACATAGTACCAATTGAGATTAGTGCGTGCGTTCGCCCCTCCAAAGTCAATATGGTCGTAAATAACGATTTCGGGGAGGCGACTAGCGGTTATGGCACTCACTGACGCGGAACGTTTGACTCCCTTGACCAGTTGCATATCACCAATCTTAGACTCCAGATCGACAATGCACCCGTTAAGAGTGGTCAGGTTATGAGGTAGAACAAGCTTTTCCATAGTATCCATGGCAAAATCCTTAATTTAGGTTTGAGTTGTTGTCAATTAGACACCTCCGCCAAACAGCAACTACAGTTAGGCTGTTGGCTTTGTGTATGCTCTAATTCTCTTCAACATAAACTTGGGGAACAATACGACGATCTGCGTATAGGATTATGAAGATATTGCAACAAATTTCCCGTTAAACAACCCCAATTTTTCCATAGCCACCATCACAGCAGCAGTCCGAGTTTGTACGCTTAGTTTCCCGTAAAGATGCTCCAGATGTTTTCGCACTGTTCCTTCACTGCAACCGAGCACTTTAGCGATTCCTGCATTGCTTTTATCTTTGGCAATCCAGAATAAAACCTCCGCCTCGCGTTTGGTGAGTCCTAGCGATTCCAGGGTCGAAATAGAGAATGATTGCAGTTCTTCTTCCTCCAACAGCAAGAGATGTTGCTGGTTGATGGGATCTGGAATCAGACGGACGATCAACTGTATTCCTGCTTGCTGAATGTACAATGGTAAACAGCTAGATGGAATATCGCCGGTGAAGGTGAGTCGCGATATCTGTTGGTTGAACCAATGTTGTAATAGTTCTGGCAATGAGTGCGGGGCGCGGGATAAAAAATACTGGTTCAACAGTTGTTCGGCGCGTTGAGTCATGAATTGCACCTGCCCTGCAATCTCCACAACTATCGCCCCTACCCGATCCAAGATTTGCTTAACTAATACCTTAATGAAATTATCTGACTCTGTGTTAGTGCGATCGCCTAAAACTTCGAGAGTATAATTTTGGTAGCAATTTTCGTAACTTTTGGCCTCAGCTTTTGCTGCTGGGAATTTATCAATACCTTCAGATGTCAACATAACTGCGCGCTGACGTTTTGGTGTCTGTGAATTCATGGGAAATATCTCCATTGGCATACAGGGTGAGAATGACGAAACCAGATACCCTTGCGGTGGGGGTATCTAGCTCATTTCACTCTTGTTCAGGTCTACAACTGTAGAAATGCACTCTGAATTTTTTTGACAGTCCCTGATTTAAATTGCTTTTCTTAAGTAATCACTAACAATAACAGTCACTAGCTGTTAGTTACCAGTCGCATAATCGAGTGACTTGCAGAAATTTTATTTTTGTGTTAATCCAAGTAGAGGCTATTGTAGAGATTAGTGGCGAAAAAGAAAGTGACAGTCAATCGATTTTAGATTTTAGATTTTAGATTTTAGATTGAAGAAAGCGACCCCAGGGATTTATCCGGGGGCTTGTACACTGGTTGTTTTCGGTCAGGACAAAATTTTACTATTAAATTCGCCAAAGATAAATTTATACAGGGGAGACGATCGCACTTATGGAAAAAATGCGATCGCTGCCAACACCTAGCCCTGTAAAAAAAACCTAGCTGTTTCTTAATCTGGAAGGCAAACCAGCCTAATCGGCCAATAGCAAGGGCAACAATATTGCTAGGTTATGGCGCTGCTTCGAGAATGCTGAGTGCGTTGATGCAGGTTGCTTTTCCAAACCTGATTTGACTGGTGAATCGGCCAACTTGAAGATAGGTAAAAATGCCGTGCGTACCAGTATAGCAAATCGCCCTAAGAAGGGCGCGGTGAATTACGTCATGAAATATACTAATTGGTGATAGTAAAGTTGGTTAAACATCAGCGAGCATCCTGGCTTTTCTGAGAATAAATGTAAGTACGGTTTCTTGTCGAGAAATAATGTCTGCTGTAACTTCCATTCCGGCTTGAATATGATACTGACAGCACTGTTGATCAGCAGATTGACTAATAGCCCGATCGCGCTTGACTAAATAAGTTCTTTGGGGTATAACAGTCACTTCATAGTAAGGCGGACTGTTATTTTCACCAGCAATGGCATCGGGTGCGATCGCGCTAACTTTCGCTTCTAGTACCCCGTAGTCGGGATAGGGATAGGCAGAAATCCGCAGGATAGATGTTTGACCGATCGCAATTTTACCAATATCAGGAGCGGCGACGCGAGCTTTGACGACAATCGCAGCATTAGCGGGAGCAATTTGAGCGATTGCCGCACCGAGTTGTGCCGTTTGTCCGGGATTTCGCAGATTCAGTTTGAGAATGGTGCCGTCTACGGGAGAACGAACGACACTTTTTGCAAGTTCGGTATCAATTTGTTTGAGCTCTTGGCGATCGCGATTGATTTGATTTTCGATGTCAGCGCGATTCTGAATCGAAACTAATTGTTCTTTTTTCAACGCTGCCAAAGCTGCTTCACCCTTGGCTTTTTCTTGAGCAATTCGCTGTTGGGCGATCGCCACGGGTGCACCACTGGGATTCAAGGCAGCTTCAACAACTTTCAATTTAGCTGCGGACACTTCAACAGCTTGTTGCTGTCTGTCAACGGTTTTTCTTTGGCTTTCAACTGCTTTTTTTTGCGCTTCTACGGCGGCTTTTTGCCCTGCTACGGCTTGTTCTTGCTGCTGGGCGGCAAGTTTCGTCTCCTCCAATAAATCCAGCGAAATAGCGCCTGTTTCTTGGATTGACTGATAGCGATCGCGCTTAGAAACGGCTGCTTTTAAATTTGCCTCGGCAGCCTTTAAATTTGCTGCGGCTGTTTGCAAGGAAGCCTGTTCTTTTTGCAATTCCGGCAGCGATTTTTCCCATTCCGACTGAGCTAATTGTAAATTAGCTTTGGCCGCTTCAACTTCAGCCAGCGAGGTAATTTGCCGTTCTCCATAGTCCCGCTGGCTGCGGCTTAAATCAGCTTGGGCAGAGGCAACTGCGCCTTCCATGGCCTGGGTTTCCGCTGCTAGGCGATCGTCTAAAGCGCTAATTTGAGCAGCAATTTGACGCAGTTGCAGTTGGTTTTGCTGGATATTTCCTTGCAGTTGGCTTTGTTTAGTTAAAAGTTGGGAAGAGTCGATCAGGGCGATCGTATCTCCTTGTTTGACAGCCTGATTTTCTTTGACTTGAATGCTTTTAACCGTGCCTGCTGTCGCCGCTTCTACAATGCGAATTTCACCAGCAGGACGGACGGTAGCGGGAACTCGGACGGTAACATTATATTTAGCGACAGCAGCAAGGGCGATCGCACCGCCAAAAGTTGCCAACAAAAATAATCCGCCCGCCGTTATCCAGCGGCTGATGGGCGGCAAGAATTCATCGGGTTTCGCAGTACGGAGAAAGTCAAAAGAAGAGTCATTAGTCATCAGTCATTAGTCATTAGTCAGTTGGCAGTGGTTATTTGTTATATGCAGGGCGATCGCTCTGTTATACCATATAACGTTTTGCGGGGGCGGGTTTTACCAACAATATTTGGCTAAAATCCAGAATCTAGTGAACCCGCCCCCGCCCAATTACCAGTTACCAAATTAAATGTTTCTGCAACATTTTTTAACTCCTTTAACTAAAGGGATTGGGGAATAATAGCAGAGTGCGGATATTAGCAGACAGAGCTGATAATCCTGTTTGGTTTGAGGTTTTGGAGCGCATACCGCGTTTTTTATTGGGTTCGGTACTCACAATTGGCCGAACATCCGAAAGTTGACTAACGCTGGTAACTTGACCGCCTGCGATTAAATTGGCTTCCGGATCTGAAATATCCTGAAGTTCGCGATCGCTCAGCCAAAGACTCTAATTAAGCATTTCCAAGCCTCCTGTTACAATTACTATTGTTTTGCCTTGTTGGCTTGATTAAGAAAAGAAGGGAGAGCGATCGCATATACAGTCGCTAACTCAGCCGCGAACTCCTCTTGGAGACGCTGTATTTCCCCACCTGATATCGATTCCTGACTCTGTTCGTTTAAATCCATCACTAGCGGATTTAATTTCTGAACATCCAACACTGATTTTGATGAATTTTTAGTTTGGTCTTTGCGAAACATTTTTCCCCTCCCGATTTTTCCAACAGACAAATTATGGGAGATGCCATCGCACAAATAAGATACTGGCATTCAAGAGCGATCACTCAGAGCAGTAATGTTCCCCTAATTTTTCCTTCCGCTTGCACAATTGAGCTTTCAGACAGACTACTTCTATGGAAAGTGAAAGAGGATGGAGCCTGTGAGGTGCTTGGTCGAACGACATCGGAGAATCCAATACTCCAAGCTAAGCAACCCTCAGCCCCACCAGAAAGCTTTTCGGCTTGTTGGTCATCTAATTCTTACCAAAGTTCTCGAATTTCCATCATCAAATCCTCCATTTTGCTTCAAACTTAACGATCGGTTTTCTGTCTAACCTAACAGTGTCAGATGCCGCTCTTGAATGTCTTGCACATTGTTGCTGTTTTTGCATGTTCTTGTTACGAATCGAGCGATCGGCATTTCTTCAACAAGACTTACGCAAAAAAACCGGTTTTTGAGAAAAATTGTGCATTACTAGCGAGAGATATTGACAGAGAAACCGGGTCTTTGATTCCGCGTGGGTAAGTCCTGTTCCAATCATGAGAGTAGGAATACTCCGAATTCCGTAGTGACTGGCTAGACTGCCAGTTCCAGTTACTTGTTCTACATCTCTTGCTGTCAATTGGGGGCGAATTCTATCCTCACCAGTGTAACCTCCTGATAGTAATTTCTCATTTTCTTCGCCTAACTCAACAACAAGTGCTTGCGCGGCTACAAAATCCAAGGCAGACGGCACTGAATTATTTGTTTTGTGTTTTTGAAACATCTTTCAACTCCTTGGATTGTTGTAAAAATATGAGCCTCGGAGGGCGGGTTTACCACATGGTGTTCGACATATAGGGTTGGTAAAACCCGGTTCTACAAAGTCGTTACCATCCGGTGAATTCAAGAAGTAGTATGGTTGCTAAAATCTGACGATCGTAATGTCAATCCCTACTTCACATTTACCCGGTACTTGGCACTTAGCCCATCCCTTCACTCTTCCCCCACCGCCTATTTGAGCAGCTACCTCATCACCGATTTCTTTCCATAAAGCTTGATTTGGATCGTTTGGTATGGTTTGCGATTTTTTAGGCTGCATTGCTTTCATCAGATTTAATCCTGTAGGTTAATTCATCAAGATGAGAGTGTAGGGCGAGAAATACCCACCCTACAAATAGGTAAACTCCACCCAATTAACAGGTGCAAGTTTGACGCTCATAGTCGTAATAGCATCGTATCCATAGTCCGTTGTGTTTCATCCAACCATTTTCTCCGCCAGAATATTGGCTGGCTATGTCATCATTGAGTTCGACCCATAGAGCTGGGTTTTGTGTGGTTTGCGATTTCTTAGGCTGCATTGCTTTCATCAGATTTACTTCTGTACGTTAGTTAAAGTCTGATATTTCTTGCTCCCCAAGGAGAGCAGGATTCTCGCTTGTCTACCTTTGATGATGGCAAACGCCGCATTACCTGTATTGCACAGTCTTGCGGTTTTTGCACATTCTTGCTATGAATTGAGCAAAGTCTTGGGAGTCACTCCTGTCAAGCGTTTGAAGTGGCGATTGAGATGACTTTGATGAGAAAAGCCGCAGGCGATCGCAATTTCCGACAAACTCATATTTCCCTGCAACAGCAATTGTTTTGCCCGTTCTACCCGCTGTTGAATCACGTATTGGTGCGGACTGATACCAACAGATTGTTTGAAAGCGCGGGAAAAGTGGTAGGGACTGAGTTGGGCGATCGCCGCCAGTTCATCTACACTGAATTGCCGTTCTAAATAATCGTTGATATAGTCTTGAACCCACCTCAATTTGTGCGGACACATTGCCCATTTGCCGTTGATTTTACGCTCCCCTTGCGTCGAATAATGCCGCAATAAATGTACGGCAAGTGCGTTCGCCATTGTCTCTGCATAAAGCCGGCTGCCCCCGCCATCTGATTGCGCTTCTGCCTTGAGTGCCAGTCCAATTTGCTGGATTAAGGGATCTTGAAATGGCATCGGCCACAATAACTCAACTTGCTCGGTATTGAATAACTCCAGTGCGCTGCGAACTATGAATTCGCGATCGAGATTGAGAGAGAGTAAATTCATTTCACTATGCCACCGGAGTTCGTGAGATAAATTAAAGGGACAAAGACCCAGCGCACCGGGAAATACTTGCTTGGTTTCCCACTTGCCGTCAATCTTTCGTTCCATCTGGAAACTCTGTCCGAGGTTGATGCCTATCGAGTAAGAACCGATCGCATATTGAGGGGTTTCAAACGGAGGCTGGCGGTGGTATTCTAAACTGATGCCAGTCCAAATTGCGCGATCGTTCTTGATGATTGGCAACTGAGGAAATATCTGGGGAAAGTGTTTTTTTTGATTTGAATCGACAAAAAGAACTTTACTTTCAGACATGATTTTCTGTCCCCCGCTACAAAACTATCTTTCTGTTTAATAATAGTTAGGACTTACGTAAAAACAGCGTTGCAACACTATTGATGGCGGTAAGGTGCGGTGTGTTTCGCCCTACAGAGAGAGTTCATGCGTAAGTCCTAATTGGGCAACTTTACGGTTTATTTAATTTTACGTTTGATAGGGCGATAGGCGACTAAAATCTCTGAATATACATAGAACTGAAACGCTAGTCAAGAGCCTGCAGGGTGCCTCACCCTACTCCCGAAAAGAGTTTTTGGAGATGTCTAATCATCAAGCGTTCTAGGCGCAAAAGACCCAGAAAAACGAAAAATCAACAGAGGAAATAAGCCTGTAAGCTTCTAACTTGTTATGAAATATCCGATCGTTCTCCAACACAGCGAAGAAGACTGCGGCGCCGCGTGTCTGGCTACCGTTGCCAAATCCTGCGGGCGCACGTTGGCCATCAACCGCGTCCGCGAAGCCGTCGGTACCGGACAATTGGGCACAACGCTGCTGGGATTGCGCCGCGGGGCAGAAGCTTTGGGATTTAACGCCCGTTCCGTCACGATTTGTCGCTAGAATGCCTGCGCGAACAAGTCGTGCTCGTGCCGCAGGAAGCTCACTTTTGGAGCCGATCGATTGTCGAGAATTTCCGCTTTTGTTACCCTAGCGCGACTTTAGAACAAATAGTAAAAGCTTGCCAAATTGCCGGTGCCGACGATTTTGTCAGCGGACTTCCCGACACGTATCAGACTGTTTTGGGCGAGTTTGGCGCGAATCTTTCTGGCGGACAAAGGCAAAGATTGGCGATCGCCCGCGCCCTTGTCACCGACCCGCCCGTCTTGATTTTAGATGAATCTACAGGAGCCCTCGATCCCGCAACTGAAACTGAAGTGCTCGATCGATTATTAGCCGATCGTCAGGGCAAAACGACAATTTTAATCAGCCACCGTCCCCGAGTCATTCAGCGGGCTGATGTGATTGTACTGCTCGATCGGGGTGAACTCAAACTAACTGGAACTCCCGAAGAGTTGAGCCAAATTCCAGGAGAACATTTAAATTTTTTATATCCATAATTATAGCATCCGACTTCGCGTCTTCGCGGTTCGTTATAACACCCAAGCGTGATCGGCAATCGGGTCTGGTAAAACTATCATTTAATTAAGAGCGATCGCCTCTTAATTTTGACGACCAACAATCCCAATCCTGCAACAATCATGGCAGCAATGGTGCTGGGTTCTGCCACTGCTCCGGCAATCATGAAAGAATTGCTCCCCAAAGCGCGAGATCCCTGAGAACTGCTATAGACGAGCCGCCAAATGTTGGCAACATCACTGCGATTGCCTCTTATAGTTCAATCGGTAAATAATGGAACTTCCAGCACAAATCCAGGTAAAACATCTTCTCCAGAAAGTTGTGTTGGTAAAGAGCGAACCTCTTTTGGTTGTCCCTGTCGATAAATTTCTACCTGCTGATTTTGTGGATTAAACAACCAACCCAACCGCACCCCACTTTGTAGGTATTCCATCATTTTATCTTGCAAGGTTTGCAGATTGTCCGATCGCGATTCCCTACGGGATAGCTTCGCTTCACGCAGTTCAATGACAAAATCCGGCGCTATGGGGGGAAATTTCTGTCGTTGTTCAGGAGTGAGTGCTCCCCAGCGAGACAATTCCACCCATGCTACATCAGGAGAGCGAGATCCTCCACCGGGCAATTTGAATAGCGTGGAAGAACTAAACACCTTACCTAGTTGGGTTTGGCGATTCCAAATATAAACCTCACCGCCGAGATCCATCTCGCGACTACCGCTATCGCCGCCAACTGGAGACATAACAATTAATCTTCCTTCAGCATCGCGCTCGATCGTCAATTCAGGATTGCTGAGACAGAGTTGATAAAACTGCTCATCGGTAAATTGAACGCGATCGAGATTAACTTTTAGGGGTAACGTCAGCAAGGTCATAGTCCTTACTCCCGATTTTTGAGACCTGATAATTTCAATTTTAATAGAATGTTTCGCTTACAATACACTTGTAGCATCTAATAAAAAACAGCGATCGCACTATGGGAATGACTCTGACCGAAAAAATATTAGCCAAAGCATCAGGCCGCACTAAAGTCGAGCCCGGAGAAAATATCTGGGTAGAAACAGACGTGTTGATGACCCACGATGTCTGCGGGCCCGGCACCATCGGCGTTTTCAAACGCGAATTCGGTGAGAATGCTAAAGTCTGGAACCCAGACAAAATCGTCCTCATTCCCGACCACTACATTTTCACCAACGACGAACGCGCTAACCGCAACGTCGATATTCTCCGCGATTTTGCCGCCGAACAAGGGATAAAATACTTTTACGACATCACGGATCGATCGGACTTCAAAGCAAATCCCGACTACAAAGGAGTTTGCCACATCGCGCTAGCACAAGAAGGCCACACCAGACCGGGCGAAGTGCTGTTCGGCACCGATTCCCACACCTGCAATGCCGGCGCTTTCGGACAATTTGCCACCGGTATCGGCAATACAGACGCGGCTTTTATCATGGGAACCGGCAAACTGTTAATCAAAGTTCCCGCAACCATGCGCTTTGTGTTCAACGGTGAACTGCCGGATTATTTGTTAGCAAAAGACCTAATTTTGCAGATTATTGGTGATATTAGCGTAGCCGGTGCTAACTACCGGACGATGGAATTTGCGGGCGATACAGTTGAGCGTTTGACGATGGAAGAACGGATGACGCTGTGCAATATGGTGATTGAAGCTGGTGGTAAAAACGGCACGGTTGCGCCCGACAAAACTACGTTTGATTACGTTACTTCGCGGACTGACAAACCCTTCGATTCATTTTACAGCGATGGGGATGCTAAATTTTATAGCGATCGCACCTACGATGTCAGCAAATTAGAACCAGTCGTCGCCAAACCCCACTCTCCCGACAACCGCGACTTAGCCCGCAACTGCCGCGATGTCAAGATCGATCGAGTTTACATCGGTTCCTGCACCGGTGGCAAAACCTCCGACTTCCTGAATGCCGCCCGCATTCTCAAAGGAAATCAAGTCAAAGTTCCGACTTATTTAGTACCAGCAACTCAGAAAGTTTACGAAGATTTGTTTGTCACAAAATACGATGGTCAAACGCTTTCGGAAATCTTCTTAGCTGCCGGTTGCATCGAACCTGCTGCCCCTTCTTGCGCCGCTTGTTTGGGCGGCCCGAAAGATACTTTTGGGCGGATGAATGAACCCGAAATTTGTGTATCTACAACTAACCGCAATTTCCCCGGCCGGATGGGAAATAAAGAAGCGCAAGTTTATCTAGCTTCGCCTTACACGGCCGCCGCTTCGGCGCTGACTGGGCACGTCACAGATCCGCGCGAATTCCTATAAGGTAGGGGCAATCCCCCCGTGGTTGCGCCCATATCGGGGGTAGGCACTCTTGGCACTACCCCTACAAATCTGTATGAATGATGTAGACGCGATAACTAGAATAAAATCAAAATAACTATCTATATCAAATGTGAAAAATTATGGTGACTCATCAGATATTACGCAAGATGTCTGCCGCATTTCTCCTGTTAGCGGTTGCCCTATCATGCAGCTCAACTACGGCAATAACTCAAGCAGAAAAGGTTGAAGAAAAGCCAAAATTGCAGGTTGGTTACGGCGATTTGATATTTGACTATGAATCAGAATATATGATGATTCCCGTTACTTTATCTGGCGATGAAAAACAAGCGGGATTTCCCACTGTCTCACCAATATACGATCCTTATGAAGAGTCTAAGGGTAGCGGAATAGTTGGTTATAATATGATTTTTTATAACAAAAGTAGCGGAGAGTCTAATATTTTATTAAACAGAAGAGCGTTAATCTCCAAATTTGAATATTTGTTAGGTAAACAAGAACCAGAAAATCCAAGCCAGGGAAATGTACAAACAAATCAACCAAAGCAAAATCGCTCCAACAAAGCATCCAGCAAGCCTCAGAATCAGTTGCTGTTATTTCACATCATAGATAGCGATACAAATGCTGATGGCAAACTTGACAGGGCGGACGCAATTATTGGATATTTATCTAACTTGGGAGGCAAATCGCTTCAGGCAATAACTCCGCCCGATACCCAGTTAATGAGTTGGGTATTTGATGAAAAGAGCGGCGGAATTTTTCTCACTATTAGAAAAGACTCGGATGGCGATCGGAAGTTTACCGAAAAAGACGGTATTGATTTTGTCCGAGTGAATGTCAGCCAACCCAATGTTGGCAAAGAGATAATCGACGGTAAAACTCGGCAAAAATTGCAAAAAATTCTTATTAATTAAGAGTAAAGATAAGGTGCATTACCTAGTTTAAGTGACAGGAGATTTGCTTTGAAAACACTATTTTTGGCTTGGCAAAGCCCGGACAGCGGTTCTTGGTTTCCGATTGGTCGATTGACATTTAACGGCAAAGAATACCAGTTCAATTATACAAATGGTGTTCTAGAAGCTAAACTTAAGTGCGGGTTTCTGCCTTTGCCATCTTTCCCGAATTTCAATAATGTTTACACTTCACAGAAACTGTTTTCGTTGTTTTCTAATCGAGTGATGGCGCGATCGCGCCCTGACTACCCTGAATTTGTACAATGGTTGAATATCCCTGAACACGAACATGACCCAATTGCTTTATTGGCGCGCAGCGGAGGCAAACGGGCAACTGATAAATTTGAGGTGTTCCCTTGTCCGGAAGCAGATGAAAATGGACGTTACTGTATCCATTTTTTTGCAGATGGACTACGATACCTTTCCAAGTCGGCAATTGAACGGATTAATCGGCTTCAATTGGGCGAACTTTTGTATTTAGCCCACGAATTTCAAAATCCGCGCGCTTCCCGTCTGCTTCTGTGTACTAAAGATCACTGGATTGTCGGCTATTGTCAGCGCTATCTGGTGGATGATCTTTTTGAAATTATTTTGCAGCATCCAGAATTGGTTCGCGTAGAAGTCGATCGTCTGAATCAACCCCCAACCCCCCTAAAGTTCCGCTTGCTGTGCAAGATTACTGCCGATTGCCAGCAAGACTTTCGCCCCTTCAAAGGCCCGATGTACCAGCCGGTTAGCAATGATGTTTTAGCTGCAAGTGCGATCGGATAATCAGCAACAATAAGTAAAATTACGATCGCAGAATTAGGAAAAAAGTCAAGTTAATTATTGTGAATTGAATACAGATTGAATACAGAAAATTGCACAATTTAGACGAATAATTAGCTAGCTGTTGACATTTTTTACATAATAGAGTATCTTTGAGCTAATTTATCGATTCCAAATTCCGCATTCTCAGTTAAGCCCATGCAATTTATGAAAATCATTAGAGCTATACGCTGCTAATAATTTTCATTAGTATTGTTGCGCTAAATGAAACAAATTCGAGTTCTAATTTTTATACTTAGAACTCGTATGGGTGCGAAATTGACCGATTAGAAACTTCCGCAAATTGTAAGTATGAACAAAAAAATAAAGATTGGGGTTGCTGAAGCTTTTGGTACTTTTGTGTTGGTATTAGGTGGATGTGGCAGTGCGGTTTTAGCTGGAGACAAAATCGGTTTTTTGGGAGTTTCGATCGCCTTTGGTCTATCCCTCTTAATCATGGCTTATACCATCGGCCCTATCTCTGGATGCCACATTAATCCGGCGGTAAGCATCGGTTTAGTAGTTGCCAAACTGATCGATGCTGTTTTGCTTCCTTATTATATAGGAGGTCAGATTGTAGGGGGAATTCTAGGCGGTCTTGTTTTGTATATGATAGCATCAGGAAAACCAGGTTTTGATGCGGCAGCTTCGGGATTTGCATCTAACGGTTTTGGAGAACATTCTCCCACTGGTTACGGACTTTTGGCAGCAGCTTTGACGGAAATTGTACTGACTGCTTTTCTGTTATTTACAATCATGGGTACTACCCATCCCAAATATCCAGTCGGTTTTGGTGGAATTCCCATCGGCTTGATGCTGGTGTTGATTCACTTAGTCGGAATTCCCATAACTAATACTTCAGTTAACCCAGCTAGAAGTATCGGTGTTGCACTTTTTCAAGGCGGATGGGCAATCCAACAGTTGTGGGCGTTTATTGTATTCCCAGTGATTGGTGGAATTATCGGCGTTTTGGCTTATAATCTCATTAAACCCACTATGGAAGAAATTTGATCGAGAATCAAAAATAAACCGGGTTTATTGATTTTTTTAGGGTGGTAGAATTCATCCGGCAACTTAAGAAACCCGGTTTGTCGATCGCACAACTTGATAAAATTGCAAGTATTCGGTAAATAGGTGCCATGATTACGATCGTGATGGGAGTCTCAGGTTCTGGGAAAACAACTGTTGGCAAGTTGCTGGCGCAATCTCTCAATTGGGATTTCAGCGATGCCGACGATTTTCACCCATCAGCTAATATCGATAAAATGAGTCGGGGCATTCCTTTAGAAGATGCTGATCGCCTTCCTTGGCTATTACAATTGCAAGCTACAATAGACAGGTGGCTGTTAGAAAATAAAAATGTGGTTTTGGCTTGTTCTGCTTTAAAAACATCTTACCGCGAAATGCTCTACCGAGACCACAAGCGAATGAAGATAGTTTATCTAAAATGTTCTTTTCAGCTATTAGCCACAAGGTTAAAAACTCGCGAAAATCACTACATGAAAGCAGATTTGCTGTTAAGTCAGTTAGACAGTCTCGAAGAACCTGAAGATGCAATTATCATAGATGCTTCGCAGCCGTTAGAGTTAATCTTGCGCCAAATTAGAATTCATCTGATGTGCCGTTAATTGGACACAATAAAACCTCTAATACCAAATCTAGCTTCAATACCCCTTAATTTCTTAGTTTCTCTCCGCTAGGAGAGATTTTTAAGGCGGATTTAGTATAAAAGTTATTTTTTTATGAAAAACCTAGTTTCTGAACTAAATTTAGCCCCCTCTTCGTTTCCAGGCTGATAGGTTTGCGGCCCTAATTTTTGTACAAATACAAGAAAGCTTCTACTTCAGCCCCAGTAGGTTGAGCTCTAATGGCCCCGGGTTTCATCGCTGTCATCGCACCTACCGCACTGGCATAAGTTACAATTGTTTGGGCTATTTTTGGATCGGCTAAATTCTTAATTCCCTGCTTGCACAACTGTCGCACAAAACCAGCCAGAAATGCGTCGCCTGCACCTGTTGTATCCTCAACATCTACTGTAAATGCGGGGATTTTTCCTTCATTTTCAGAGATACAATAAGCGCAACCTTTCTCGCCTGCTGTCACCAAAACGCCTTCTACAGAATCGAGACGGTAGGTAATAGCTCCAGCGTCGGTAGTGTCAAACAACCATTCGGCTTCTTCCTCAGATAACTTGACAAAATCAACTTTTTTTAATATTTTTCTAATGCGCGCTTTTGCTTCGTCTGGATTTGGCCAAAACACGGGACGCCAATTGATGTCAAGTATAATTTTAACGTCGTACTGTTCTGCTAGTTCGATCGCTCGGACGATCGCCTCTCGACTTTCAGGATAAGCTAATTCTAAAGTGCCTAGCACTAAATATTCGGCATTTTCAAACAGCACTTCGGGTAGTTGTGCAGCGAGGAGGCGGGTGTCAGCAAAATCCGCAGTATCAAATTTGCCAAAACCGGCAAAAGATCGATCGCCCACTTCATTTCGCAAGACATAAACTTGTCGCGTCGGCGCACTTGGATGTCGCTGCAATCCAGCAAGATCAACCCCTACTTCTTGCAACACCTGCACTAGGGAATTCCCCAATTCATCCCCACCTACAGCACCGATAAATCCCGCCGCCGTCCCCAATTTAACCAAAGCACAGGCAACATTAGCAGGAGCACCGCCGGGATATGCAGTCCAAGATTCTACCTCTTCGAGAGATACTCCTGGTTTGTCTGCTAAACAATCAAATAAAACTTCACCCAGACACAGAACGCGAGGATAAGTCATAGAAAGTTGAGATTTGAGATTTGAGATTTTAGACCAGCAGTAGACAGGTCAATAATGATTTTTAACCCATCCCAGGAAAATTGCAAGCTATTTTTTTATGGCTGCTCCTATAATATCAGACTTACTGATATTGGCAGTTACTCCCTAAAGGCTCAAATATAGTGCGGGGGTATCAGTTAGTTGTTTTACGCGCCAACATCTGCAGGTTGGGCCCGGATGTCAGATGGAGGTAGGTAAAGGCAGCATCCGCCACCCGACGCACAAGGAGTGGTGGCTGCCCGTCTTGCCTTGTGCGCGCTGGGTTTGCACTCGTGGCGATTCTGCAAGCGAGTTGGTGCTTCTGGCCCGAAAAAGTAGCACAGCAAATTTAATTTTCTCTTCATACTTGATCCCTCATCCTTTAGAATTGTAGATAGGTAAATATGCAGACATAGGAAAAATTTATGAGTGGGATTGTCTCTGGAACCCCTGTCACCCTGTCGGACAGAGAATTGCAAGTGGTAGAGTTAGTAGCAGCGGGATTGACTAATGAGAAAATCGCCGAAAAGTTAGAGATTAGCAAGCGTACAGTTGACAACCACATTAGCAATATCTTGAACAAGACGCGGGCTGACAATCGAGTTACGCTTGTACGCTGGGCGTTGCAGTGGGGAAAGGTATGTTTGGACAATATTAACTGCTGTCCTCTACCGCGGCCGATCGATAAAGAAGTATCTTAAGTAGGGATTTTGGTTGGAGACAGGCAAAGAAATGATGCAAACGGCACAAGAAAAACAACTCCGCTATCAAATTCAAAGCCCTGGATTGCCGCTGGCGGTGTATCGCGAAGTGGCGACCCATTTGCGTCAAGTTGAAGGGGTGCAAACCGGTTTAATTCCGCAGCAGTCGCAGCGGTTTGATTACTACGACAGCCAAGTTGGGGGTTTGTGGATACAGTATCCTGAAGGGTTCGATTTGGCAGGTCGCGAGCGGGTCGATCGCATTTTGGCTTATTATGGCGATCGTTACGGAGCGTGGGAATTATTAAGTCATTAGTTATTGGTAATTGTTGACTGCTAACTGTTGACTGTTAACTAATGACTAATGACTAATGACTACTGACTAATGACTAATGACTACTGACTAATGACTACTGACTAACAAAATGAGTGCAATTAAAACTTTACCGGGAACGCGGGATATTTTGCCCGCTGAAATTCAATATTGGCAAAATATAGAAGAAGTCGCTAGAACCATTTTAAAAAAAGCGGCTTATCGAGAAATTCGGACGCCAATTTTTGAACAGACATCTTTATTTGAACGCGGCATCGGCGAAGCTACCGATGTTGTGGGCAAAGAAATGTACACTTTTAAGGATAAGGGCGATCGATCGACTACTTTGCGACCAGAAGGCACAGCCGGAGTAGTCCGAGCTTTTATTCAAAACAGTTTGTACGCGGCGGGAGACGTGCAGCGTCTGTGGTATGCGGGGCCGATGTTTCGCTACGAACGCGCGCAAGAGGGAAGACAGCGGCAGTTTAATCAAATTGGCGTGGAAGTCTTGGGGAGTGCGAATCCTCGTGCGGATGTCGAGGTAATGGCGATCGCCTGTGATATCCTGCAAACTCTCGGTTTAAAAAATTTGCGCCTCGATATTAACTCTGTCGGAAATAAGGAAGACCGACAAAATTATCGACAAGCATTAATAGATTATTTTACACCGCACAAAGACGAATTAGACGCCGATTCTCAAGACCGCTTGACTAGAAACCCGCTGCGGATTTTGGATAGTAAAAATGAGCGCACTCAGGAAATTGTCAAGGGTGCACCGAGTATTTTAGAATATTTGGGCGATGAGTCGCGATCGCACTTCGAGCAAGTGCAGCTTATGCTCACAAATTTAGGAATTAGCTATCAGTTAAATCCCAGATTAGTGCGCGGTTTAGATTACTATACCTACACCGCATTTGAAATTATCTCCGACGATTTGGGAGCGCAAGCAACAGTTTGCGGAGGCGGCAGATACGACGGTTTAGTCAAGGAATTGGGCGGCCCAGATACGGCGGCAGTCGGTTGGGCAATGGGTATCGAAAGGTTGATTATCCTGCTGCAAAAGTTACAACCTTTGCCCGCGCCGAAGTTAGATTTCTATTTTGTATCTAGGGGCGAAAAAGCAGAACAGCAATCGGTATTGTTAGCTCAAAAATTGCGAAGTGCGGGGTTTAGTGTCGAGATAGATTTGAGCGGCAGTGCTTTCGGGAAACAGTTTAAAAGAGCCGACAGAAGCGGTGCTGTTGCGTGTTTAGTTTTGGGAGATGCGGAAGCTGAAAACGAGACGGTACAATTGAAGTGGTTGGCGAGTGGTGAACAAAGTGCGATCGCCCAATCGGAACTACTAGCAATGACAAACGAGCTACAGCAGAAAATTAACAACCCTTAGAACTCTCGGTTTTAGCCCAGTCTATATCCCCCTAAATCCCCCTTAATAAGGGGGACTTTGACGGCACTCTTGTCCCCCCTGATTGAGAATGGCTTTGACGGCACTCTTGTCCCCCCCTTATTAAGGGGGGCTAGGGGGGATCTAGACTTCGATACAAACAAAAGAAACGGTCGGTTTCCTCGTTACCAGGCTCTGCCCGGTAACGCATATCCAGAGGATCTGCCTCGTCATTAAGCCATTAACATGAATCCGAAAAACCAAAAGATATAATTTAAACATTAAAACATTTAACCTCTGATAAACTATGTCTGTAGCCACTAAAACCCCAGCAACAAAACTCACAATCACCTGGCCGCTACTACCAGAAGATTTCCAACTACCAGACGACCCCGTGGAAGACGAAAGCCAACCATTATTAGCCGCCGCTTTGCGCCAGCCGCTAACAGCATTTCCAGAATTAATGCAGGATGCCTTAATTGTTTCCAACTTTGTCGTGTGTGCCGGTATAAGTTTTCCAGGTTCAACCAGCGAGGAACAGCGTATTATCTGCAAAGCACCAGATTGGATGTACGTGAAACCCGTCAATCCAAAAAATGTCTCGCAAGTCCGCCGTAGTTACACTCCACACACAGAAGGAACCATCCCCCAAATCGTGATGGAATTTCTTTCAGAAACCTATGGAGAAGAATACTCTGTAGAGTTTACCTCGCGGGTGGGAAAGTGGTATTTTTACGAGCAAGTAATCAAAGTCCCCCGATACGTCATATTCCGAGCCAAAACAGCTCATTTAGAAGTTTACGCTTTAGAATCAGAGCACTACAACTTGCAAAAACCTGATAAAAACGGACGTTATTGGATACCGGGATTAGACTTGTTTTTAGGAGTTTGGGAAGGAACCCACGAAGGAAGGACAGGCTGTTGGTTGAGGTGGTGGAATCCTGAAGGCGAATTGTTGCTTTGGTCGGAAGAACGGGGCGATCGCGAAAGACTCCGCGCTGAAAAATTGGCCGAAAAACTGCGTCAAGCGGGGATCGAGTTAGATGACGAAGAGTGAAATATCAATTGATGAGTCGAATTCGATCGGGTTTTGGTATGATGACACTCTTGTGGTGCGGGCATCCAGCCCGCCCTTGGCTAACTTTGCACTCCTATGTTAATCGAACGTCTCCAGCCGATCGCCTGGGCAAAAAAACCGCGACTCATATCTTTATTTTCTGGTTGCGGCGGCATGGACTTGCCCTTCCACCAAGCCGGATTTGAGGTAGTTTGGGCGATCGACTCCAATAAATACGCCTGCAAAACATTCAGCCGAAACATTGCTGATGTCATCGTCAACGACAGCATAGAAAATATAGACATTGCACAAGTTCCCGAAGCAGAAATATGTATAGGAGGGTTCCCCTGTCAAGATTTCTCCCTAATTTGGAAGCGCCCCGGACTTGAAGGAACCAGAGGCAATTTATATACATACTTTCTCGATTTTGTCAACAAAAAAAAGCCCAAAGCTTTTGTAGCAGAAAATGTCAAAGGCTTATTAAGTGCCAATAATTATCAAGCAATAAAACAAATAATTTCTGACTTTGAAAGTATAGCTCCCGGCTACTTAGTTAAACCTAAACTCTACAACTTTGCCGATTACGGAGTTCCGCAATTTCGGCAAAGAGTGTTATTAGTTGGGATTCGGATGGATACAGGATTTAACTTTGTGCATCCTCAGCCAGAATACGGTCAAAATCGCAAACATCCTTATCGAACAGCGGGCGAAGCACTCAAAAATGTGGAAGCAGTTCTTGACAATAACCAACATCATAAAATTCAAGCCCGCACCGTTGAAATTTTAAATCGAATTAAACCGGGAGGCAATTTCTCTGATATTCCCAAGGATAGTCCATACTATGTCAAAGGCATGATCAGTCACGTTTATCGGCGAATTCATCCTGATAAACCATCATCGACAATTATTGCTGGTGGAGGTGGCGGAACTTGGGGTTATCATTATTTAGAACCGCGTTCTTTGACAAATCGTGAAAGGGCAAGATTGCAAACATTTCCCGATGATTTTGTTTTTGAAGGTTCTACGACAGAAGTGCGGCGGCAGATTGGCAATGCAGTGCCGCCGCAGGGAATCGCTGCTGTTGTTGAGGCTTTAATTCCGCTATTTAAGGGGGATTATCCGCAAGTGGATTTATATGAAATGAGTAAAAAGTTGCAGGGGATGTCTATTCAAGAACGATTAAAATGGGCTGAATAAGAGGGGTACGAGCAGAGTTTTCCGTTAATTTAAAAGTGTGGTATAATCAAAATACCTGAGTCAGACGAAGCTTAAATCTTATATCTAAGTCAGGTTATATATTTTTATTTATCGGTGTGTGCAAAATGAATCATTACTCACGTGAACAAAAACTTCACTACAGGAAACCCCTCTAGAAACACACCTCATTACGAGTATCCCGAAGGCATACCTGAGTGCCATGCGGACATCGTAGAGGAACTACAGACGAAAGTTCAAGATATTCGGTTGATCCATATCCAAAAAGGAGATTCAAATAAAAAAAATCGTTCTGGCAATGCTGCTGTTGTCAAGTTGGAGATCCCGACAGGCAAAGTCTATAACCTAGAAGCTACCAGCAAGCGAGATCCTCTGAATATTCCAGGTGAAGAGGATGGGCCAAAGCAGTTTTTTGTACCGAGGTTTGATAGAGCAAGAGGCTGTTTGAATGAGTGTGACGCTGAGTATAAGCTTTTTAATGCACTCGCACAAGACTTGGAAAGAGATGATGTTTCCTTGGATGTAGAAGGAATACTCTACCTCTACACTGAGAAAGATATGTGTTCTGGCTGTAACATTACTTGTGATGAGGACTTTAAAATGAGATTTCCGAATATTCAAGTGATTATCTTCTACAACCAGCCATATCCGTAGAAGTACAGGATAGAAAGTCAGTAGAGCTTACCAGGGCTTTACTGGCTTTTCTGGGTAAGGTAGAATGGAGGTGATATGAAGCTTAATATTACCTGGCTCCTAGTTTACGATTAAGAAAAATACCTAAGGAGGGAAGTCAATGATACAGTTTGACATAGGTCATTACACCGATTTCAAGTTGCCCAACAATTCAGATATTCCAGAGCAATTACAACAAACACTTCACACAGTTTGGGACAGAAAGTATCGCGATTTATACGAAAGAGGCGGAAACAGCGATGTAGAAGAAGCCTTTGTAGAAGTAATGACATCCTTTGGGATGCCTAATAATCAAATATCCCATCAGCGATACGTCTATATGGCTTATGGAATAGCATTAGCAGCTAAACCGACGATTAAACATTACTTTCCTGAAGAAGACAAGGCTGATAGAGTTCAAAAAATTGTATTTTCTTGGCTGAAGGATGGTTGTGAAATTCCCGAAACTTGTGCAGATACCTTGTTTCCTAATATCAACAAAATTGGAAAATATCAAGCTACTGACGAAGCTTATAATATCTTCTATGGCTTGCTGCAAACACTCAATACAAAAACAGCCTATAATGCCATCTTAGATATTCTGTATGATGCCATTACCGGCGATGCTATTTCTGGTTTTGCTGTGGCAAAACGAGATATGTTTAATTGGTGGTTGATTGAGGTGATTCCGGCTGCCTATTGTTTAAAGTTGCCATCTACTTTATATTCAGGAAAATGGGAATTTCCGCCACTGAGTCAGTGCGCTTAAGTGATGACCAAAGTGATTGGCACAGCTTAATTAGTTAATAATCATGGGAATCCAGTTATTGACAATTACGAGCGCTCTCATTCATACTATAACTAAGCGTTGTAGGAGCTAACTTTAATGTCGGAGCTACTCGCAAGAATCACTGTTAATCCTAGACAGTGCGACAGTCGCCCTTGCATTCGCGGCATGAGAATTCGGGTATCAGACGTACTGGACTTATTTGTGGCTGGTTTGAGTGAGGAACAAATACTAGAAGAAATGCCCGATCTTGAAGCTGACGATCTGAAAGCATCTCTTTTGTATGCTTAGCGCAAACTCAATCATCCGGTATTGGTTGTATGACAATAATTTGGGTAGATACAGAATCAATCAAAATTACATCAGCGTTAATCAGCGTTCATCGGCGGTTCAAAAAATCTCAACTATTAAATTAGTTAATCATCAATCTGGAATTATCAATCAGGCACCATCAAACCCTTCAATATTCTCCCCTTTTCCTCCTCCCTCAACCCCTTACACTGCACCAAAACCCCAAAACCCCCCAAACCCATCGGATCGATCAATTGATGCAAAGCCTCCCGGCGCTGCAAAAACGTTGCCACATCCAATACTTCTGCATCATTTGTTGATAAAGAAGCAATACGATCGCCCAAACCCAACGCCATCAAAAACAAAGCCTGCTGAGTAAACCCTACCACATCCAAACCGCACAATTCACCCTGCCTTTCCAGCGCCGTAAAATTAACATGAGCCGTCAAATCCTGCCGCCCCACATTAATATAAGGATTGCTGTGATATCGGTGGCGATAATAACACTGTAGCGTCCCCTCCCTGCGCCTCGGATTGTAATAGCGGTGCGCCGCATAGCCATAATCAATAGTTAACAAATATCCTCGCTGCAACTTTTGAGCAACTGTACTCATCCAGTTCAAAGCAGCCAAATTTACCTCACTGCGATATCCGTCCCCATAAACACTCGCCGACAAATCGATGCCCACAAAATCCAAATACTCGCCAATTTTAGGGGTGGAAACTTCGTCAATTACTTCAATAAATTTTATCTCTTTTTGTTCATTCTTGGGCGTTTCTGCGGCAACGTAAATCTCCCTAACTTGCCCTTCTTCCAGAATGAATTGATGCACTGGCAAAGCATCCACTAACTCGTTAGAAAAGAAACAGCCCACAATCGAATTATTAACTATCTCATCCCAATCGCACCACTTAACACACTTGATATCACTTAAGCTTTGGCGTTGTTCCGCTTGAAGTATTGGCGAAATTTCAACAATTATGTATGTTAAAGCTTTAAATAAGTCGGGATGTTGCCGTTGCAGATATTGCAGCACATTTTCTGCAAAATTCCCCCGCCCAGCGCCCATTTCTACGATCGCGAAATTGAAGGGGCGATCGAGCAATTCCCACATTTCCAAAAACTGCTGTGCCAAAACCTCCGCAAAATCAGCACCCCAATGAGACGACGTGATAAAATCGCCTTGTTTGCCGATCGAGGGGCGATCGCTATTATAATATCCGTGCTGCGGATGATATAATGCCAAATCCATATATTCAGCAAAAGTAATTCGCTGCTGCGGAGTTGCCGCAATTCTTTCGCAGATTAAAGCGCAGAGCTCCGGGTTGCTGTCATTGATATCTGATTGCTGAACTTTCATAATTTATCGAATCAAAGTTGATGTTATTTCCTTTGTGAAGGAGAGATTTTTTTATTAACCGCAGAGGGCGCAGAGGGCGCAGAGGAAGAGAGAAGAGAGAAATAAGGTAGATTTTAGCGACGTTAATAGCAATATTAATCGATATCCATCCGCGTTTATCCGCGTTCATCTGCGGTTTAAAAAAATTAACCCGGTTCCACAAAAAAACCGGGTTAAGTTCTCAGATAAAAACCGACAAAACCTACCTGTCAACCGAGCCCATAATAATGTCGATACTCCCCAAAATCGCCACCAAATCCGCAATCTTCACGCCGCGCACAATGTGAGGCAAAATCTGCAAATTATTAAAATCCCCAGTCCGAATCTTCCAGCGCCAAGGAAAGACACTATCATCCCCGATAATATAAATCCCCAACTCACCTTTGCCGCTTTCAACGCGGACATAATGTTCGCCCTTGGGAATCTTAAAAGTCGGCGCTACTTTTTTGCCAATAAACTGATAGTCAAAACCATTCCATTCAGATTTTGGCCCGCTTTCGAGTCGCTTCGCTTCCAAATTCTCGTAAGAGCCACCGGGGAGTCCTTTCAAGGCTTGATAGATAATCTTAACCGACTCGCGCATCTCCCGAACCCGCACCACATACCGGGCCAAACAATCGCCAGCAGCTTCGGTACAAACTTCCCAGTCGAAGTCGTCATAACATTCGTAATGGTCAACTTTCCGCAAATCCCACTTAACGCCGGAAGCGCGCAACATCGGACCGGAAAGTCCCCAGTTAATCGCTTCTTCGCGAGAAATAGTACCCAGGCCTTCAATCCGGCGGCGGAAGATTGGATTGTTGGTAATTAAACGTTCGTACTCGTCAATTTTGGGAACGAAATAATCGCAGTAATCTTCGCACTTATCTACCCAACCGTAAGGCAAATCGGCGGCAACTCCGCCAATGCGGAAATAGTTATTATTCACCATGCGATAACCTGTGGCTGCTTCCCACAAGTCTAAAATCATCTCGCGATCACGCATAGTATAGAAAAAAGGAGTTTGCGCCCCCACGTCCGCCAAAAACGGCCCCAACCACAACAAATGGTTAGCAATCCGGTTCAACTCCAGCATGATTACCCGAATGTAACTCGCCCGTTTGGGGACAGCAATATTCGCTAACTTTTCCGGCGCATTTACTGTAACCGCTTCGTTAAACATCCCCTCAGCATAGTCCCAGCGGCTCACGTAGGGCACGTACATCACGTTGGTGCGATTTTCGGCGATTTTTTCCATCCCGCGGTGCAGATAGCCCAAAACAGGCTCGCAGTCCACTACGTCTTCCCCGTCTAAGGTGACGATTAACCGGAGTACCCCGTGCATGGATGGGTGGTGCGGCCCCATGTTGAGCACCATCGGTTCGGTTCTAGTCTCAATTCTTGACATAATTAAATGAATTAATGATTACTAGCTATTGTTGATTTTTGTTTGGCTTTTATGATTATGAAGGATATCGAGCTCTCTGAGAAGGAGACCCTTGGATCGGATGTGAGTATTGACACCTATCACGTTCCAGTTTTGGGTCAAGAGTTAATTGCCGGTTTGGCTGTGCGTCCAGGCGGGCACTATTTGGACGCGACGCTTGGGGGCGGGGGACACACGAGTTTGATTTTAGCGGCGGCGCCAGATGTTACAGTGGTGGCGATCGACCGCGATGAACAAGCCATCCGTTTTTGCCAAGCCCGATTTGCCAACTCGCCCGTTGAGTTTTGGCACGGCAACTTTGCTGAATATCAGTCCTCAGAGGCCGAATTTGATGGTATCATAGCAGACTTGGGCGTCAGCTCTGCTCAGTTCGATACACCGGAACGAGGATTTAGTTTTCGCCACCCAGCTCAACTAGATATGCGTATGAACCAGCAGCAATCTTTGACGGCAGAAGAGATTATCAACCACTGGGAAGAAGTTAAACTAGCAGATATTATTTACAAGTACGGCGAGGAGCGACTGTCGCGGCGGATCGCGAGGCGGATTGTGCAAAGCCGTCCTTTTCAAACTACAACAGAACTTGCAGGCGCGATCGCCTCCAGCTTCCCCCCCAAGCAGCGCAACGGCAGAATCCATCCGGCCACCCGTACTTTCCAAGCTTTAAGGATAGCTGTCAACTCCGAACTCGCTTCTTTAGAAACTTTCCTCAACCAAGCCCCACGGTGGTTAAAACCCGGTGGGAGAATCGGAATCATTACATTTCACAGTCTCGAAGACCGACCAGTCAAGCACCAACTCAGAGGAACACCCAATTTGCAGGTACTGACAAAAAAGCCGATCGTCCCACAATCCGAAGAAGTCGCTAGAAATCCCCGCTCTCGTTCTGCTAAGCTCAGACTGGCAGAAAGAATAACTTGATTCGGCAGTAGTAATATGCTTGCTGCAAAAAGTTCAGAGATTAAGGAGACTTGCATGCAGCAATCAAGTACGATTCGGCAAAGATGTAGGGAATAGCGCCAACAACCCACCACTAACCCTCCGGGTACAGTGGGGCTGGAAATACAGCCGGTGTTGACCAGACTTAGGTAGCAATACCTGCGTTAGTAGTAAGTGTTAAAATTCACACCGAGGACAGTACCCAGCTAGTTAAGAACTCTGCAATCAGAACATTAATTAGCCGTTTTGAATGCTGGTGTGTTTAGAAAAGTACCAACTGCTAACAAGGTCATTGCTCGTATCACAGCGTGAAAGCTGACTCGGGAATTTTCCCTATTGAAGCGGCCTACCGAGGCGGGTTACAGTATCGAAAGCCTCTCATCTGTGCGAACAGATGGTGCGAAAGGAATGCTCACCTTGAGGTAAAACGGGTTTCTTTAACTCAACTTGACGTAACTGATATGTTGCATATATCCAGCCCCCCTTTTCCTCCCGCCACCTTGCTGATTACAGCTATGGTGGGGGTTTTCAAGGGGGAAGAAAGATGAGTCGGGGAGATGGAAGCAAGCTGAAACTGATGGTAGTCGATGACGAACCCGACAACTTGGATTTATTGTACCGGACGTTTCGACGCGACTTTCAGGTTTACAAAGCAGATAGCGCCCTCAGCGCCCTGGAAGTTCTAGACGAACAGGGTGAGATGGCGGTGATTATATCTGACCAGCGGATGCCAGAAATGAATGGCACCGAGTTTTTGGGGAAAACAGTCGAGCGATTTCCCGATACGATTCGGATTCTGCTAACGGGATACACCGATGTTGAAGATTTGGTTGAGGCCATCAACTCAGGTCAAGTTTTCAAATACATCACCAAACCGTGGAATCCAGAAGAACTCAAATTGGTGATCAATCAAGCCTCAGATACTTACAAATACTACAAGCAGCGCAGCGTTGCATTGCGCCGCGCTTTACGCAAGGAATCTCTGTTCAATGAGGTAATGAGCGTGATTCGCGGGTCGCTTGATTACTCTAGTATGGTACAAACTATTGTTCAAACCGTAGGTCAAACTTTTGAGGCCAACTATTGTATGCTGCGGCCGGTAGAAGCCGATCGACTATTGCCGAGTACCTTCCCCTACCAATCCCAAACCTCTGAAGCCAGTAGCTTTTCTTTTGATGAAAATTTGCTGGTTCAAGCCGTAGCCAGCCGCCAAACTCAAGTGAACCCAAACAGTGGGGGGGATGGTAACTCGGTTGAGATTGCCGTGCCCCTGACTTACCAGCAAGAATTGCTGGCGGTACTGGCTTTGTGCCAGATTGGCGGCGCTAACCCTTGGTCGGCAGAAGATATAGAGTTAATAGAAGGTGTAGCAGCTCAAGCTGCTCTCGCCCTGTCTCAAGCTAAGCTCTACCAGCGGACTCTGGATTTAGCCAAGCAGATGCAAAACGAGTTGGAAGTGGCTCGCCAAATCCAAACAAACTTGTTGCGCCAAAGTTGGCCGGATTTTGAAACAGTCAGGGTGCAAGCTTGCTGTTATCCCGCGCGGGAAGTTGGCGGCGACTTTTTTGAAGTCTACGTTCACTCTCAGGGGGATATTTGGATAGCGGTGGGAGATGTTTCGGGTAAGGGAGTTCCGGCTGCTCTATTTATGGCCAGCGCGATTTCGGTGATGCGGCGGGAACTTTCCCAAGAAGTTTCTCCAG
This sequence comes from Microcoleus sp. w2-18bC1, assembly GCF_036700365.1. NCBI lineage: Bacteria > Bacillati > Cyanobacteriota > Cyanophyceae > Oscillatoriales > Microcoleaceae > Microcoleus > Microcoleus sp. w2-18bC1. The sequence continues at coordinate 73,440 of NZ_JAUBOS010000010.1, forward strand.
AGCCCGATCAAGTTATGCAGAACATGAATAGCACTATGTCTGACGACCTGATCGGCAACAACCATTTTATTACAATGGTTGTAGCTCGTTACACTCCGTCAACCGGACACCTAGCCTTTGCTAATGCCGGTCACATTTACCCGATTGTTTGGTCTCACTCGGAGGTGAAAGCTCAAGCCGCTAGCGGTAAAACGCCAGCCGAGCCGAATTTCCTGAAAGCTCGTGGCATTCCCTTGGGGATACTACCAGTTTGGAGAGGCAAAGCAGGTGCGATCGAACTAAAGTCAGGAGATGTATTTCTGCTGACGAGTGACGGAATTACTGAAGCTAGCGTGACAAGTCAAGCGGTAGCAGGGGGTGTACCAACCCGTTCTATGCTACAACAAGAAGGGCTTTGGCAACTCTTGATTCAAGAACCTGGTTCTTTCAACTTGGACAATTTGTTGGCTCACATCCGAGCCGATAATCCCGTTCAGGAAGACGACCAAACCATACTCTCTCTGGAGGTTCTTTGAATCTGTCAGCGACTCCCGACGCATAGTCGGGGGTGAGAGCCGAAAAAACTTAAGCCCTGCTTGTTGACGGCCCATAGAGTAGTCCTGCAAAGGACGGCGTTATCGTCAACAGTCAAAAACCACAGTAAAAAACCTAGCCGGCGATGACGCAGCTAGTTTCCTGAATCGCTTTACTGGGGGATTAAATACCTGTCAAGGGTTAAGGTAGAAGGCATTTGTCAGAAAAAACCAACGCTTAAAAGCAAAGGATTGAAACACAGATTTTTATACTTCGCTGCTTGCAGTCTCGGTATAATTATCAATTGTTAATGGGCTTTAAGCCCCTAACAAAATTTTTCAACTATACTCTTAACTTCTGCCTTCTACCGAATGACGAATGCCTGATTTTTAAACAGAAAAGGCTAGTATCCTCCAAGTAGCGACAAGTATTGAGGCCGAATCCATTCGGCGCGTCGTGTTTCATACCTGGTGTGAAGACACAGGGGTTTTCAAACTTACGGGATTTTTTTATGAATACTGAGCTTCATGTGCCAAGCGACTTGCGGTTTTTAACAATTGTTGAAAATTGGTTGCTGAGCAGTTTGGAAGTAGAGCTAGGAGAGCACGTCGATTGGCCACGTCAGTCGAATCGTTTGCGCTTGGTGTTAGCAGAAGCCTATTCTAACGTGATCCGCCATGCTCACAAAGATCAACCCAATTTGCCCGTGTTAATTCGCTTGAATTTAAAAAATAGGGATATTGGTTTAGAAATTTGGGATTACGGTAAAGGTTACGAAATGGATACTTACAATCCGCCGAGGCCGGAAGCTAAACAGGAAAGCGGCTACGGCTGGCTGATTATGAGTAGACTTATGGATCGGGTGGACTACACTTTGCAAATAGACGGTCGCAACTGTCTAAAGTTGGAAGCGAGTTTGCCGGAAAAATCTTAATTAGTCATTAGTCATTAGTCATTAATGATTGGCAATGCACTTTTTGACTCGCTTTGGCTGTCTGTCGCACGCTGCGGTGACAGCCAGTTTTTCGTGCAGTAGCGTCCCTCTCTAAGAAACTGTAAGATTGTAGGGGTACAGTCCAGATCGCACAAATACCGCAGAAACGGGATTTTTATACCGTGAGTGGCACTTTACCAAAGATTTGGAAAAAACCCGGTTTCTGCCTGATTCTGGCGATAAAGAGCCGATTAACCTGGCGATCGCACGACTTTAGCTATTACGTGCGATCGACAGGTCAAACCGCAATAGGCAATTTAAATCTGAAACAGTTTATCAAACAGCTTATTTCTTATGTGACCGCAGATTTAGCAATTCTTGGGGAGAAGCTAACAGTTTGACCGTAACAGAAAGGATTTTTGGGTCAGAATTGAGCAAGAACAGCCATCCGACATTAACACCAAATGCGGAAGTTTTCACCCGGCCGCTGACCTGAACTTCCACAGTGCCATCTTCTAAAATTTGGCTGACACCTTTCTGGGGTTCTAGCTGCATTCCTCGTGCTTCTTTTTTTAGATAAGTGGCGATCGCAATCCTGCCGATAATTGGATCTTCAAACGGCGCGTGCAGAACCCCATCATCGGCAAATAAATTAGCCGTCGCTTCAAAATCCCCCGCGTTTAAAGTTTCAAAATATTGCAGTATCCCTGGCATTGTGATGCCTGCAATCTTTATAGAGTTAGTTAAAATAGGTCGAGTTGTTGCGGTCATAAAACAAGTGATTTCAAATGAATGATTATACTGTAATCATTCTCTTTGTCGCAGCAAATCCCTCAAAAGATATAAGTAGGGGTAGGGAAATAATTCTCCGAAAAAAGGAGGAATCGGGAAGCGCAGAGCGTCGATCGCAGATTTCAGAGCGATCGACCAAAATCAATCCTACTTTCAAAAAATACAAGTGTAGCCAAGCTGTAAACCCTGATACAATCACTCATTTTTCATCCTTTAATTCTTGAATCTAAAATTTAACATCTAAAATCTAAAATGATATAAACCCAGACACCTAATGGCATCTGGGTTTCTGGGCCAGCCTGTTTAACAGAGCCAACAAGAATATTCTATTTGCGGATCAAATTGAGCAATTCTTTAGGAGATGCCAACAAGTCGATCGCCACAAAGAAAATTTGACCTTGGGGATCGAGCAAAAACCGCCACGCGATGTTCATACCCACATTCGATCCGAACCAGGGAGTTTCGACTTTGCCAGTGACTTTCACTTGTCGGTAGCCATCTTCGGCAGGTTCCGATACGCCTTGCTGGGGCATCATTTTCAGTCCTACGCACTCTTCCCGCATATAGTTGAGGATAGCGTCGCGACCAACGATCGGCTTTTGGAAAGGTGGTTGCAGGGCACCTTCTTCAGCAAATAAACCGACGGCTGGCGTGAAGTCGAAGGCGTTCATGTAGTCGATGTAGCTGAGTACAGTTTGCTCGCTAATACCCTCAATTTGGGTTTTCACCCGCTCTTCTGGAGCGGTGGGAGTGCTGCGGGGGGCTGAGCGTTTGCCGTACTCTTGGTTAAAAGCAGGGTCATAGCCCATGTTAACTACGGTGTTGCGAAGTACGGTAATTTGTTGACCCGGATCGAGTTTTTTGATGGTTTCGAGAACTTGGGTGGCTTCGGGAGACATTTGATAGCCAGCGGGGATCGGAGCGACAAGGCCCTGTTTCATCAACTGTCCCAACTCATACCAGAAACCGAGTTTGGTATTGACGCGCAAAGAAGTGTAAATCCGGCCAATTGTTGTGTCGGCGTTGCTGGCTAGGTCAAACATGGTTTTGCTTTGAGCAGCCGGCGACATTTGCTTGATTTCGCTCAGAATGCCTTCGACAAGCGCCATGCTGGCTACTCCCGGTGCTGCTGCGGTAATGGAAACGCCCATTTCGGTGTAGGCATACCAGAGCAGTGCGAGTTGGTCTTCAACGCTGAGTTTGTAGAACGCTTCCGTGGTAGCCGGAACAACGCTAGCGATCTCGGTGTTGGAAAAAATAGATTGAGCTGATTGAATACTAACTGCCATATGTATGCTGTGGGATTCGCTGTCGGTTTTACTTGCGTACTTGAATTAGCGAATCGAATTCTCCCTAAATTAAATTATGTAACATTTTTGACATTTTGGAGTTCAAACTTATAAATATAAAGATTGTAAAAGAATTATCAATACTGTCCCAAAAATACTCTTAAAACTACTAGACTTATGGCACAAATTGTGCAGTGGTTTCTTACGTGATGAAAAAATCAATTAATAGCGATCGCATTAAGCAAAAAGCCCTTGAGTTGGGATTTCACAAAGTGGGGATAGCCTCAACAGACGCGGATTTTGATTTAGAAAAACAAAGATTGCAAGCTTGGCTGGACAAGGGTTATGAGGCAGATATGGCATGGATGGCAAACCCGAAACGGCAGGATATTCGATTAATAATGCCAGAGGTGCAGTCATTAATATGTGTCGCCATCAACTACTACACGCCCCACCAACGCCCCGAAAATCCCCTGTGTGAGGGGGGGGACGATGCAGCGGTCGAATATGCTAAAATCTCTCGCTACGGTTGGGGGCGGGATTACCACAGAATTTTTCACAAAAAACTGAAGGTTTTGGCAAATTGGGTGCGATCGCAAGGCGAGGGAATTGAAGCGCGGTATTATGCTGATACCGGGCCAATTCAGGATAAAATGTGGGCGCAGCGTGCCGGGATTGGCTGGATTGCCAAAAATGGTAATGTAATTTCGCGCGAATACGGTTCTTGGGTGTTTTTGGGCGAAATCTTGACTAATTTGGAGTTAGCGTCGGATGAGTCTCATACGGAACATTGCGGTACTTGTACTCGCTGCATTGAGGCGTGTCCGACGGGAGCAATTACTGAGCCTTTTGTGGTGAATGCCGATCGATGTATAGCCTATCACACGATCGAGAATCGAGCCGAAAAATTGCCCTACGAAATTGCATCTAATTTACAAGGTTGGGTAGCAGGTTGCGACATTTGTCAGGATGTTTGTCCTTGGAATCAGCGATTTGCTAAACCAACTGATGTGGCAGAGTTTGAGCCTTATCCTGAAAATATAGCACCGACACTTGCAGAATTAGCCGACATTTCCGACGAGGAATGGAACCGCAGATTTACAGCTTCCGCGCTGCGGCGCATTAAACCGGAAATGCTGCGGCGAAATGCCAAAGCCAATCAAATTAACCCTTAAAATTTGAGATGTTCGTCAGGGTGCTTAGGGGGCACATTACCCTATAGATAATAACCCTAGGGTATGTACGGAGCGCCAATAGTCAATACATTATGCAGTAAGTCATTCCCCATCTAAAATCTAAAATCTAAAATCTAAAATTGTATGATCCCCGGTTCCTTATTTGCTATTGTCCCATGACCAAAGTAATTATTTTTGATTTTGACGGTACTTTAGCAGATACAATCGATATTCTTCTGAGCATCACCAACCGTTTGTCAGTAGAATTGGGCTTTAAGTCTGCGACCAAGGAGCAAATCGCTCAACTGAGCAATTTAACTTCTTGGCAACTCCTTCAGTATTCTGGCATTTCTATCTTCAAATTCCCGCTGTTGATTAGAATGTTGAAAGCAGAGTTACGCAGCGAAATTCCCAACATTCAATTATTTCCGGGAATTAAAGAAGTTTTACTGGAGTTAAAAAAACTGGGATTTCAACTGGGCATTATCACATCTAATTCCAGAGAAAACGTCTTGGCATCGATGGAAAAAAACGGTTTGCAAGACACTTTCACATTTATTTACTCGGGTTCAACTTTTGGCAAACATAAAGTTATTAATAGCTGGCTAAAAAGAGAAAATATAAATGCTAAAGAAGTTGTTTATGTGGGAGATGAGATTAGAGATATAGAAGCTGCTCGAAAAACAGGAATTAAGGTAATGGCTGTAGCTTGGGGTTTTAATTCTCAGGAGGCTTTGGCTGCACACAATCCCGATTTTTTGATTAAACGCCCCCAGGAATTGATAGAGATTATGAGTAATTTGCGGGAAGTGTAAACTGAAATTGCCAAAAGTAAGACTCCTCGGTGGAAATCAATTCTACCCAAACTCTCGTTGCAGCAGAGAGGGACTAAAGAATAAAAGGGGTATTAAAGCCTGATTTGTTATCAGCTATAGTCCCTATTATACTCTGTAAAAGTAAAATGTATTAATCTCCTTCGCCCCGTTTTAGTGCTGCTAAAACTGCTTGCTGGCTAACTGCTTGGTAGATTTTGCTAAAATGTTGCTTGAGTGCGTCAGATGCGGGCGAGGATTTACTAGCGCTTCCTTTTCCGTCGGTGGCGATGGGAATTGGGCCTAAAATATCTAATACTGTTTCGCTGCTGGGTGGGGGTACAATAACTACTAAAGATGATTCTAGCTGCTGATTGTATTCCCAAAAGCGATCGACCTTTGGCAATTTAGAATTCGCTGTGGGCGCATTTTCGCCGGAGTTGAGTTGAGAATTTTCCTCTCCTTGCGTACCTCGTCTTTGACGAAGTGCTGTCAAAATTTGCTCTTTGGTTCTCCCCCGCAGTTGAAAGAGTACGAAGGGGTCTTCACTGAAGCGATCGCCCAATAAGTAGTATACTGCACTGATGTGTTTGCAAGGGTTTTGCGGGTCAGGACAGCTACAGCGCGATCGAATATCAGATAAACTTAACGGAAATAGCGTTTTGCCCGCCGCTGCAAATACATCTTCAATATTGTGCGGCATTTCTCCTGCTAAGAGTTTAGCTGAAAAAACTGCTCTTTGAGACATATTTTCAATCACATAATCCCAATCTTCATCGCTTAAGGTGTCTAGGCCTAAAGAAACTTGATAGGGTTTTGGATCAGTGCCTTGAACTACGGCAATTACTTCTTGGTTAGGGAATTTAATGCTGAGAACTTTACCTTCGCGCGCATATTGCCAGCCACGTTCTAAGCGCTTTTTGAAGCGATAGGTATTGATTAAATCTAACCACTGTTGTGTCCACCATTCTCTGTCAATCATTTATTTGGGAATTGGGAATTGGGCATCGGTCATAGGGCATCGGGCATTGGGCATTGGTAATTGGGATGTTGAATTCAGAAAGAAAAAAACAGCTATCCGTGTATTCGTAACTTCCGTGTCATGCTGTTTGGAATGGGTTATATAGCGGTTCTCAAGAAAGTGAGGTATGCCCTATGCCCTATGCCCTATGCCCTATGACCGATAGCACGTGATCTTTATGAGAAATGCTATATTATTATTCTTCTGTTTCTATAATAGCATTGCGATCGAGAATCAGTAAATTCCGAAGTTGGTCTGTATCTAGCTCGGTGAGCCAGTTTTCGCCAGCGCTGACAACTTGTTCGGCTAACGCTTTTTTGCTTTCGATCATATCGTGTATTTTCTCCTCTAACGTACCTGTGCAGACAAATTTGTGAACTTGTACATTGCGGGTTTGACCGATGCGAAATACGCGGTCAGTTGCCTGATTTTCGACTGCAGGATTCCACCATCTGTCATAGTGGAAAACGTGAGTTGCTCTGGTTAAGTTCAAACCTGTCCCGCCTGCTTTTAAAGATAAAATCATAATCGGCGGGCCTTGGGGGTCGTGCTGGAAGCGATCGATCATTTCTTCCCGCTGCTGTTGCCGAATTCCTCCGTACAAGAACAAAACTTCTCGCCCTAAATGCTGTTCTAGATGTGGTTTCAGGAGTTTTCCCCATTCAGCAAATTGAGTGAAAATTAAAGCCCGATCGCCCTCCGCGAGCACCTCTTCTAACATTTCCACCAACCGCTGCAATTTCCCCGATTCCTGACTCTTAATCTCCAATTCTTTCGGCTTTGCTTCTGCTTTCACAAGAGCCGGATGGTTGCAAAGTTGCTTGAGTTTTACCAGCAAAGCCAGAATCATTCCGCGACGCTGAATGCCTTCGGCTGAGTCTAATTCAGCTATTGACTCTTCGACTATTTTCTGATATAATACCGCCTGTTGAGCCGCCAGCCCGCAAAACACAGTCATCTCCTGTTTTTCGGGCAAATCTTGGATGATTTCTTTGTCAGTTTTCAGGCGGCGGAGGATGAAAGGCCGAACGAGCGATCGCAAAGTCTGCAAAGATTCTCGATCGCCGTATTTCTCGATCGGAATTGCAAATCGGCGCTGAAAGAAATTGCGCGGCCCCAAATAGCCAGGATTGAGAAAGTCCAAAATAGACCACAATTCTTGCAGTCTATTTTCCACGGGAGTTCCCGTCAGCGCAATTCTAAAAGATGCCTCGATTTGTCGCACCGCTTGCGACTGCTTCGCCTCGGAATTTTTAATATTTTGCGCTTCATCCAAAACCAATCCTTGCCATTTAATGCCTTGAAATTCCTTAGCATCCCGAAACACCAGCGCGTAACTGGTAATTATTAAATCCTTTCCCTTAATTGCCGTCGCAAATGCTTTGCCTTTAGGGCGTTTGTCTCCGTGGTGAACTAACACTTTCAGCGTCGGGCCAAATTTCTTGACTTCGCGCTCCCAATTGCCCAATACTGATGTGGGACAAACCAGTAATGTTGGCGCTTCTAGGGCATCTTGTTCCTGTAAGTGCAGGAGAAAAGTAATAAGCTGAATAGTATTGTGGCACAAGATATTATTGGCAACAAAATTGTGATGCTTGCTCACCTCAAAATCATAAACCCACCCACTGTACTCAAAATCCTCAATTTCTTCTATTCTGCAATAAAATACTTCTTGGTCTAGAAAAAGTTGTAAGCCTTCTCTGATTGTATCTAGCTGTTGTGTGTCTAAATTTGCATAAGCTTCTAAAGTTTGATTCGTCCACTTTGAAGGCTTGAGCTGACGGTATTCTTGTTCTGCCGAGCCATTTAAAATATTTTCCATCCCTGCGACTACCCTGGCCAGACTCCTGTGGGAAAACTCCTGAGAACCGTTGATGTAAACCGGGTTGTGCATTCCGAAATGGCGCAATGGTAATTTTGTAATTTCCACTGCACGAGCGACGATATCGGAAGCAGGAATTCCCTCAACATTGGTGTTGCAAGCCGATTCGCAATTCTGCTCTAATTTACGCTGTTTTTCGGGATAACCGAAGCCAATTTCCTGCAAAAATATGCGCGCTGAGTTACCGCCGAAAGTGCCAATATAATAGGTGCGAAAAATCCCGCTGCCATTGGTGGCGCATTTCTGTCTGGTGGCGATTCGCAGCCAAATTCCAAAGCGCCGCAGCAGTGTAGAAAGTTGTTGGATGATTAAAGGCGAAGCGGTGCTAATTTCGATATTTCGCGTGTTAAGGAAGACAGAACCTTCAGCATCAAAGTAGTTTTTGAGGAAAATCCGTATGGTGTCAAGATTGGCTTGCATGATAAATTGCGGGAAGCTTTTCTCGGCTGACAGCTTCCCCCACTCGTAGCCTTTAGACTCAAGAAAGCTTTGGTACGATCGACTACATACAACCAAGTCTGCTGCTGTCTGCTTAGCACGAGTACGAACAGCAGGATTATTGATTTTTACTCCATACTTTTTGCCGATCCGGTGCAGTGCGACACGTAACTCTTGAAGAACTGTCGCATCTTTTTGTGCGATCGAGAGTACAGCTCGATCGCGCTGCTCATATCCCTCAGCAATCTGCCAAGCCAGAAACTTGACCAAATCGGGATCTTCCGGCTTTCCTTCCCAATACAATTTAGCAGGAACGCAAACATAATCTCCAACCTTGAGGTCATTTGTCCAGCCATCGCGTCCTAACAATTTGTGGCGGCGGGTAATTGTGATGCTGCTACCATCTTGTAGTTTGATGGTTCGCAACTTTTCTTGCACTTGCTGCCGGTAAAGCCGTCGAATAGTCGCCTGTACAATTTTGCCTGTTTCCTGATTTATGGAATTTACCAATAATTGCTCGTTAGGTTCAGACCAAAAGCCCTCACCGTCGAATTCTGTTTTTCCGGCATAAGTTTCCCATATTTTTTCAGCTTTTTGTAAAAAACCATTGACAAAAAGCAAAGTTTGTGGTAAGGCGCATTTACCGAGCCCCATATCGTCCGCGAGACAAGCGCCCAAACCCCAGCGTTCTAAGAATGCTAACCAGCCTGCTCCTAGCGCTTGATAAGGCCGCAATTGTCCTCGGAAACTAGCCGGAGTTGCGATCGCACTTACCGCTTGATTATCGCTCAAAGTATTCAACAATTCCTGAAGTTGACCCGTAGCCTCAAAATTCACCACAGGCAATTTTTCGATCATCTGAGTATCGCCCGACGCCAAACGCAAAGCATCCTCCAAAGAAAGAGTCATTTGCTCTTTGCGGCTGGCAAAAAAAGTTTGAGCCGCTTTCACATCCGGCGCGCGCAACTCCACCCACTCGCCGTTAATTTCCACCAAAGGCGAATTCAACGCGGTCAATCTGTCAAATTCTGCCTTAGAAATGCGCTGTCCGCCGATCGTCAATTCCCACTTAAAATTTAGCAGACTTTGCAATCCCAGCCCACCTTTCGCCGGAGTCACTTTCGGAGTTTCCGCTTGAATGCTCAAACCCAAGCGACTCGCCCAACCATCCGTCTTTGTCAAACTAGGCGGCAAAACTACGCCCAATCCGCTATCAGTAAAACGCCAAGCCACAGACTTGATAAAATTGTAGGCATCTAACGGTTTTAAAAGACAAGATTGAGGCCGCTGTGCTTGCAAACTCGGTTCAATTAACGGATAGAGTTTTGAGGCTAAGCCCAAGCCGCTGAGCAAAGTTTCTTGAGGTAATTCTATAGTCCTGCCTGCATAATTCAAACGCTCGACTGAGTTGTTCCAAATGGTTGTCGCGTCTACCAAAAATTCTGCTTCATCTGCTGCTTGCAAGCAATAATTTAAACTCCAGTCGGCTTTACCGGGCGCTGGTGGTATGAGTTGAAAGCAAGTGCGAAATTGATTGTGTTGAGATAATTGGTTTTGCAGCGGTGCAGTCCAAGCACTCAGCTTGGTTGCCAAGTTTTCCAATGCTGCTGTTTCTACTTGCACAATTCCAGATTCCTGCTGCAAAGCTTGCAGCCAGTCGCGCACAGGAGAAACTGCTTTGATGTCTAAAGTAAAGCTACCAGTCGTTAGCGCAGCCCTCGAAGAGGATCGCACTTGACTATCTACAATACTGCTCAAAAAGCCTAACACCAATTCCTCCGCCCCCATCGGCAAATCGACCGCTAAAGGCAATTGACTAGATTCTTCTTCCTTTTCCCCTCTTCCTTCTTTTTCCCCTCTTCCTTCTTCCTTTTCCCCTCTTCCTTCTTCCTTCTTCCTTCTTCCTTCTTCCTTCTTCCTGACATCCGTTACATCCGTTACAGAATCCGTTGCCGAACTTCCTTCTTCCTTCTTCTGATATGTTCTGCAAGCCGTCGGCATTTGCTTGACAAAAGTGGCGAGGCGGAGTGTATCTGTAGAACTATCTAACAACGGTTGCCATTTGGCAATAGCAGAACCGTCCGACTGTTTCTCCAATCCAGGCAAAAACTTGCATCTTGCCAACAAATCCAAACTCCACCTAGCAATATGAGACCAAAAACGCAAATCTGAGCCGACAAAAGAGTCTGTTTCTGTGCTGTTAAGGGGTAGTGATTGCAAGAAAACAAAAGCTGCTTGAGGGTTGAGACAAAAACCCTGGACTTGCCAGGGATAAAGGTAAATTTCCTCGGTTTTAGTGGGTTCCTCAAGTGCTGCTGCTGAGTGCTGCGGCATCAGAGTTGCGTTTGATTCTGAGATTTGGGTGGGAAGTGCGATCGCCCGAATTTCCCTTTTAATCGAGGAGTTTTGGGCGGGAATTTCTGCTGCGTTTTGAGTTTTAGGCGATCGCCTAGTTTTTTTGCTTTTTTCCGGTGGAGTTTCTGCGGTTTCCGGTAATTGCCAATCCAGTTTTCCCGACTGTTGCAAGGAATTTAGGAAACTCTTAAATTCAGCTTCGGTCATAGCTAAGGGATGCTGTAGATTTATCCCCACCTTGGTGTCAATTGCCCCTATTTTTCGCCAAGTTTCTCCCCATATAAATAAGCAATTTTTCTCATCCTCTAGGAGCCAACTGCCGTGTAAAATTGCCATATTTTTTTACCCTGATATTTGTATTTAAGTGCGAGGTTGACTACAGCATTTATATGGAATTTGTGAAAATTTTATTTAAAACAAACCGAGGAAATTTTGAGCCAGATAGGAATTAGGTAGAACCTGTATATTTAGGTACTTAGGGCACACCTTACCGCTTATTGCCAGGCCTAGATAACTAAATCCCTCTTCCTTCTTCCTTCAACGTCCCAATTCCCAAACGAAAATTGATCGTACCATCTATGGAAGGCGTTTAGCGGACGATCGACCAGAGAATCGACCCCAGACTGCAAAAAATAATTCGAGAGTATAAATGCTTATAAGCCAGACGCAGACAGTCGATCGCGAGGCGATTATCCCTGTCTTTTGGCGTCGGACTCTCAAACATCCTGTGGTAATGTTACGATCCCGACAGAGAAAGAATGTGGTAGATAAGGAAGCAGTGCTACATGGTAGAGATAGACAAGTCAATATCCTTCGATGGACGGGATATTAGACTGAAGATTGGTTTACTAGCGCCTCAAGCAGGCGGTGCAGTTTTGATTCAGTCGGGTGACACGGCCGTTTTGGTGACAGCGACTCGATCGCAGGGGAGAGAGGGAATTGATTTCCTGCCCCTGTTGGTGGATTACGAAGAGAGACTCTACGCTGGCGGTAAAATTCCCGGTGGATTTTTGCGCCGGGAAGGGCGTCCCCCAGAAAAAGTGACTCTGACGGGTCGTTTGATTGATCGACCCCTGCGTCCCCTATTTCCAAGCTGGCTGCGAGATGACATCCAAGTTGTAGCCACAACGGTTTCGATGGACGAACAAGTGCCACCGGATGTTTTGGCGGTGACGGGGGCTTCAGTAGCGATACTGCTGGCGAAAATGCCGTTTTACGGGCCGATGGCTGCGGTGCGAGTCGGTTTGGTAGGAGATGATTTCATCATCAACCCAACTTACAGCGAAATCAGAGAAGGCGAGTTGGATCTCGTGGTAGCTGGTTCTCCTGACGGAGTAATCATGGTAGAAGCCGGCGCCAACCAGTTGCCGGAACAGGATATCATCGAGGCGATCGACTTCGGCTATGAAGCAGCCTGTGACTTGATTCAAGCCCAGCGCGAAATTATGGCGGAATTGGGTATCGATTTGGTGGTAGAGGAACGGCCATCCCAAGATTCGGCCCTAGAAAACTTCATTCGCGATCGCGCCCAAGAACCCATCCGCATCATTTTGTCAAGATTTGAAAAAGACAAAACAATACGGAATGCAGCTTTGGACGAAGTTAAGGCAAATGCAGTCGAATCTGCGATCGCCGAACTTGCCGAAGACGATCCGGTAAAACTAGCCGCCAGCGCCAACAGCAAGGCGATCGGCAACGTTTTCAAAGACGTTACCAAAAAAATGATGCGGAAGCAGATCCTCGAAGATGGCATTCGCGTAGACGGTCGCAAGCTAGACGAGGTGCGACCCGTTTCTTGTCGCGTAGGCGTGCTGCCGTCGCGAGTACACGGCTGTGCGTTGTTTAATCGGGGGTTAACCCAAGTCTTGTCCGCAGCTACCCTGGGAACCCCAGGCGACGCCCAAGACTTAGGAGACGACTTGCACCCGCAGCAAGACAAACGCTACCTGCATCACTACAATTTCCCGCCGTTTTCGGTAGGAGAAACCAAGCCGATGCGATCGCCCGGCCGCCGAGAAATCGGTCACGGAGCCCTCGCAGAACGCGCTTTGCTGCCCGTGTTGCCATCCAAAGAAGATTTCCCCTATGTGATTCGCGTAGTTTCCGAAATCCTTTCTTCCGACGGTTCCACCTCAATGGGTTCAGTTTGCGCCTCAACGCTAGCATTAATGGATGCAGGCGTTCCCCTTTCCCAACCCGTCAGCGGCGCGGCAATGGGCTTAATTAAAGAAGGCGATGAAGTCCGAATTTTGACTGACATTCAGGCAATTGAAGACTTCTTAGGCGACATGGACTTCAAAGTAGCCGGTACCGACACCGGCATTACTGCTTTGCAGATGGACATGAAAATCAAAGGTTTGCCCTTAGATGTGATTGCCACCGCCATCCGACAAGCCAAACCAGCCAGACTGCACATTTTAGAAAGAATGCTGGCAACCATCGACACTCCCCGCAAGGAAATGTCGCCGTTTGCACCGCGTTTGCTAACCCTGAAAATCGATCCAGAATTTATCGGTTTGGTAATTGGGCCTGGTGGCAAAACGATCAAAGCCATCACCGAAGAAACCGGTGTCAAAATTGACATTGAAGACGACGGAACCGTGACAATTGCTGGCAACGACAGCGAAAAAGCTCAGCGGGCTTACAACATTGTCCAAGGCATGACGCGCAAGTTGAATGCAGGAGATGTGTATGTCGGCCGTGTAACTCGAATTATTCCGATCGGCGCTTTTGTGGAAATTTTGCCCGGAAAAGAAGGAATGATTCACATTTCCCAGTTAGCGGACTACCGCGTTGGCAAAGTGGAAGACGAGTTAGCTGTGAACGATGAAGTGATTGTCAAAGTACGAGAAATTGACAACAAAGGTCGAATTAATTTGACCCGCTTGAATATTCATCCCGACGAAGCGGTAGCCGCCCGCGAAGCGCTGAATAAATAGTTTACGGTTGGTAATTGGTAATTACTTGTAGAGTAATTGCTAATTGCTAATTGCTAACTGGTGATTAGTAATTGCTAATTGCTAATTGAGATGAAATCTGATTGTTTCAGATTGATTTGGGAGTAGGTGCGCGACAGCGACAGATCGACAAAAGTGCGATCGGCTGTGGAAGTTAATAAAGTCGCGCACTTTACCCTCGGCGGTTGAAACCGTAACTACATAATCGATCGCAACTGTGATTCAAGAGTGACAATCTTCTATGTCCCCGTTATAGCCGCAGGATATCTTCTATGACCGAAAGCATCCAGGATACCCGCCACGTGATTCATCCGTCCAGAAATAAAAAACCTGTATCCGATAAAGGAGCCCCCGAATTTATCTCGCGCAAGTCAATGCTTCAAATCTAAAATCTAAAATCTAAAATCTAAAATCGATTGACAGGGGCAGTTCTATTTGAAACAGAGAACCTTTCCCAACCTCGCTACTTACTGTTAGGTGTCCGCCGTGAGCTTCCACAATTTGCTGGGCGATCGCCAATCCCAATCCAGAGCCGCCTTTCTTCCGTGTTCGTACCTCATCAACTCGGTAAAATCGATCAAAAATGTGTGGCAAATCTGCCTCTGGAATGCCGATTCCCCTATCTTCTATTTGAATTAAAATGCGATGAGACTGATTCAATAACCGCAGCCACACTGTTCCTTCAGGTAAGGTATATTTGCAGGCATTGGTGAGTAGATTAGTGATAGCTTGTTTTAATAAATCAGAATTGCCTTTGATCATAACTCTCTCTTCAGGCAGTTCTAAATGAAGTCTTAAATGCTGGGCAACACCCTGTATTGATGAAGTGGCGATCGTATCTTTTAACAGGTCATTCAAGTGAATCGATTGAATCGAGTTTGCGTCTAACTGTCCTGCCTGTCGTGCTAAAAACAAGAGATCAGTCACCAACCGATTCATCGACTTAGCCGTTTCAGCAATCTTTTCCAATCGAGAGTGCTTAGGCTTGCCGGCATCGACTGGGCTGAGTAAGCCAACTTGGGCATTGCTGAGTATGGTGGCAAGCGGTGCTCTTAGTTCGTGGGAAGCATCAGATGTAAATCGTTGCATTTGGGCATAGGCGTTTTGAATGGGTTGCATAGCCAATCCGCCTAAAAACCAACCTACTAGACTAATCGCGCCCAGGGTCAAGGGCAATGTTACCACCATTACCATCAGTAACTCTCTCAGTGTTTTCTGAGCATCAGTCAATGGGATGGCAATCTGGAGGTAGCCAATCGTGCGTCCCTTGTAGTCAACCGGAAGCGTTAATTGTCGCAGCCACTCGGGGGAAGACTGAATGGTTTGAAACGCCGCGCGAGCCTGAATCTGAGCCGAGGGCTGCGCCCCATAAAACTGTTGCAGTTGTCCAGTCGCTGAATACCACCGAGCATAAACAACTTCACTGTCAGAGGGAGGAGAATAATTCCCAAGAATCGGAACGTTACTCAGATCGATGTGTTCTTTTCCCTGCCGCAAACCATAGTCAATATTGGCAGCCATGACTCTTGCTTTTTTGTAGAGTAGTCGATCGCTCTCTTCTAAGCGGTTAACTGCTCGCTGGTAGTAAATGATCCCTGCAAAAATGATCAGAATAGCCCCCATCGAGAGCGTAAACCAGTGGGCAAGATTGCGGCGGCTACGATTAAACATCTGGATTCAAGCGATATCCCATACCATATACGGTTTCTAGCCAACGGACAGCACCTATCATCTGCAATCGCTGCCGCAGACGACGCACTAGGACAGTAATCGCATTACTCTCCGGTTCGCTGCCCCACTCCCACAAAGCTTGTTCTATTTGGCTACGGGAGAGTATCTGACGCGGATGGCGCATCAGATACTCTAGAAATAGAAATTCACGAGTCGATAACTGCATACTTTGCTCCCCCCGTTCAATAGTCAGCGTTGATAGATGTAGAGTCATATCTTCAACCTGTAAAGTATCTCCTTTCCAAAGTGGCGATCGTCGTCCCAATGCCCGCACCCGTGCCAGCAGTTCAAACACATCGGCAGGTTTGATCAGATAATCATCAGCTCCAGCGTCTAAACCGCTAATTTTGTCAACAATCGCATCTTTGGCAGTCAACAGCAACACTGGGGCCGTTTTTCCCAGACGGCGGTATTGCTGGCATAAGCTTAAGCCACTGATCTCAGGTAATAACCAATCCAGGATCAACAGATCATAGTCCCGCTTCGATAAAATCCACTGGGCCGTCGCCCCATCTTCTACACCATCGACAATATGTCCAGCCTCAGAGAGAGCAGCTTGAAGTGGCTCCAGTTGATCTACATCGTCTTCTACCAGGAGAATTCGCATCCGTCTAACCATTGTTTGGCAAATTTTACGTATGGTAGAGAAGAAATTTAGGCAAAGCCTCCATCACAGGTAAGATTTATGCCAATCTGTTGCTAACTAAAATGTTGGTAGTTTCTCCAGATTATTTCGAGCCATCTAAATCTAAAATCCAACATTCCAATGGCTTTACCTCGCCTCCTACCGCTTCTACACCGCGCTGCCTGGGAATTCTGGTTACCCCTGCCTTTGGTAGCAGCCTTATTCTGGACTACAGGTAACTTCCTCGCGGTTCAAGTTCTCAGCCGTCCTTATAACTCTGTCCACAAACTCCAGGCAGATAGACCGTTAAATCGGAGATTACCAGTAACAATCTTGACCATAAATGCAGAAATCGATCGCAGCCTAGGTGTTACCACTATTTTTGTCAACACCAGTGACTCAACTCTAAAGAAGCTGGAATACGAGTTTCCAGTAACCCAAGCCAGTCAGGTCGAAGCAACGATCGCCCAAGAATTAGCAATGCCGGTTGAAAATGTCCGCAAATTGATCAGCTACCGTATTAAGAACTAAGCGGATGATCGAAAAATTGCTGCACCATTCGCGAGTGGGAAATAGATCGAGTGCCGCCGATCCTAAGCAGGGATTTAGTGCCTGTGATGAGAAGGACTAGAAATTGTGTCTTCTGTAATATCGATAGGCTCCCAGTAATTAATTGGAGAAATGTGGGGATTGTCACCTTTGAGTCACATTTGCTGTTGACGCTAAGAGTAGACCTTGATTGTCAACCCTCTCCTCAATAGATTTTTGAGGATGAACAGTTCACGTTTCCAGCAACTCTTTTTAATTTCTGGTATCGCAGGAATTTTAATTCTTCTGAGTGGGCGTCGGATTTTTGGGCAAAACGGAAATTGCTTTACGCCTGGGTGTCGTTACAAATTCTACTCGTTGAGAAGCTAAAACTGTGGATAGATTAGAGAACACTGCACTGGTGGAACGTAACGAACCCCAAACAGGGACTCCAAAACCCTCTATTACTCTAATTGAAGCGATCGCCTTGATTGTCGGGCTAGTAATCGGCGCAGGCATTTTTGAAACCCCTGCTCTGGTCGCTGCTAATACCGGAACGGTTGGTGGTGTCATAGGAGTCTGGCTAATGGGCGGTGTTGTGTCATTGCTGGGGGCACTTTGCTACGCCGAATTGGCAACGACTTATCCCCATGTCGGCGGCAACTACTACTACCTGAAACGGGCATTTGGGCAACCGATCGCGGTTTTATTTGCTTGGGCGCGCATGACTGTGATTCAGACTGGCTCGATCGCGCTGCTGGCATTTGTGTTTGGCGACTATGCCTCGGAGCTATTTCGACTAGGTGGCTACTCGCCTGCAATTTACGCAGCAGTCGCAATCGCCCTGCTCACAATGCTGAACATCATTGGACTGCGCCAGAGTAAAGGCCTCCAGAACTGGCTAGCGGTGATACTCGTTTTAGGCTTACTCCTAGTGATCGTGGTTGGTCTGGCATCCTCCCCTCCTCCCGTCGGGCCCCTTCCCTTCGATGCCTCTCCTACCTCTTCCTGGGGCTTAGCGCTGGTCTTCGTGCTGCTGTCCTATGGTGGTTGGAATGAAGCCGCTTACATTTCTGCCGAAATTCACCACCCGCAGCGCAATATTTTGCGATCGTTCCTCTGGAGCATTGGCATCATTACAGCACTTTATCTGCTGATTAATCTGGCATATCTGCGGGGATTGGGTATCGCAGGCATGGCAGACTCTCAAGCCGTTGCATCAGATTTACTGCGGCGAGTGCTGGGTGAACCGGGAGCCACGTTTGTGAGTTTACTGGTTGTGACCGCCACGCTGGGGTCGATCAACGGCAGCATCTTTACGGGGGCACGCAGCAGCTTTGCTCTGGGGCAGGATAGGTCTGCGTTTCGCTGGTTGGGACGCTGGCACCCGCATCCGAGTTCACCAACAACCGCTTATTTATTGCAAGGTGCGATCGCGCTGACGCTGATTGGGCTGGGAACCTTCACCCGCAAAGGATTTGAAACAATGGTGGACTACACTGCCCCCATTTTCTGGTTTTTCTTTTTGATCAGCACCCTGTCGTTAATTGTTTTACGCATTCGAGAACCTGATCAACTCCGCCCGTTTAGCGTACCGCTTTACCCGATCGTTCCCATAATGTTCTGCGCCATTTGTGGCTATTTGCTCTATTCCAGTCTGGTCTATACAGGCATCGGCGCGATCGTAGGGGTCATCGTTGTTCTACTGGGTATTCCCTTTGCCCGTCATACTACATAGCAACTTTTTTTGGAGATTTACGATCATGCAACTCAAAACCATTAGGCAATCAGTCTTTGTTGGCGTTAGCATTCTCAGTTTTGCTGCGATCGGCTGTAGCGAACAACGTAACTTTGAGACAGTGGCTCCCACCCCGGCTGCCACATCCCAAACTAATTCTGTTTCTGATCTAGCTCAAGCGAGTCCTAGCCCCACAACAGAAGCTCCCACTCGTCAACCCGATGTCGTTTACGTTCCAACGCCTGTACCGGTTGTGAATGAAATGCTGCGGCTCGCAAACGTGCAATCCAATGACGTGGTTTACGACCTAGGTAGTGGCGACGGTAGGATTGTGATTGCAGCCGCTCAAAAGGTTGGCGCGCGGGGCATTGGTATTGACATCAGCCCAGAACGCATTCGAGAAGCTAACGAGAACGCCAAAAAGGCTGGCGTGACCGATCGTGTCGAGTTTCGTCAGGAAGATTTATTCCAAACAGACTTCAGTGAGGCAACAGTTGTCACGCTTTACCTACTGCCAGAACTTAACATAAAACTGCGCCCCAAATTACTCAGTGAATTAAAACCAGGTACGCGCATTGTGTCCCATGAATTCGATATGGGCGACTGGAAACCTGAGCAGGTAGTAAAAGTGGGCGAGAGAACAGTCTACTACTGGGTTGTACCTGAAACTGCTTCGTAAAACTTATCTAAACTTGTCTAAACTCATTTTCAGACACAGTTTTTAGTTCACTTCCTACGCTATTGGGTAGACGGCTAATCCCAAGATAAGTAGGCTATCTCCCTCAAGCCGAGGGTTCCCAGTTTAAAATATTAACGCTTGCATTCCAATCGCGATCTAAAGATATACCGCAAGCAGGACAGTCAAAAGTCCGAACGCTTAGTGGCATATCTTTTTTTGTGCCACAATTCGAGCAAGTCTTGCTGCTGGGAAACCACTGGTCTACCAACACTAAATTAGCTCCGTACATTTGGCACTTGTAGTCGAGTTGACGTTTGAATTCGTAAAATCCAAGGTCAGATATTGCCCCGGCTAATTTGTGATTTGCCATCATTCCTTGAACGTTTAAGTTCTCAATCTTAATTACCCTGAAAGTTTTGGCTAAATAAGTTGTCAACTTGTGGAGAAAGTCCAAACGAATGCGAGCTATCCGGGCATGAAGCTGACTAATTTTGCTGTAAGTTTTGCGCTGATTGCGAGAGCCTTTTACCTGTTTTGATGCTTGGCGCTGTAAAGTAGCAAGCTTGGTTTTCGCTTGTTTTAGCGGCTTTGGTGCATCAAAAGTCTGCTGGGTTGATAGCGTGGCCGCATACTTGATGCCGACATCAATTCCCACGGAGCCTTCAAAGTGCTGGACGGGCAAGCGCTCTGCGTCAACGCAGAAGGAAACGAACCAGCGATTCCCTTCTTTTGAAATAGTAAAAGTTTGAGAGATGAAACTGCATTCTAATGGTTCATAGAGTCGAAAAGTTCCCAAAGTAGGAATCTTGATCTTGCTGCCAGCGGCTAACAAAACTTTACCGTTCGACGAGTCAACAGTGAAAGATTGACCGGAGCGTCGGCTAGCAAATTTCGGATGACCTGAAGAACCAGAACGGTAGCGACTAAACGCATCTTTCAAATCGATTAACGCATTTTGATAAACTCGACTGGATAACTGATTCATCCAAGCAAATTCAGGTTTTTTCTTGACGTAGTTGGTGAGAACTTTCTTGACTTCGTTGATTACCTTCGAGTCGGTAAATTTCCCATCACTGTACATTTGAGTCCGCAAGCTCAATCCAAAGTTAAAAACCACGCGCCGGAATCCTGCGTGTTTTGCCATCAACGTCGCTTCCTTATTATTTAGTTTTAGCGCTCGTTTGATGGCAAACATAAAACTCCCTCAAGCGTGATTAACTATGAATAAGTTTAGCAAACTATTTGGCACTTAAGTTAAACTCCTGCTAATTTGAAGAAGTAGTGAGACTATTGCAGCTTGAGGAGTCAGACTCTATATACCTGGCACGTCGATCCGATCGACGTGCCAGGTCAGCACTCTAACTCACGTTAAATAACCGCAATACAGTCAATCTCTACTAACACATCTTTCGGCAAACGCGAAACCTCCACACAAGCGCGCGCCGGTGCAGTTTCCGCATCAAAATATTTCGCATAAACCGCATTCACGGCGGCAAAATCATTCATATCTTTGAGGAAAACCGTAGTTTTTACGACATCCAACCAAGTAGCGCCCGCTTCTGTGAGAATGGCTTCGAGATTTGCCATAACTTGTTCGGTTTGTTTTGCCACATCGTCGGTGTAGACAATATCGTTTAGTCTAATGTCGATCGCAATTTGACCAGCTACAAACAGCATAGTGCCCGTAGCGGCGATCGCTTGATTGTAAGGGCCCACGGGTGCCGGTGCTTTGTCAGTACGAATAATTTTGCGGGTCATAGATGTCACTTTTTGGGATTCTTGTTGAGAGGTTTCCGGTTTGTAGTCGATTTCTGGTTCTGAGATTTCTGGCTGGTAGATTTCTCCATCTGGCATTATCGCACCAGTCAAGCCTGCATTTTTAATATTCCAATCATAGGTTTGAGCATCAGTCAAGTCTGCTTCCTGAAGGTAGGCTTCCTCCAGATTTGCTCTTATCAAATTTGCTTTTTGAAGAATCGCTCTTTCGAGATTTGTCCCTGCCAGACAGGCTTTTTTCAAATTGGTTCCTGTGAGGTCCGCTGCACTAATATCCGCCTCAGCCAGATTCATGCCTGATAAGTTAAGTGCAGACAGATTGACTCCTCGGAGTTTGGCTTTCTGGAGATTGGCATTTTGGAGGTTAGCACCCTCTAAGTTCACTTGAATCAATTCTGCTCCTGTCAAGTTTGCCCTCGTCAAATTTGACTTGCTCAGATTTGCTCTCTTTAAATTTGCTTCCTTCAAGGAAGCTTTAGTTAACCATAGAGAGATTAATTGAGCACCACTTAGGTTTGCATTGTCCAGTTTAGTATTACTCAAATTGGCTCCAGTGAGGTTTGCCATACTCAAGTCAGCACCGCTGAGGTCTGCAAAACTGAAGTTGACATTACCTGTCACCCCACTTAAGTTTGCTCCTACCAAGGATGCTCTACTGAAGTTTGCTCCTCGGAGGTCTGCACCATTCAAAGTGGCCTCACTCAAATCAGCTCCCGACAGATTTGCATTCACTAGGTGTATGCCACTCAAGTCTGCACCTTTGAGGTCTATCCCGCTTAACAGTTGTCCCCCAAAGCTTCGTTCGCCTTTGGCGTATTTTTCTAAAAGTTCTTCAGCCGTCATTCATAACCTCGATCGCCCTTCCGCTACACCCCACATTCCCAGCCTACCACCAAAACCGAAAGCGCGAGCTAAATGTGCGTTAATCTGCGTCAATCCATTTTCATCTGCGGTTAACAAATTCCCTTTTTTGCAACCGCAGATAGAGGCAGATAAACACAGATTCACGCAGATGAATTAGAGATTATCTGCGTGAATCCGCGTCTATCAATTCTTATCTGCGGTTAAGAAATTACCTTTTTTAACCGCAGATAAATGCCGATTTACACATTACACACCAACCGGAGCACCAACAACCTCACCTTTCAACATCCGAGAAGCAGCATCAAGCAATTGCTCCTCCAAATAAGGCTTAGTGAAATAACCTTTCGCGCCCAAACTGTAAGCCATTTGGCGGTGTCTGTCAGCACCGCGAGAAGTCAACATCGCGATCGGCAATTCACACAAAACCGCATCCTTCTGCATCCGAGAAAGTAGTTCCAAACCGTCCATTCTCGGCATTTCAATATCGCAGAAAACGATATCGCAAGGCAGACCAGATTTCATCTTTTCCCAAGCTTCCTTACCGTCGCGAGCTTCTTCTACACGATAGCCAGACTTCTCGAAAGTAATCGACAATAGCGATCGCACCGTAATCGAGTCATCCACAATCAGCACAGTCGGCTCAGTCTTCTCGAGTTCCGCTTCGGCAGCAGCCCGATCGCCCTCATCCCAAAGCGTACCGCCAGTGTCCTTCCGCAGCCTTCCAGTAGCCAAATCGATCAGCTCCAGAACGTCCGCAATCGCCACGATCCGACCGTCTCCGAGCACCGTGGCCCCAGCAATCCCGATCGGCTTCGGCACCGGCCCCTCCAACGGCTTGATCACAATTTCCTGTTCCGTCGAAACCTGATCCACCTGCACCGCCAAGAAATTGCCAGCAGACCGCAGCACAATCACCGAAATCATGTCATCGTCAGTATTGAACCCGTAAACACTGCCCCGACCCAAATGGCGGCTGTAAGCCAGCAGATCCCGCAGCGGCCGGAACGGCAAGCTTTGACCCCGCCACTCAATGCAAGGCAAACCGTCCGCCCCCGTCGTCACCTGATCGCGAGGGACATCGATCATATCCTCGACCCCATCCATCGGGAAAGCAATGCGAGCTCGATCGCTAATGCAAGTCAGAGCCTTAGAAATGCTCAACACCAGAGGTAAACGGATTGTAAACACAGTCCCCTTGCCGATGGTTGAATCGATCGACACAGTGCCCCGAATTTCCTGCAACGAAGTCTGCACCACATTCATACCGACCCCCCGGCCGGCGTACTCCGTCGCCTGTTCCTGAGTGCTGAAACCCGGCATAAACAGCAAATCGTAAACTTCCGAGCGAGACATCCTCTGAGCCTGAGCCGCCGTCAGCATACCCTGCTTAATCGCCTTCGCCTTCACCCTTTGCGGGTCAATTCCGGCCCCGTCATCAGAAACCGAAACCACGGTTTGGTTCCCTTGGTGGAAAGCGCGAATCGTAATCCTGCCGACTGCAGGCTTCCCAGCCGCCAGACGCACCTCCGGCGCTTCGATCCCGTGAGTAATCGCATTGTTCACCAAATGAGTCATCGGGTCATATAGTTGATCCACAATCATCTTGTCGATCAAAATATCCTTACCCTCAACCTGCAATTGAGCCTGCTTGCCGCACTTAATCGCAATTTCCCGCACCGCCCGGAACAGCCTGTCCGTTGTCTCCGCAAACGGCTTCATCCGGGCGCGAGTTAAACCTTCTTGCAGTTGAGTCGTGACTTGCCGCAATTGGCGAGTCACCTGATCCGCCTCATCCACCAAAAACTCAATGTCCGCCGCCGACTCCCGTACCCGCACGATCAGCTCGATAATCTCCTGAGCCAAACTGTGGAAAGGAGTAAACCTGTCCATTTCCTCCGGTCTCCAGGCACTTTCCCTGGTGTGCGCCGAATCCTCAGAGCGCCAGGCCGATCGGTGTCCCTGCCGGTTTGCCAGCAAAGCAATCTCCAAAAGACTCCGCTCGTAGAAATCCTGAGTCCGCTGGCTCACATCGCTCAGCAGCGTTACCTGGTGCAGCAAATTGTCCAAAAACTGCCGCATCCGTTCTTGGTCTTGCTCCAAACTGTTGCGGTTCACAACCAGTTCCCCCATCAAATTGCTGAGGTTGTCCAGTTGCTTGACCGGCACCCGCATCGTCTGGTCGCCGAACCCGCCCGCGCGGGCATTCCGCCTGGGTCTGTTGATCGCCGACGGCCCCATATTGCCTTCCCCTTGGCGGCCACTGTCCTTGGGATCTTCCAGCAGTTTTTCCAAATCGCCAAATTCGTCGTCGCTCTCCTCGGCAGCAGCGCGCGAAACTTTACTGGCAGTTGTCGCCGGTGCAGAAATTTCCGGCATAGTTGCGCTCTCGCTGAGGAGTTCTTCGAGATCCGAGAAAACTTCTGTATTTACCGGACTCTGATTTGTGTTCCCAGAAGCTGCTATGACAGCTCCCGCACCCCCGGCAATTAACAGTGCTTCTAAATCGTCAAAATTGCCTTCGGCATCCTCATCGCCTGATTCGCCCTCGCCAAAAAAGTCTGCCAGCGACGCCTCTTCTAACTCTGAGGAATCGGCCTGGGCCGACTCGTCCTCAGCGTCCCAAAAGCCCGTCGTCAGTTCCGAAGTCACCAGAACCTCAGCATCGATCGAATCCAACAAATCATCAAAACCCTCCAACTCTTCGTTGTTGAGAGTAGCCCCGGTTTCCATCGCCGAGAGCAAGTCAGCATCCCCATCAAACATACCATCGAGAGATTCTGCAGGCAGTGCCTCTAAATCCACACTCGAAAAATCCGTTTCCAGGGCATCAAACAAATCATCTTCGCCCTCAAACTCCCCGGCGGCATCTGTTTCGGCTCGATCGAACAAATCCGCACTCGCCTGGTCGAACAAACCATCGGCAGGTTGGGCAGACAACTCCTTCACATCCGCAGCGCCGTCATCTGGCGCCGATCCAGCATCCCCCTGCTGCACCATGCCTTCCCCAAACATATCCTCCAAGAAATCGAAAGCTGCGCCCTCATCAGATTCGACATTTAAAATTTCCGACTCAGGACGATCGTCGGACAAAGCCTCTAGTTCAGCCTCTGCCGAATTTGCCAAGCCTTGGTCGGAAACCGCCGCACCATTGTTCTCGAACAAACTCCCCAAGTCGCCCTCATCAACTCCCACATCCGCACTCAGCAATTCTGAATGCCCATCATTGGGCCAACTCCCACGGGCTTGCCCCGAAGCTTCTCCGTCATACTCAGTACCCGTAGGTACAGAACCGAACAGCTCAGCCAAATCCGCCGCTTCTCGGGAAGTAGCCGATCCTTTGCCATCCCGCACAGTTTGTTCATCCTCAGAAATCGCGTCCGAGGTCATATCCCCAAACAGCGCATCTAAATCCGTATCGTCCACTTCCAGGTTGAGCGATTGCACAGACTCGTCTTCCATGCCGAAAGAATCTTCTAGCCAGTTTTCATCCGCAGAGATATCTAAATCAGAATTTGATGTCATGTTAAGAACGTTGCCCATTTCCTCATTTTGTTCGGTGCCTGCAGCTTGAGCTCGATCGCCCCCGTTCTCCCCACCTTCGTCTTCTGAAGAAAGGAAATTAGAAGTAATCCCCAACAACTCGCTCAAATCCGAATCCTCGCCAAGCTCAGAGAACAACTCGAAATCATCGATTTCAGGCAGACCAACCGCTTCGGCCTCCGCTGAATCATTGCCCCCCCCTGCTGCAGGTTTCTTCGATTCTCCATCTAAAGCCTCAGACTTCAGGGAATACTCCGAAGAGACTGCCAGCCCACCTGTTGCCTCAGATAAGCCTAAATCGCTGAACAAGTTCTCGAAATCAGCATTGTCCGTACCACCTGCAGAAGTTTGGGCAGCCACTTCGTCCAAAAGCGTACCGAGAGCATCTTCGTCAGCTTGTCCCCTGGCTGGGGCCACCGTCTCGTCTCGCCGCTCCAAACCGCCCTTACCGTTACCCGTTTTAACCTGTTTGCGAGTTAACCGCTGGCTCGAACCCGCATTTTTCTGACCGGCAGCTACTGCCGTGCCCTCTGCCTCCTCTCCAAACAGCAAATCCTCCCCAAACAAACTCGTCAGGTCATCAATCGGAGGCTTCGTGTTCGTTTCGGAACTTTCCGCATCGTATTCGTCAAACAACAAATCAGTAAAATCGCCGGAATTGTCATCGTCTGACCCCAGCATTCCCGCCGATATCCCAGAAGACTGTGCATAGTCGAGGTCTTCTTCTTCTTCCCAAGCGCCGTCGAGATCCGGGGACTCGCCGTCAAACAAGTCAGCTAAAGTGTTGAGTTCTGCCGCGCCCACTTCCGGGCCGGTGCGGGTCGAGCCTCTAAATGCACCCGTCTCTATATCCGATTCTGCGAAGGCGGAATCCGCGTCGAACTGGGACGATCGAATGCCACTTTCATCGTTGCTGTTGCCACTGTCGAGTTGGTCGAACAGCTCGTCTATACTCAGCCCCGAAATAGTCGGCAGCAACTTGTTCAATCCATCCGGGGCATCGCCCGATCCCACCAGATCCCAGGCCTCATCCTCAACAGAAACCACATTTTTCCCGGATTTACTCGGTTGAGCGAAGGCCAGCAAATCTTCAAAATCTGTTTCTGGAACCAGAACAGCCGGCTGCAGCGCCAGAAGTTTTGCACTTGGTGCGATCGACGATTCTAGACCAGAAATGACCAGTTCTTGCGCTTGTTTGATGTCTTTGATCACCGTTGGGGCTAAGGTACGGTAGGTATTGTCTGGGTTGGCGATCGCCTTGGATACAGCTTGGATCAATTCTATCCAGCAGGGCAGTTCAAATTCTTCCCCCGCCCTGAGCAAGTTCCGACAAATGTTCTTGAGTTGCCGCCTGCTTTCTGGCCCTTCGGGCTGTTTGAACTCTTGCAGAAGTTCCCGCATCCTCGCCGGTACGTCCGAGTCAAATACTAGCTGCAGCGCGCTGTCTTCTGTTGCTCTGGCATCAGGTGCATAAACTGACCGCGAATCCTGAATACTCCTTGATGAGGCCAACGCCCCGACTCCCATCCCCGCCATAACTGGTTCGGGTACGGCCAGAGCGCTGCTCTCGTATGCATGGTATTCTCCGTGTCCAACGAGTCCCCCCAAGTGCCCATTAAGTTCTTCAAATACTGGTTCTAATTCTCGAACCATCTGTTCTCCCAATTCTTCTGTCAGTCCAAAAGGCCCCGACAGTTGCTCTAACAGCCCTTGCAATGTGTCAAAAATTCGCAGAAACAGGGACTCTAGCTGTTGGTCTACTTTAACGCTGCACTCTTTTAATACTTTAAAACTATCTTCTAGTCGGTGAGCTGTTTGCTGAATGCTCGTCAGCCCCAGCATTGCTGCTCCTCCTTTGACAGAGTGAGCGGCCCTAAATACTTCGTTGACCAGTTCTGGGTCTTCGATCGTGGTTTGCAGATTCAGCAAGCCTTGTTCGATCGTATTGAGGTGGTCTTTGGCCTCCTCAATAAAGTAGCCCATTATCCTCTGTTGTTGCTCCGGCAGCATAGTTTTATTCCTGATTTTAAGCGTTATTGTATTGGGTCTATGTTAGTAATTCTAGAGAAGGTCTCTGTATATCTCGCCCCTTGCCAAGAGAATAATCTGACTGCGAGATATGGCAAATGTCCTGGCTATTTTTCTTTTCGATATGCCCTCACTTAAAAGATAGCGAATCTCCCGCACCTGTTCGGGTTGGAGTTTGCGGTGGACAGATATCTTGCCGGGAACGAAAGGAAAGCGGTTTTTTTCTATAGCATCGCGGGAGTTATCGGCGGGGGTTCCTTCCCACAAATGGTCTGGATTGACACAACCGCGATCGTCGCAACTGTGGCAAGCAAAATAACCGGGTTTGACAGGCCTTCCCAGTTTGTGTTCCAGTACCAGCCTGTGGGGATAGAAACTTTGATTTTTCCCATTAATCTTGATAGTTTTCACCGAGTAACCATCACTTCTTTTAGCCAAGGTACAAACCATGCAGCCGTTCGGCTGTATTTGGGCCCGAATGCCTGGAATTACTTCTATGCCTCGCACTTGTTTTTGAGGTTTCGGCGCAGATGTACTTTCTACATCTTTAATTCGTCCTTTCTTAAACCTATCTTGAGAATTTTCCAGTCTAGAACCTTCCCATAAATGGTTTGGATTAATGCAGTTGCGGACATCACAAGTGTGGCAAGCAAAGTATTCCGGTCTAATCGGACGACCTAAGATATTTTCTAATACTAAACGGTGGACAGTAAACGTTTTCGATTCACCGTTAATGCGAAGTCTTTTATTGGCATAGCCACTGCTAGATTTGGTTAGGGTAGAGATAATACAGCCCGTCGGCTGAACTTCACCAAAGATGCCCGGTATTACCTCTACTATGTTATCGTCCATCTGTGCAACTCCTACTTTGTTTAGGTGTTGGATTGGCATCCCCGCAGCGGTTTCAAGACTGCGAGGTTGCTTTTTGTCTGTCATCATTGCCACACTAACGTGCTTGTAAATCAGCCAGCAAAAAAAGCATTAGACAATTGATTACTGCCTTTCTGCTGTTTCTACTCGGAATCTTTCCACCGATGTCAAAAGGTCGCGAGCAACGCCCACCAAATTTTGCAAAGCACCCGAAACTCGCTGCGCTTCTTGGGAGGTTTCCTGAGCAGTTAGCTCGACTGCTTGCATCACACTGGCGACTGCGCGAGCTGTTTCGTTTTGCTCTACTGTGTCGGCAGTAATCGATCGCACTAACACGTCAATTCGGTTAGTTACTTGAATGATATCTTCAAGCGATCGCTTCGCCTGTTCTGCCAATCTTGTCCCCTCAATAACCTGCTGCGTCCCTTCTTCCATCGCCGTCATTACCGCGCCGGTTTCGCTTTGAATTTGCATCACGATCTGTTCGATTTCTTTCAAAGACTTAGCCGATCGGTCTGCCAATTGTCGCACCTCATCTGCCACGATCGCGAAACCCCTGCCCGCTTCCCCAGCTCTCGCCGCCTCAATACTGGCGTTGAGGGCCAACAAATTCGTCCGGGAGGCGATCGTCGCAATTAAAGCCACAATCTTAGAAATTTCTTGAGAAGCTTCCGCCAACCTCTTGACTTTTCTCGTGGTTTCTGCTACTGTTTCGCGAATTTCCAAAATCCCGGCCACCGTCCGCTCCACAGCCTCGCCCCCTTTCAGAGCCGTTGCCGCCGCGCCCCTGGCCACTTCTTCCGCCTCTCTAGCGCTCTCTGCGACCCGCTGAATCGCATCGGTGAGGACTTGCACGGAATTCAGCGTTGCCGCCAGTTCCTCAGCTTGCCGCAGCGCATCGGAAGACAAATCGCCCGCAAACTTGGCACTATCCGTAGCGCCTTTGCTGACCTCCCGAGCCGCCTGCTTCACCTGATGGACAATTTCGCGCAGATTTTGAATTGTCAAGTTAAACGAGTCAGCAACAGCACCCAAAACGTCTGCGGTCACTTCTGCCGTCACCGTCAAGTCACCCCGGGCCGCTCCTTCCACGTCGTCTAGCAAGCGAATCACTTGGCGCTGCAAGTCTTCTTTTGCCTGTTCCTGCTCGTCAGACTTGCGCCTGGTATCGCTAATCGTGGTTTGGATGACCTTCGCCATGTGGTTGAATTTAGCAGCCATTTTGCCAAATTCATCTTCCGAGTAAACCGTAGCGCGAGCGTCCAAAGTTCCTTGAGATACGGCATCGAACTGAGCTTGCAAATTATCCGACGACTTGCGTACCTGCTTGGCGATCAACTGGCCGATGCCCCAAGAAGTTAAAAAGCTGGTAAAGCCTGCGGCTGCGGTCATTACCCAGCCTGTTTGGCGCAGGTAAACGATCGCCTCCGGTTTGTCTTGCCGCAGAGCTTGATAGGAGGCAATGTTGGTGACGAAAGCCACAGCTACCAGAGAAACCAGTCCCGCCCCGATTGCCGTGTACAACTGTTTTGTAAACAAAGGGGCATTTTCCAAGAAAGCCAGTCCCCCCTGTTCTACTGTTACCGAAGTATCGACTGCTTCTGTTTCGGTGGGAGAAAAACTCGACACAGACGCATCAGCCGGGCCGCTTATGCTAAATATTTCGTCATCCCGAATTGCTGAGCCATCGCTGTTGTCAAAGTCCAGGCTGCTGCCTGTCGTTCCCATCATGCCGCTGGTCGAGTTGCCGAAATTGGTGTTACCTCTAGTCAATATCGAACTGCTGGCATCTTCTGAGATATCAAAGTCAGGCAAATTTCCCAAATCGTCAAATTCGTCAAATTCGTCTAAAAAGTCGCTGTGTTCTTGAGCGTTCCCAGTTTTTGACGACCAGGCGCTGTTGTTCTTGTCGGACGCCCCGAAAGCTGTCGCTTGTTCGTTTTCGTCGAAAGAGAAAGAATCGCTAAAAGCGTCGTCTTCAAAAGCATCTAACTCGAAGTTGTCTCTAGAGCTAAATGCCGGGGGTTCCGAGTCGCTGTAACCGTTGCTGTTGGCGGAAGCTCGATCGACTGAATTAAATTGTCCCCGGCTCGACCTTTGACTTTGAGAGTTGGGGACAGCACCTCCCATCAACAGCGTTTCGTCTTCCGCCAGCGAATAGTTTGACGAGTAGTCCGACCCGTTATTCGGCTGTTTGTTTTGAGATCGAGAAGACCCCAAACCCGACGAGGGCATCGCCTCGGCAAAAGGGTCTTCCTCTTCTTCGGCATAGGGTGCGTTATGACCGTAATTTTGACCACTCTGGGGCGGGGATTGGTAGTCGTAGTCGGAGTTATCGTCGAATTCGTCTGGCAAATCGAGCGCAGCAAAAGGTTCGCCCAAATTGTCCGAGGGCGCGATGGGGGAGTCTAGTGGGTTCGAGTCGAAGGAATTCCCGACTTCTGAAGAGGCAAAACTTTGACCGTTGAGCATCTGAGTCGGAGCTTCGGAAAACGAATCTCCTGAGTAAGGTGCGCTTGAACCAGACACTTTGCTGCTAGACAAGTCAGCAGCATCAAACCCTCCATCATCTAAGGCAAAAGGGTCTCCAAAGTCCGAGTCGGCAAATTCGTCTATCTCTAGGGAGCCGGAGTTCTCAGCATAAGCTGCCATTCCGCCGCTGTCGCCACCAAAGGGGTTAGAATGTGAGGCTAAATCTGGGACTGAGCCTGCGCCATCGTCGTCTTCTGGTTCCCACCCCAAGCCACTCATCCCCAAGTCAGCCAAGTCCTCGTTTTCCATGTCGTCTGGGGATTGACTTCTATAGGAAAGGGATGGTGAATTTCCTTGGAAAAGTCCTAAATCCGGGTCTTCTAAACCTTCATCAATAGATAAGTCTGGATAAAATTCTAATTCCGTTTCAGCAGACAAAGCCTCGAAATTTTCCGTTTGCAGCTCTCCAGATAAAAATTGGTCAGTGTAGGTAATTCCGCTGTGAGCGTGTTCCACCAAACTCTGGTCATCACTCAGGCCTAGCACAACCGTGTACTGTTCCCGCGCCACCTCATACTGTTGCAGTCCGTAGCAGTAAATGTGTCCGCACAGCAGGCGAGCGCTGGGGTCTTCGGGAAAATCTTCTACTAATTGATAAACTAGGGCTGCGGCTTCTGAATAATTGCCATCCATGTAGGCCGCTTCTGCCCGTTGGTAGTCCTGCTGAAAGTTGGTACTTGTTGCCATTTGCCGCCCTCTTTGGATTTTAGATTTTAGATTTGAGATTTTTGATTTTTATCTTGAATTGAATGTTTAGATGCGCGCCTCAAGTCGTGTGACTGTTGATGGTTAGACCTCAATCGAAAATCGCAAATCGCAAATCTAAAATCGATTTCACGCTGCCCACCGCGCCGAGCGCAGAATTTTCACTTGATCTAGCAGTCGGAGCACTTTCTGAGCTGGTGCACCTAACATCCATTCTCCCCTCAGAAATGGAATCATGCCGTCTGGTGCATTGTTCTGAGAGTGCAGTTGCTCTACGTCGAGCCAGTCCATCCCCACAATTCGATCGACTGCCAGCCCCAAAATCGTGTCTTGGTCTTCCACAGCCACGATCGGGATTTCGGGTCTATCTGTGTTCAGAGGTGTTTGGTCTCCCAGAAATTGGCCGAGGTCTGCCACCCAAATCACTCGTCCTCTCATATTTAGCGTACCTAAAAGCAAAGAGGAAACGTTGGGGATCGGTGTCATGCGGTCTGGGGAAGGGGATAGTACCTCTCTAATCCCTGTCGCCGGCAGAGCGAACTCGTTCCCCGAAGGAACGTAGAACCGCAGGTGCAGCTCGCCTTCGGGAGTTTCTAGTTCTTGGAATTCCGGAGCCGGATCTACACCTAGTCCTGGTAATATAAAGTCTGGGCTACCGCTAATCATAATTCTGACACCTGCATTTCTAGCAAATTGTTGAGGTTTCCCGCCAAGAAAAACTTGATCGAAACTTCGATGGTCGAAACTTGACACAGCCAAGCTTGACACAGCCAAGGGGTGAATGGCGCTACTGCCGGAGGTACTTGGCAATAAATTTGTTCCGTCAATAATTGACTGCCATCAATAAATTCGCGCGACCAATGCTTACAAATTAGCTCAAATAGAGTACGAACAATTAATTTGAAACCCCTAGAGCTTGACTTTGTAATCCCACCGCCGTCTCCATTGGTAAAACTCTGGGTAATTTCTGCGATGAATGCTAAACCGATACTCGGATTAGCGAGGAGTTGTTGACATGGCTGGTGTCGCGACAATCATGAACGGAGTCACTTAAGACTGACAATTGCACTCTCTGACTTTGTACAGAAATACCTAGCAATAAGTAGCTCTGTACATCAGTTTTTCGGAGCGGCTACAAGTGGAGAACAAGTATATTATATTTGCACTTTGAGCGTGTTAGACCACTTGGGTCTAGAAATTGAACAGAGTTTTACCGACGCCCTTATGCCAGGGCGCGGATTAATACATTCTAGTTTATGGTGCGATCGCCAATAGTACCCCCAGCTTTCTCTTTGTGGTGACCGAGACTTGAGCTAACCGCAGGTACAAAAAAGCTCCCATCCTGCCATCGGTGCGAAAGTTATTTTTCTTCTAATTGGTCTTCTAGCGATCGGTCTAATAATCTTTCTGAGAGATTGACCCGAGGGTAGCCCGGACCCACATATTTTTCTACCAGCATCAATAACTCGCTTTCACCAAAAGGTTTGGTGTAAAAGTCTGTAGCTCCGGCCATGCGGGCTTTAACGCGGTCGATAAATCCGTCGATGCCCGTCAGCATCACGATCGGCGTCTGCCGGAAAGCGCTCGAACTACGCAGCATAGCGCAAATTTCGTAGCCGTCGAGTTCCGGCATGGCGATATCACACAGAATTAAATCGGGTTTGAGTGGAAACACCAAACTCAGGGCTTGGAGGGGATTGCCGATCGTAGTAGCTTCGTAACCGTGTTCATTTAAAATTGACTCGACTGTTTTGCGAATAGTATTGTCGTCGTCAATACAGACAACTCTCGGAACCTTGGTTTCTGGGGATGACCATTCTTTTTTATTGTTGGCCGGGGCAACAGAGGGTTCGTAAAATACTTGCACCAATCCCTGCTGCACAAAGGGGTAAATCGCCTTAGCGACAGTGAGCACGTCTCGGTTGAGGTAGCGCGCCATTTGGCGGATCGAAGTGTGCCCATCGGCCCAGCGTCGGAGAGTATTAAAGGTATTGACAGGCAGCGCGACTCGCAGCTCGGAGGGGTCTGAAATCACCGGACATTGGTTGGGCGACTGAATGTGAGGGTGAAACTGCTTCCACTGCTGCACCTGTTTGACAATCTTGGCCAGCAGGGAGCTAATTTCTAAGCTGGTCAGTTGAGGAGCCAAAGCTGGGCCCATTTCAAAAGTGAAGGAACCCTGGTGGAGACTGAGCAAGTCAAATAGGGTTTCGTGGATCATGCTCTGGATGATGTTGCGCCCTTGAGCTGGGGTGAGGATGTGGTTTTCTAGCAGGGCCCATAGGTAGCCGTATTCTGGGGCATTGGTAGATGCCATATAGGGAACTTGGATTTTGTCGAGGGCGGTATCTGCTTTGTAGCGGCGCAGGTAGTCGCGCAACCGAAACAAACTGCCCGCACTCTGGGTAGCGTAAATAATCTGACCGTTGAAGCAGAAGACATACCAGGATTGTCCTGCAAGGGAGCGCGGGGTAGGTTGAGTACCCGTGCTGCTGCCGGTGGAGGTGTAGGCCTCTACGAACAGTTCTCCGGTTCGCTGACCTAACTCAATCAATTGCAGGATGCTGCGGATGTCTATTTCACTCAAATTTCCCTGCATGCAGCTAAAGTATCCTCCTTAAAACCGTTGGCGTCTGAGCTCGGAAAGACTGTGTGCTGGCGAAAAGATTGACTTTAGTTTCCGTCAATAATTTACGCGCTGATGCCGATCTCACAATTGGGCATTGACGAAAGGGCGATACTTGCTGCCGATCCTCGGCCGCGCTACCAGTCCACAAGCTGAAACCGCGAAACTCGCGGCATTCTCTAAGTGTAGAGTTTCACATTGTATTCCCACGGCATTGCCTAAACTCGTAGAATCCACATTGCACGATTGCACGGGTTCTTCGAGTGTGCAACACTGGCATTCCCGACTGGTTCAAGTCTTCGATCGCCAAAGTTTTGAAGTTTTTGCCTGAGTATGCCGTCAGTTTCTCCAGCACATCTTGGCGTAGGTCAACTTCAAAATACCGAGGATTCTCTGGTTTTACCGCTGCTACCAGCAGCAAGTGCCGATCGATCCCCTATGGGAACTTGAGGCTAGTCTGTTGGGTTGGATGAGTTGCGATCGAGGTTTTTTTTGGGTTTGCCACAGCCCTAAAATCAGGTGCAGTCAAAATGAACCTTTGTTGGCAATTGTCAGGAAAACCCTCAGTGCCGATCGACCTTTTTGCTCGCCCGCGGCGAGCGTCATAGGCTCGCGTCATTACCCTATTCTAAGGCAGCGCGGTTCAAATCCCTAGTCCGCCGAACCCCGGCGCCGGCTTGGGGCCGCAACGGCTTTTCTCACGATCGACCCATAACTAAAGCTTTGTCAAATCAATAGAAAGTTTTGGATCGAAACGCCAGAGGCAAGCCCTGGGCTAACGACATGGGGATTTAGACTTGGGGATCAGTCGGTAGGGACTTTTAAGTCTCGTGAAACGATTGTGTTGCTAAAACCAGAGTGGTATAATTGGCCCAGAGCCATTCGCCAGAGTAAGAATAACTTTCAACCCATTGAAATATCCAAGAGGGCGAGCAACCCCGGCAACGCACTAATCCTATTAATTCGGAATAGTTAACGGGGAAATAAGTGCAGCATAGGTCACGTTCAACCTTAAAAATATGAATAACTCAGCAAGTCTGCGCTCCTGGAGAAGTAAAGTTCTTTGAGTGAGTAGAGGGATATTTGAATGTCCCGTTGTCGTCTTGAACGTGGGCAAGAATCCCCCGGCTTTAGAGGTAGGGAGGTTCAAGGACTGACCTTTTTCAGGTTTGGGCTATGGCAGTCTCCGAAGTTTTGCTAGTCTTTAATCAAGCGGCATTGGTACTGCTCTCTCATTCCTCCAGACAACTGGCGGCGGCTGTACTTTCTGGAAGTTCTCCCGTGAGGGCGTGCTATGCGTGAGTGCTGAAGAAAAGTTAGAAAAAAATGCTATCCCCCGATTGGGTAAACGATACCAAAAAGTAAGACTTAAGTGGCAAAAAGTTATCATTACTTGCCTATACTTGTTTACTTTAGGTAAGTTGACTAAAGATCACACGCAGTGTTATGTTTAGTCAAGAACCTTTGGCTTAAGGGGGATAGCCTACTTATGTTGGAATTAGCCGTCTACCCAACAGCGTAGGAAGTAAACACCACTTATCTTTTAAGCCTTTAAGTAACTTAAAGTAAGTTGGGATAGGTTTTACGAAGCAGAGGACTATTAGTGTGCTGTATCTAGCGGAAGTACAAAAACAGAAAAGCGGCTTTGGTCTCGGTGGCGGTAAGGCTGAACTGAAACTGCTAGCTTGTCAGCGGGGCGAACATAACTGGAGCGCCGTACCAGGCGATGACGGGATCCCAGTTGAGGAAGCTAATAAGTTTAACGACGGCACGCTGGTGCTGGTTGAGTTGAGCGCTAGCAAGCAAGTGCAGCGGATTCAGGAGGCGGCCCGCCAGTTGGTGAGCATTCTGCAAAATTTCTCGCGATTGCAGGACAAGTTTAAGGATAAGGAAGAGGAAATTGAACAGTGGAAGGCTTCTCTGACGTTTTCGAGTCAGGAACTCAATCGCCGGGAAATGGAAATGCAAGCCCGCGAAGAGCAGTTGGCTCAAATGGAAGAGGAGTTGGAGCGGCTGGAAGCTCAGCGCTCGGAAATTGAAAATACTAGAGATGAAGCTAACCGATTGCGAGAAGAAGTCGATCGCAGTCGCGTGGAAATTGAGACGGCTTGGGAACAGTTACGGGGCGAGCAGCAACGGGTGGCCCAGCAGCAGTCTGAGGTTCCGCAGGGGGCAGTAGTTGATGAGCAGCAGACGCAGAGGATTCAGGAGTTGATGCAGAAGCTGGGAGGGGCAATTGCTTCGGCCCACGGGGTGCGGGAACAACTGAATCAGTCTTTTAGTGCCGTGGGCGCTCAGCAGGCAATTCTGGATCAGCACTGGCAGCAGTTGGAGCAAAAACAAAGCATAGCTCAACAGCAACAAGAAGAGGTCGATCGACAAAATCAGAGCCTCCAAAACCGCTGGCAAGAGTGGTACCAATCTCAAGAAGCTTTGGCCGGGGCTCGGGCGGAGCTTAAAGGGCAGCAAAGTACCCTCAGCGCTAAGCAGGACCAGGCTCGGTCTGTGTCTTTGCAGGTGCGGGCTGTTGAGGATATTTACCAGCAAGTTTCCAGTCTCGCATCTGCTTCGGGTGCTGCGGGTACGGAGCAGAAAGTAGATGTGTCAGCTTTGGAGAAGATGCCTGTTGATGAGTTACAGGGGCTGGTGCAACACCTGCAACAGGATTTGGAAAAGGTGTTCCGGTTTGTTAACGATCAAGAGGAGGAGTTGACTCTGCAGCGGGAGACAATCGAGGAGCTGCAAGAGAAAATTCAAGCTGCTAGCGAGTACGATCGCATGGCTTTGGAAAATGAAATGGCAGATGAACTCGAAAGTTATCAGATGTTAAACGAAACTCTGGTGGGACAGCGCCTCCGGTTGCAGGAACGGGAAGATGTTTTAAAGCAGCATCAGGCGGTGCTGTGGCGGCGGCTGGGTACTGCTAATGCTCCAAAACAAGAGCGAGGAGATATTGATTTGGGGCCTATTGTCGCACAGCTCAATACTCAGCGGGAGCAGCAAAGCCAAGAATTGCAAAGACTGGAAAACGAAATTCAGCAGGTGCGGGAAGCCTTATCCCAAATTGAGGCAAATGTCAACCGCCAAAATGGGGAAAGTGAGGCGAAACGCTACGAACTCAAGCAGTTAGAGCAGAATTTGTTCAACCAGAAAGGTGCAGTGGCGCAACTATGGGGCAGAGTGAATGTTTATCAAGAAATGTTGCAGCCGGTGCAGGACAATTTGACTGCGCTACGCCAAAAGCTCGAAGCGGCGGCGGGGGAACTCGATCGCGTGCAGCAGACAGGAGAGGAGCAAGATCGGGTAGTTTCCGATTTGCGACAAGTCCTTTCGGGTTTGATCACAGCTTAAAATTTAATATCTAAAATTATCGAAGGGTGTTCGACTCGACCGATCGCTCCTCCAGGAAATGGATCGGTTTGCGATCGGTTGGGCGCTACGATTAAGCTGGTTAGTTTTTCTACGCTTTCAAAACTCGATGCCGATGGCAATATTTGTTGCAGTAGTTGCCGCATTGCCCGTCGCTGTAGTGCCAGGGGTGCTTCCCGCAAAATCGGGCGATTTAACTTGACGGGAAGTTGAAAATTCACCTGGGGGCTGTCTGCAATTGGAGACATTGCTCGCTTTAGCAAGTCGCTGGCTGCAAGTTCGAGATATTCTACATCGGCGCGGAGGAGTTCGGCTGTTTGAGCTAGGGCTTGTTGGGCTTTTGGGTTGAAATGAGTTTCCAAATAAGGCAATAATTCCGATCGAATCCGGTTGCGACTATATTGCAAGTCTTGATTTGTGGAATCTTCCCAAATGGGTAGTTTTTGCTCTTGACAAAATTGACCTGTTTGCGATCGAGTTATTTCGAGCAAGGGACGAACTAAATAGATTTTAGATTTTAGATTTTGGATTTTCGATTGGGAATTGTCATCCTGATTTTCCCATCTAAAATCGGCAGATATTTGGGAGTTGGGATTTTCGCCGGAATTCCCCAGTCTAAAATCTAAAATCGGCAATCCAAAATCGAGCAGGGGCCGCCTCCAGGTGAGGGCGGAAAGTCCATCGGCGCCACTGCCGCGAATCAGGTTGTAGAGGAGTGTTTCGGCGCGATCGCTGGCTGTGTGGCCTGTAACAATGTAGGGGTAGTTGTGGGCGATCGCAATTTCGGTTAAAGCTTGATATCTCCACTGTCTAGCCGCTGCTTCTGTTTTGGGGATGTCCGAGGCTGTTTCCAAATAGTAGGATATTCCCCAGTTTTTAGCTAATTGTTCTACATGATTGGCCGACGCTTGCGAGTCAGAACGCCAACGATGATCGCAGTGAACAATAGCTAGGTTCCACCCCCATTTAGGCTGCAAATCTAGCAGTAATTTAATTAAACACAGAGAATCTTGTCCGCCGGATACTGCTACTAGCAATCGCTGATTTGAGGGCAATATTTGTCTGTATAGCAGCGTCCTGTGCAGTTGAGCGTGCAGGTGCGTCCAATTGGAAGATTCAGCCATGAGAGCAGTTTTTCATTAAGCAAAAATCAGGAAGTTAGGAAACGAGCAGTGTCCGGGATTTAACGGAGGGATTTTAAGCAAAGAAGGGGAAGCATCCCCCTCTCCCAATCTCTCAATTTTTGCCTTTTTAGCTCCACATTCCTATACTTTGGGGGTCGCGGTCGGGATACCTTGAAATAGGAAAATGATTACTTATTTCTGTTGAGTCACATTGATTTAATGGCTCATCTATATTGGTTTGATTTGAGCTAGCTACGGCGTAGTTTTGCACGGTATCTGATCTTTCTGCAGCGGCAGGAAGGGCTTTTTGTTCTTTAATTTCCGCTTCAAGCGGAATGAACTCCAGACGCATTCTAAGTTTTCCTTTAGTCCAATCTTTGCCAGCACTTAAGAACTCGCAATCCAGACCATCTGAAAATAATTTTTCGTCTACCAATTTCGCCTGCATAATGGCCATAAATTCGCTGACTTTGAATGTACATTGATACATCAAAGCGCTGGTAGGGGCAGACACCACATCGTCTTCTCGGGGAAATATTGGCGATTCGTCCATATTAATTGTCGTTATTTTAATGAAGGAAGGAAGTTCGGCAACGGATTTTGTAACGGATGTAACGGATGTGAGGAAGAGCGAAGTTATAAGAAGGAAGAAGGCCATTCGACTTCGCGATCTGGTAAAAAAAGGGAAGAAGGAAGAGGGAGTTGATTATTAGAAACTCGCTGGTTGAGTAAGGTGGGAATTGCCCACCCTACAACCGGAGATGATATTAATCCCGATTCTTTGACTTATCCTGTTCTTCTGTGGCCCATTGGTGGATCAGGAATTAGAAAAACCAACCGTAGGAATGTAAACCTTTGCCTAACAGATTAACGCCTAGATAGCAAATCCAAACTACCACAAAACCTGTGGCGGCTAAAATTGCTGGGCGTCTTCCCTGCCAGCCGCGAGTAATGCGGGCGTGCAGGTAGGCAGCAAATACCAACCAAGTAATTAGTGCCCAAGTTTCTTTCGGGTCCCAACTCCAGTATGATCCCCAAGCTTCGTTAGCCCAAACCGCACCGGCAATAATGCCAACTGTCAGTAAAGGGAATCCTAAACCGATGATGCGATAGCTAATGTTATCAAGAGTTTCTGCTAGATTCAAGCGCTGGGGCGATAGAAGTTCTGCGGTTTGAGTTGGGGCGGTTGATGCGGTTTGAACGGTGGCTAATTCGAGCACTGCGGTGGTGCCTAAACCGTTATTGTTGGAGTTGAAAGAGGGTTCGCTGAAAACTAAGGCGCTGTCGGCGCTGGTTTCTGCATTTTGAAGTTCGGGGTTTTGAGGGCGTTGGAGGCGGTAGTTGCCGTTGCGGTTGCTGTTGGTGCCGAAGGAACTACCGGTGAGTTCGATTTTTTGGCCGCGGGTGACGATTAAAAAGGCGATCGCCAGTAACGCTCCTACCATTAAAGTTGAGTAACTGAGCATCATGACGCTAACGTGCATCATCAGCCAGTTTGATTTGAGGGCGGGTACTAGGGGCTCTGCAGACTGCATGGTGGCGGGCAGAGTCAGGGCTGCAAAGGCGGATATTGCCATTGCTACGGGGGATGTGGCTACTCCTACTAAGCGGGAACGACTCATGTTTTCCGCGACTAGGTGGATGGCGGTGATTCCCCAAACTAGGAAAAATAGGGATTCGTAGAGATTGCTTAAGGGGAAGTAGCCGGCTTCTATCCATCGAGAACCGAGTAAAGCGGCGATGGAGAGGTTGGCGACGGCCATTCCTGCGGTTCCTAGGGCTGATAGGTAGGGAATGCCGGGGAATGCTGCGCCAACCCAGTAAATGAGCATTGTGGAGAACAAAACGGCAAAGGAGATGTTGTCCAGCCAGTTCTGGAGTACGACCAGATCCATAAAAATTACTCCGGTAGTGTTTTTACTTATTTTTGCTAACTAGATCGATCGTACTGGCGTTGGGCAGTTTTGGGTTTGGGATTTTGAATTTTTGTGGCAATTATGAGTGATTGGCGGTTGTTGAGGTACGGGCGGGCGATCGCGCGGACGCATCAAACAAGCTACTATTGACCCACCAGACGAGTGTCACCCCGTCAAGTCACGCTTGTTGATTCTGGCTGAGGGCTTGAGGTTGGATGAGTTCCCAGTAAGGAAACACGGAATGCTGATGGGCGAAATTCGATCGCCGATTAACAAAATTAGGACTTACGCGCGGGGGGCCAGAAACCGGGTTTTTTTAGGAAAATCCTTCGTTCGTACTCGAAGATTAAGTAAAAAACCCGGTTTCTTTGTCGGGAGTGCGTCTAGGACTGAAAATATAGGATGTTTTTTGATCTGGGGCGATCTGGAATCCTTTAGAATTGATTGAGCTGATTACCGACTTGCTGTTTTTGCAACCAGCAAAAAAACGGAAGCCCCCGACAATCGTTGTGGATACTCCCCAAATTTTAGACTAAAGCTCAACCTCCCAGATTTATCAAGCCGAGTCAAATCTAAAATCTAAAATCTAAAATCGACTGAGGGTTCTAGCAGTTGCATAGGTTAGAGGAGATGTTGGGTTAATGCGTCGAGATTCAATATTTTACAAGTTATTTCAAGAAGCTCCGACGCTGCTGTTTGAGCTATTGGAAGAGTCACCATCGAATGCGGAACAGTATCGATTTGACTCCGTGGCGGTGAAGGAACCGAAGTTTGAAATTGATGGGGTGTTTTTGCCGCCGGATGCTGAGCCGGGACTTGTATATTTCTGTGAGGTGCAGTTTCAGCGGGATGAATTGTTGTATGAGCGATTGTTTGGTGAGTCGTTTTTGTATTTTTATCGCAACCGTCAGCGATTTACAGATTGGGAAGCGGTGGTAATTTATCCGAGTCGATCGACTGAACAATCTGAAACGCATCCGTATAGATATCTCTTGAACTGCAATCAGGTGCATCGCGTATATTTGGATGAGTTGGGGGATATTGAACAGTTGCCGCTGGGGGTGGCGCTGATGGCTTTGACGACGATCGACGAAGCGAGTACGCCGGAAGCGGCGCGATTGTTGCTGGCGCGATCGCAGCGGGAGGAATCTGAGGCAGCGAGTCGCGCCATAATAGATATGCTGACGACGATACTGGTTTACAAGTTTACAAATTTGAACCGAAGGGAGGCAGAGGCGATGTTAGGGATTACGCTTGAGGAAACTCGGTTTTATCGGGAAGCGAAGGAAGAAGGCATCGAACAAGGCATTGAACAAGGCATTGTGCAAGGCCGCGAACAAGAAGGAAGAGCCTTGATTTTACGTCAGTTAAATCGCCGTCTGTTAAATCAGCGAGTTGGAACATTACCGGAATCTATCACCACTAGAATTGCTGATTTGTCGATCGAGCAAATTGAAACTCTAGCAGAGGAATTGTTAGATTTTCAGTCGATCGAGGATTTAGAGGTTTGGCTGGAGAATTTGCCGCAGGGAGAGTGATACGAGGTTAGGAATTGTACTTGAGGGGGCGATCGCGCCATTTACGCGCACAAACAAATCAAACGTACCCCCCCTCTACTTCCTGGGTTTTGGGGTTCTTTTGGTGCATCCGCCGTTGCTGAGAGGATGTTCAGGGTGCGATCGGGGATGATTCCGGCGGATTAGAAGCGGATTGATGATGGTGGAAGATGTTTTGGGCGATCGAACTTTTTTAATCTTCGTCAACTACTTTTTTTGAAACGTTCAGAAACAGCAAGTACTTTTGGTCCTTCAGCTTCTACCGTTGAAGAATTCTCTCTAAAAAAAGCTTTTTTACCCACAAATGACATAGCTTTTTGAGATGGAATATTAATGATAATCACAGAGAATCCCTTGTAGAATATAGTATCAATTTTCATCAGAACCTGAGTCTTTAATGTGTCAGTCAAAGCAGATTTTTTGATTGCATTAATTAATATCCCAACATGATCCTCTAGTGTTTTACCTAAAAACTTAGCTTCTCTATCAATTCCTACAACATATCTATCATTGATTTCAATAGGATTAATTGCATCTAAAATTTTAATTTTTTCGGCATCTTCCTTTTTGTCAGCTACTCCAATGAAAATATATCCATCAGTGTCGGGATCGGAGTTGGCAATTCCGCAAATTGTCTCAACAAGTCTCTGAGGTAAACCATCATTTAGTTTTCTACTTGTTGGTGACAGATCGAGGAAACCTTGCTTGCACTCATACTTGGCAGTTTCTATACGAGAACGAAGTAAGGAATTTTTGAAATTTTGTATCAACTCTGCACCGTATCCCGAAGTTGATGAATCTTGCTTTGCGAAGTAGTCTTGTATCAATCCCTTGGTTTGATTAATATTATTTCGACGATCTTGTATCTTTGCATAGCGATGGCTTAGATCTAACTTATTTTGAAGATTTTTGAGTGCCTCCATAATCCCTTGAGGATTAGCAGGTAGAAGCTCTGATTCAATTACTAATTCAAAAAAAGCCATGAAAATTGTATAAAATGCCTGGGGAATTGGATTACTACTGCCTGAGTTTACAATATTTACCAAGCACTTGTTACCCTGGCTATATGTTTCAATAGTTTCTGCCAGAAGGGAAAAAGTTTTTACAATATTTTCTTCTAGTCTATTTGAGCCATAAATGGCTAGAGCATTCTCTATTGACTGGAAGTAACTACTCTCTTCATCGTACAGATTATCTAGCCTCTCTCTGCTTCTTGGGAGGGGTTCATTAAGTAATATCGAGGCTGAAATATCTGCGATCATATCTTCATCGTTACTGTCACGCAGTTGAGATATTGTAAGAATTCCTTGCTTGCACCACAAAGTGTCTTCTGCTTGAATGCCATACCCTTGATTATTTGGTTTGGAATCAATACTAACCTGCGGCATATCAAATAGGCGAAGCGTTTTCGGACTATCATCCCCGCGCAACTTCATCGCAATTGTACGAACCACTTCTGCAAATGGTGTGGTTACACCTGCTTGTCGTTTCTCTTGATTACTTAAATGTTTACCACCGGAATTTATTCTACCAAAAACCTCTGTTATGTCGCTTTCATCCATTGCGCTATAGATAGTTACTGCAAGCTGATAATCTAAAATGTCGGCACATTCTGTTCTCGATAAAGGATAAAAATTTTCTACAGTATCAAATACTTGCTCATCAGCTAATTGTTTAGCATAGGAGAACTCGTTAAGATCGAAATACCTGTTATCAAAGGAAAACACATTTTCAATAAAACCACAAATAGCATTAAGTCGCTGCATACCATCTATGATTTCATACTTGCCACTTCCATGAATTAAAGGACGTTCAGCTAAGAGAATTAAAGGAATTGGGTATCCCTTTAAAATGCTTCCCATCAGGTTTTCTTTTTCGTCAATCGACCAAATTAATTTTCTTTGATACTTTCTGTTCACCAATAAGTTACCTGACCGATAAAGCCGATAAGCCTCAGTGACTGTCATGCCGCGTGGAACAATGCTCATACTCCCGCTCCCGATAAGTCAAGATTTTTATAATAGTATAATACTGTCGCTCGAAGATTATGCGACAGTTACAGCGCAAAAGTTGCTAACAGTCGATCGCCCGCAAAGTCAAACAATCGATCGACTAAAACAAACCCTATTACCAAGGATTACCAATCATTCTAAAAGCAGACCAATAATAAGGATGAGAGAAATTCTGAGTCGTCGTGTTTGCCAATTCCGGGGGTAACGGCAGATTGCCAACAGAAGTGTGCAGCATCCCCCCTTCAATTCGCACTTCTCCTCGCAACATCGCTAATTGCGCTTGTCGCAGTGCTTCTGATTTAATCGGAGCAGTTTTCAACTGCCCGTAAAACTCCGACATCAACCCCAAACTGCCCTCGTCGCTGACATACCAAAGAGTCGCCATAGCCGATTTAACCCCGGCTTGCACGGCTAACCCGCCAAAG
This sequence comes from Microcoleus sp. w2-18bC1, assembly GCF_036700365.1. NCBI lineage: Bacteria > Bacillati > Cyanobacteriota > Cyanophyceae > Oscillatoriales > Microcoleaceae > Microcoleus > Microcoleus sp. w2-18bC1. Next base: position 118,252 of record NZ_JAUBOS010000010.1, read on the forward strand.
CCCAACTCGGCCTCTCGATCGCCCACAGCAGTCCTGCAAGCACTCAAAACTAACATTTCAACTTGCGGGCTGTGCCATCCCATTTGTCGTAACTGATCCAAACGCAGTTTAGTATCCCACAACTGAATAAAGGAGTGGCTGGGATCTCCCGATCGAAATTCGGCGTGAGTAGCCAAGTGAATCATTCCAAAAGGATACTGCTGGCGCTGCGATTTCAAATTAGCGAGGGTAAAAGCTTCATTCAAGAAAGACTTGCCCGGCCACTGCTGCGGGGTGATGGTCGATACTTCTATTTCCGCCGCAGGCAAAGGACTCATATCTGCAAATTGCGACGCCCCCATTGCCAGAACTTGGGTATTTTTGAAATTGGTGGCGCTGGTATCTGTCAAACTCAGACTCGGCATCGATCCAACACTGTAACGCTCTACCAGAAAGCCTTTACCGTCGTGCAGCGCACCCATCGGTATCGATCGCAACCCCATATCTGAGATAAAAGATAAATTCTCAATGCCTTTGGCTTGCAGTTCTGCTTCGAGCGGCGCTACCATCCACTGGTAAAGTTGCTGAGCCAAGGGCAAATAACTTTTAGTGTTGCGCTTTACCGGATTAGTCAGTTCATCGCGAAATTTCCGAACAGCTTCCATTACCTGGGCGCGAGAGGTTCCAGGGATGCGCTGGCGAACGGGCACACCTTCCGGGGTGATCACCATCATTTCCAGTTCGTCAGAGGCTTGAATTTGGTGTTCTACGCGCAAGATGGGGGAACTACTGTAAGGCCGATCAACTGTAGAACCCTTGGGTAAGAAGCTGATATAAATGAGAGCTGGTTTGATGCCTGTGGCTTGTTGGACGCCACGAAGGGTATTTTGGGCATCTTCTAGGGTGGCGATCGCATTTGTTGATGGCAAACTTAGGTAATCGGCAAACTCCCTGGTAAATCTCTCCTCCACAGGAAAAATAACGGCATCGACGTTAGTTGGCAACCTGGAAGCGTCAAGATTCCCAAGTGCGGGAGGTGAAATGCGCTGTTGCAAGGAATTAGATATCTGGTTTTGCTCTTGCAAGCTGGGCGAAAACAAAGGATTTGTGCTGGGTGGCTGGTTGACAGCGAGCTCCGGTGTCGGTATCGGTGCGAGATTTATCGGCGCAGCAGCAGGCGCAACCACTGGATTTTGAGTAATTCTCGGTGCTGGTGACACATTTGAGACTGGTGCTGGATTTTGAGTAATTGTCGGTGCTGGTGACACATTTGAGACTGGTGCTGGATTTTGAGTAATTGTCGGTGCTGGTGGCACATTTGAAACTGGTGCTGGATTTTGAGTAATTGTCGGTGCTGGTGGCACATTTGA
>NZ_JAUBOS010000010.1:119610-147889 GCF_036700365.1 Microcoleus sp. w2-18bC1
GTAATTGTCGGTGCTGGTGGCACATTTGAAACTGGTGCTGGATTTTGAGTAATTGTCGGTGCTGGTGGCACATTTGAGACTGGTGCTGGCGCGGGTGCGGGTGCGGGCGCGGGCGCGGGTGCGGGTGCTGGCGCGGGCGCGGGTGCTGGCGCGGGTGCTGGCGCGGGTGCGGGTGCTGGCGCGGGCGCGGGCGCGGGTGCGGGCGCGGGTGCTGGCGCGGGCGCTGGTGCTGGTGCGGGTGCTGGTGCGGGTGCTGGTGCTGGTGCTGGCGTGGGCTCTGGTGCTGGCGCGGGCTCTGGTGCTGGTGCGGGTGCTGGTGTTGGTGCGGGTGCTGGTGTTGGTACTGGTGTTGGTGCTGGTGTTGGTGCTGGTGTTGGTGCTGGTGTTGGTGCTGGTGCGGGTGTTGGTACTGGTGTTGGTGCGGGTGTTGGTACTGGTGTTGGTGCGGGTGCTGGTGCGGGTGTTGGTGCGGGTGTTGGTGCGGGTGCTGGTGCGGGTGTTGGTGCGGGTGCTGGTGCTGGCGTGGGCTCTGGTGCTGGTGCGGGTGTTGGTGCTGGTGCGGGTGTTGGTGCGGGTGCTGGTGCTGGTGCGGGTGTTGGTGCGGGTGCTGGTGCTGGTGCGGGTGCGGGTGTTGGTGCGGGTGTTGGTGCTGGTGCTGGTGTTGGTGCTGGTGTTGGTGCTGGTGTTGGTGTTGGTGCGGGTGTTGGTGCTGGTGTTGGTGCTGGTGTTGGTGCTGGCGATACTGAAGAAGCCGTAATGTTAATTTGCGTCGGCTGTACTATCTGAGGGCTGGGGCTGAAATAACCTCCCTGTGTAATAACATTTTCCTTCTTTGGACCCCCAGTGGCAATGCTGCCAGCAGTACCGTTGAGTTTGTTATAGTCGGCCCCAACGCTGAAAGGAGTGTTCGAGGCTTCGCCACCGTGGCGAATGGTGATATCTCCACCATTGGCGCTACCAGTAGTGGATGCGGAAATGCTGCAAGCTTGCGACAAGCAATTGTTATCGTTTGTGAAAGTGCCTGTAGCTCGGAAATTACCGCCGGCTGTAATGTCAATCTCTCCTCCGCCTGTTCGGCCTTCGGTGTTGATATGGGTTACTTGGATATCGTTGCGGGCGTTGAGAGTGACTTCGCCACCTTGTTTTTCTTGGGAGTTGGCGTCTATGGACCCTGTTTGAATGCTGCTTGAGGGTGCTGCAATACTAACGTCTCCGGCGTTGCTGGTTTTGTCGATCGACCCTGCCTTGATATTGCCTGTTTCTACTTTTCCGGTACGGCTGGTGACGGTGATGTTGCCGCCTGCGGTGGTGTCGGAATGGGAGTCGAGATCGACAGTGCGAATGTCGCCACTAGCTTGTAGGGCGATTGGGCCGCCTTGGGAACTTGTCAGGTTTCCGCTGACTGTAATGGTGTTGGCTGCTTGAATGTCGATCGCCTGAGCGTTTGCATCTTTTAGTGCCACGTCCCCCGCAGCTAATGCTCGGTTAGAGGCCGTGAGTACCACTTCACCGCTGGCATTGACGCTGATGCCTGTAGCGTTTGTTTCACCAATGCCGGTGAGCAGTTCGGGCAAGGATGCGATCGAGAATGTCGAAGCTGTTGGCGCTGTTCCTGGGCTCGTCGCTGAGGGCGGCTCGATTTCCAAACTCAGCAAATTGCCTCGCTGGCTGACGCGGACTAAATTTTTCCCGATGACTGACGCTACGGTAATTTGACCGCCTGGGGCAGAAAGGCGGCCGGTGCTGACAACTGTGCCGCCCACCAAGGTTAAGTTCTGCCCTGACTTGACTGCTAAGTCGGCTGTGTTGATAATTGCCCCTGCTCGATCGGCCCCAAAAGTAAAGGAATTGGGCGCGCCTGTCAGAGATGCGTAAGTGCTACTACCGACAGCGTTAAACGAGTTTGAACCAAATCCAATAGCGGTGGCGGTGGTTGCTGTAAAAGAAGCCGGCACGTTTAAGCTGGCACTGTTGCCAAATATGATGCCGGATGGATTCATCAGAAACAAGTTAGAATTGCCGCCGGTTACTTGAATTAAGCCGTTAATAATCGAGGGGTTGCCGCCGCCTATGCCCGCTAAAATGTTGCGAATGTTGGGGTTTGATATAAAGTTGGCAATCTGATTTTCCGACAAGCCGAATTCTTTAAAGCTGTGGAAAAGATTTTGTCGATCGCTCGATAATTGTCCGCCTTCTATATCGAAGCGAGTTGGCTGCCCAGGAGTTCCGTTTTGCGCTCCGGGAGTGACGGTAGTACCCGTTGCGTCCGCCGCTGGAACAATTGTTTGACCTTCGGCTTTTGCTTGCCAAAAGTAAAGATTTATTAAGACTATTTGCAGAGCAAGTGCCAGTTTGCTTATTCTTGCTTTTGATAGAAATTTCGACGTTTTTTGAATATTTTTGACGGCTTTCATAGGTTTTTAATGGGTAAAATATATAAATCACAGAAATTCGGTAAAGAAATCGCCTTTTTAGAAAAAACTTGGGTTGATGGCTGTGTCACTAAATATCTGCACATCTGTGCTGTGTCTGGTCAATGTGCGTAGAAGATTGGAAATCCACCCCTCATTTTCAGAGGGGTATTAGTGAGTTATTCTGTGAGTCTTATTGCTAAGTAAGCTTGACCTGGTAAATGTTCACGTTCCCTTGTTAGGAAAGCGATACGCTTTATCAACCTGTTTACTCGTTCCTTAATCGCCTTCGACACTGCATAATGCTGGTGTTTACATCACGGTGTTATGACCAGATGAAAGTGGTCAGTTAAGACGCTTGACGGCAGGTTCCCATGTTGTACAGGTGCTGACTAGAAATGCCAATATCTGCATAGGTTTTTCGGAACAGTTGAAGACGCTATATTTATGAAGCAACCGGGTTCCTGAGTGCAAGTGCATTTAGGAGTCAATGGGTAGAATTTGCCTCTGCTTTTGCAATTTTCTCAGCGTATCTTCTCCACATTCTAAATATAACTTGAAATGCCTAGGCTCTGTATCTTCCGCATGACATATTAATAAAAAATAACAAAAACGGCTTTTCTAGAGGCTATCCGACGCCTAGAAGCCCGGTTTTTTAAATATTATTGATAGTCTGAAGGAAGGATGGGGGTTCAAAAACTAGGTTTCTGCGTCCAAGACTGACCGGGAAACATCCCAAAATATTTTATACACAACAAAAAAAACTATATGCTTGCCGAAAATTAAAATTATGGAAAGAAGAAATGAGAAGGAGTCAAAAGAAAGAATTCAGAAGGTAGAATACCCCCTGCCTCAAGTGATAGTTAAGGGTCACGGAAAGAATTTTTGTGATCCACGATTAAAATCGGGGCTTTAAACCTCGATTCTCGATCCTGTCGCACAGAATCCCTTCTGGATTCTGGCTGCTGAATTCTTCTTCAGTAAGTCAAATTGTTAGAGTATTCAGAAACCCGGTTTATTTAAAAAACCGGGTTTTTGGGTTTATTTGTGTGAGGTTTTGTGAAGTAAAACTCCTTAAATCCGGCTCTATTTCCTTCTTGCAGTCAACTCCACTATTGCGAATTTTGAGCTGCTGCTTTTCGGTTTTAATCGATCGCCCTGTGGGTGTTTAAGGGGGTGTGCAGGCGGATTTGTGGCAGGATTTAAGAGTTAATTGGGTGAAGTTTGGACAGTGGGCGAGGGGCTGGGTGAAGCAGAGCGCGGTGAAGCAGGGCGCGGTGAAGGATTTGCAGAAGGAGTGGATGGGGTGGATTTTTTGAGACCGACAAAAGCGTCATAACGGGTGGTACGATCGCCAATGACGGCCGCTGTAACGCCGATCGACCGCGTGGCATCAATCCACATTTTTTGGCTGGGAGGAAACTCCGGCAAAGCTAGGTTTTTCGGGTTAAACGCACTCTCGGTGTCGATGAAGAAATTGCCGTTGTGGGGTTTAAGTTCCGATCGTACAGTTTTCTGGAACAGTTCGCTGCTTAAAAGCGGACTTTTCGGTGCCGGAACGATTGTATCAACCACTGGAGCTCCTACTGTCATAAACGCTACATCGTTCATCCAACCGCGAGTTACCGTAATCCCTCCAAATGGCGATGTCCATTTTGTCGCAGGTTTGCCGCCGACTTGAATTTCCTCAACTCTAAACCCTTTCATTCTCATCGTTTCATCAAGCTGTTTCAGGGATTTGTTGGCTGCGCCCCGGTTGTTTGTTTCCACCATAAATACAAACCCGGCAGCAAATTTGTCTCTGGGATTCTGGGCGGGCGCTGGTATTAATGATAGAGAAAATTCTCCCGCCATCCAGTTCATCAAGTCTTTATCTAAATCCAGGCCAGTAGTGGATTTTAAACCTGTGCGTAAAACTTGGGGATTAATCGGGGAAATCGGGTTTGCCTCGGCTCCTAATACGTAGTCTTGCCACAAACGCTGCAAGTTGCCGCCGGATACCATCATTATTGTATTGCTGGGCAGGCGGTTAGCCATTTTTAGAGCATTGTTTTCTACTGCTATCCGTCTGGTAGAATCTGGTTTCAGCCAAGAGACTGATTTGAATTCAATTCCTTCTGCATCCAGCGTTGCTGTGGTGGCAAATCCTTGATTTTGTTGCAATTTTTCGAGGCTTTCTGGCGAAATTTCGCGGGCTGAGTTGGCGGCAGCATAGGCGGCGGCAACGGGCATATTGACGTAGATTTGACCGAAGGCGCCTGGACTTTTTATTTTGTCTATGGCGTCTGCATAGCCAGGGGTTTTGGCGAGGGAAGGTTCGCCTTTGTAGGTGTCGATTATTCTGTCTGTAGCGCTAGAATCTGTGGTGACTGCTAGATAGCTTGTGCCGAGTACCGCGACTGAGAAATTGCGATCGGGTACGCCTTGAGTTTCTGTGACTTGGACGCCTTTATAATTACGCTCAACTATTTTTCCTTGGCTGAGAGGCCTGGGTTTTGTTAATAATTCTTTGGCTTTGATCGGGTTGGCAATTGGCAGGATAATTGCCACTGACTGTTGAATTGGCGGAGATGGGGGCGCGTTGGGTGCCGGCGAGGGGGCTGGTATAGCTATTTTGTTGCGGAGAAAGGCTACCATTGCTGTGTTACCAACCCAGGGTTGAATGTCTTGCCCGTAGGCGTAGCCGTTGCTTGTGAGGAGGCGATCGCGCATTTCGCTTAAAAACCTCTCAAACGAAGCTTTTGACTCCGGCGTGCCAAATTCTCGCAGTCTATTCCACTGGGATTCATCGGTGGTGATGGATAGGGCCATCATCGTATCTTGCGGGACAACGGTTGCTCCCGCCGGCAAATCTTTGGCGGGCCCACGGGAGATGACGAGGTAGTAGGTGACAAAGCCTAAACCGATCAGAAGTGTGGCGGCTCCGATCGTAAACAACAGGGAAGATTTATCTTTCTTAAACATTATTCGTAAGGTTCTGGTGCTCGCAACATCATAAATTATATTGGGGAAGGGGCATGGGGGATGGGGCATGGGGCATGGGGCATTGGTAATTTGTTGTTTTTTATTTGTTATTAGAAAAACTACTAACCAGTAACCACTAACCACTATAGTCCTAGACGCAGAAACCCTTTCTTTTACTAAATACTGGATTTGAGCGTTGAATCCTGGTAAAAAACCTGGTTTCTTTGGTATTTACGCATAAGTCCTACACTAACTACTCCCGATGCCCAATTCCCAATTCCCAATTCCCGATGCCCAATTCCCGATGCCCAATTCCCAATTCCCGATGCCCGATGCCCAATTCCCAATTCCCTGATGTTAGTTTCTAGCCTTAAAGTCTTTAAAGATAGTTTGAAACGAGTACATTAGCCTGTGGACATCGTTTGTCGATCGGGGAAAGATGTTGTGTTCCCATTTTTTGCGAGCGGTAGTTAGCAGTTTTGCTACGGGTTGCGAGTAACTGTTAGAAATGAAATAGCTGCCGCCTTCATAGCGAATGTCTGAGGCTAAGCCGATAAAAGCACCAGCGCTTTCTAGTTTAAGTTCTGAGGTGCTGTGTTCCGATTTTACTGCTAAAATTACCTGCGAGTGCCGGGGTTCGCGGTTGAGCAAGCGGCAGATATTCGCTTCTTTTTGGTACAAAATTAAAACGTTACAGTTGTGCAGAACTCCGGCTCTACCTTGGACTTTTACTCCTAGGTGAACTTCCAGGGCTGGTTTGTCGGGAAATTCCACAACAGCATGAGTGTATGGATGTGCAGTTCCGTGGATTTTTCCCGCTGTCTTTCTAAATGTTAAATATTTCGGTGTTTCGTCGTCTAAAACATTGTTGTAATAAATAGTACCGCCTTCATTAGCAACAGCTTTTAGCAGAATAGTGAAGAGGTAAGTATCAAAAATTCTGGATTGTTCTGCCGCTGTGTTAAATTCGGGATCGATCGAGCTTTTTAATTTGCTTTTTATTTCGGAATTGATGGCGTAGTTGCTCGGCCCAGAGGGCAGTTTTTCCAGTAAGTGCTTGAGGGCGATCGCCTGTTTGTGACGGGGGGCTGTGACGCTGGAGGTAAACTCGATTGTTTTGGCAGTTTCGCCACCTGAATTGGCAAAGGTAATTTTTGTGCCGAGGGGAGAAGTTTCTGATTCTACTTTCAAGAAATAAGCAATTTCGTCTTCCATTTCGGAAGTGTTGACCGTCGCTTGTTCTACAGCATTAATTAACAGCAAAAGTTGTTCTTTTGCGGTATAATCTTCTATCTTCAGCAGGGGTGTTTTTCGTTTGAGCGATCGCTCTTCAATTACTTTGCCTATCTCTACAGTATCTGCTACTTGTTGAACTACCCAACCCAAATTAAACTCATCCAGAATTGCCGCCAGTTCTTGATAGAGTTTGGCGTACTCGATCTCGTCCATAATTGTTTCTGCGCTGCACACTATTCTGATTATACAAGATAGTTTGATTTTTTGGTCAATGGCTGGTGAGCAAGTACGCAGATTGCCTGTAATGGCGGATTGGCGGAGTTTTTGAGTGTCCGAGTGGGAAAATCTTTGTCTTGGCCCAACATCCATCGGTTACATAGGTTAAATCCCGTACACTGCTGGTTGCCGAACTTGCTGCTGCTTGAGAGAGACAATTGGGAGATGATACTAAACGGCAGTTTCATAAACTTTTCTTGACATTAAAGACATCTTGTCCAAAAAAACACGGTGTTTTTGTCCTTTCGCGGTCTGTGACTGGTAAAATAAGTATTAATGTTGGCACTCCTGACTCGCTCCCTGGGTATGTACGCCCTGAAGCTAGAACTCAAACTCAACAATGCTGAACGTACCCTAATGGCGCGACACGCTGGTTACGCTCGGTTTTGCTACAACTTGGCTTGTACCCTGTACATGGGCGTGATGGACATCAAAGTCAGCCGTACCCGAAAGATTGCCGAAATAAAAAAAACCTTCACCAACTTCATCAAAAAACAACCAGAATATCAATGGACTAATACTTTATCATCCCGCGTTTATCAAAACGCTTTCATTGCCTTCAATAACGGCCTCGAACGCTTTTTCAAAGGGGGGAGCGGGTTTCCTAATTTCAAACGCAAGAAGTCCGGGGACTCCTTTACCGTAGACAGCAGCAATGGGCCAATCTTTCAGATGGCTGGCAATCGCATAAAAATTCCCACATTGGGAACGTTTCGTCTGAAAGAAGCTATCGGGTACAACTGTTGTTCTCAAACATTTACCATCAGCCGTACTGCGGATAAATGGTACGTCAGTTTTACCATAAAAGCGGACAAAATCCCCCCTTTATATCACTCCGTATCTGAACCGATAGGCATAGATTTAGGAGTATCCACCTTTGCCACCTTGAGTGACGGTACGGTATACCAACTGCCAGATTCCCTAAAAACAGCGAAAATCAAGCTAGGGAAACTACAGTACCGCCACCGTCACCAGCAATTAGGAAATAGAAAAGTTGGTATCAAAACCTCGAAAAACGCTCGGAAATTTTATCGAAAGCTTGCTAAAAAACACGCCGATATTGCCAATAGACGGCGAGATTTCTTACAGAAAACAACGACAGAAATCAGCCAAAAGTACGCTCACATTTGCATCGAAGATTTAAATATTTCTGGCTTGGCAGCAAATCACAAACTGGCTGCTGCAATTTTACATTCAGGGTTTTATGAATTTCGACGAGAACTCACTTATAAATCTCCCATCTACGGCACTGTTGTCGAAGTGGTAGATAGATGGTATCCTTCATCTAAAACTTGCTCAAAGTGCGGTAACATTCAACCGATGCCACTTTCGGAGCGAGTGTTTGTTTGTGAGGCTTGTGGTAACAGTTGTCATCGAGATTTGAATGCCGCAATTAATTTAGCGTCGGTCTCAAGAGATAGAGTAAGGATGGCTAGTCCTGAATTCACGCCTGTGGAGTAGAAGGAGCCGACTCCCTACGTAGAAGCAGGAAGTAAGTTTTAAGTGTCCGAGATGTTAGTCTTGTCCGCTTTATGTCAATCTTATGTAGCAGTAAGCTATTCTACGACATTTGTAGCGATCGAACTATGGCAACTATCAACGACAACTACCTTAAACTCAAAGCCGGCTACCTGTTTCCCGAAATTGGGCGCAGGGTGAAAGCCTATGCAGAGGCGAATCCCGGAGCACCCATCATCCGGCTGGGGATTGGCGACGTAACGGAACCGCTACCGGAAGCTTGTCGGGAGGCGATGGTGAAAGCGGTGGAAGACATGGGCTCGCGGGATACCTTTAAAGGATACGGCCCGGAACAAGGTTATGAGTGGCTGCGGGAGAAAATTGCCGAGCACGATTTTAAGTCGCGGGGATGCGATGTTGATGCTTCGGAAATCTTTATTTCTGATGGTTCTAAGTGCGATTGTGGCAATATTCTCGATATCTTTGGCAACAATAACACGATCGCAGTTACCGATCCAGTTTATCCGGTGTATGTAGACACTAACGTGATGGCTGGGCACACGGGAGATGCGAACGAAAATGGCGAATACGGCGGCTTAGTTTACCTGCCAATTACAGCAGAAAACAATTTTACAGCGGAAATTCCCACCGACAAAAAAGTCGATTTAATTTACTTGTGTTTCCCGAATAACCCGACGGGGGCAACTGCAACTAAGGAACACTTGCAAGCTTGGGTAAATTATGCTAAAGCTAACGGTTCGATTATTTTCTTCGATGCGGCTTACGAAGCCTATATTACCGATCCGAGTTTACCGCATTCTATCTACGAAATTGAAGGGGCGCGGGATTGTGCGATCGAATTTCGTTCTTTTTCCAAAAATGCTGGTTTTACGGGTACTCGCTGTGCGCTAACAGTTGTACCGAAGACTTTGACTGGAAAAGCAGCAGACGGTTCCGATGTCGAAATTTGGAAGTTGTGGAACCGCCGCCAATCTACTAAGTTTAACGGAGTTTCTTATATCGTGCAGCGCGGTGCTGAGGCGGTTTATTCAGAGGCTGGCAAGGCACAGATTCAGGCATTAGTCAATTTTTACATGGAAAATGCTGCGATTATTCGCGAGAAATTGACAGCGGCGGGAATCCAGGTTTTTGGTGGCGAAAATGCACCTTATGTGTGGGTAAAAACGCCTCACGGTTTGTCGAGTTGGGATTTCTTTCAGAAGTTGCTGGAAACTTGCAATGTGGTGGGAACTCCGGGTTCTGGTTTTGGTGCGGCGGGTGAGGGTTATTTCCGCATTTCGGCGTTTAATAGTCGGGAGAATGTGGAGGAGGCGATGAGACGGATTGTGGAGAAGTTTAAGGTTTAATCTCCTCTCCTGCTTAAACTGGAAGGCCCCCAGCCCGCCAGGGAATGAATTCCCTGGCTAATAGCTAAAGTTCTCGGTCGAGGACTAATGAGTTCTTCAGTCCTCGACCGAGGACTTTAGCTTTGAGACAGGGGTTGAAACCCCTAGCGGACTGCCGGATTCAGCGAAAAAGCATTAATTTAATATGTTGTGGAACAGGCCGGAAAGCCTGTTCATGAAAATAGTAAAAGATGTGAGTTATAATTTAAAATGATTGTGGCTCAGCGTTTAAATAAAAAATGTAAGCTAACACCAGGAGTTTTTTTATGCACTTGCTACGAGTTCAAGTTCCTGATTTTCGCGGTTTGAAAAATATAGACATCACTTTTGAAAAGGATTTTGTTCCTAAAATTTTTCCGCTGGGTAGTCAAAATGGCGGCGGGAAAAGTACGCTGTTGCAGTTAATTTTTGTATTGTTGCACTGTTCTGTTGATGAAGATAAAAAGCCGTTTATAGCAAATCTGCTTCAGGGATCTAAAATTGCTGAGGGTGAAGACAAAAGAGTTTTAGCTATCATTGACATTTGGGATGGAGAAAAAGTTGTTAGCCTCGATTTTTTTTATAATAAAATTGATGTTTCAAAAAATATTCTCGGCTATCGTGATAAAACAATAAATTCCAAAGAGTTAAGTGATCGTGATATTGATGAAGATATAAATTCCGAAATTGTCATAGATATATGTCATATTTCAACAGAGATAGAAAATTTACTTGACAATAAAAGAATAATAAAAATTACAACATTACAATGTCATTCAAACAATCAAAGCAAGGCTCAATCAAAATTATTCTTAGATCAGGTATCGCGTAAAATCTTTCTAGCTGCTCCTTCAACACAAGTTTTTCTGTTTCTTCCACCGGATTCTAGAAAACTTTTATTTGGAAATGCAAGTAGCGGAGATAATTACTACGGAATACTCGCATCTGCACGATCTGAATTAAAAGGCTTGTTTACCTATGACTTTCTTGCTGTAGAGCTACTTATTGAATCTTTTAAAGCTGCTCGCGATCGCGATTTCAGAGAAGCGATAAAAACAGGTAGCTACGGCAACAGTTATCAAACTCTAATTAACGACTTAAATTTGATGTTGTCAAATAAAAGGATAAATGTAAATGAAGATTTTGCTGGTGTCAATTTTAAATTGGATAATAATGGTGAAACTATAGAACTCTATCCAGAAGATTTAAGTCACGGCGAACTCAAAAGACTTAGCATTTATATATGGCTCAAATCCCGGAACATAGAAGATGCTATTGTTTTGATGGATGAAGTTGAAATTGCTTTTCATCCAGATTGGCAATATCAAATTATCTCAGACCTCAAAGAGTGGGCTCCCAGCAATCAATATATTCTGGCAACTCACTCCTACGCATTGTGTGAAGCTCTGACACCAGCTCACGTTAAAGAAATTGAGCCAAAACTGATCAAACAAGAATCCTAATACTAGAAATGAGTCTGAATCCAGAACAGCTAGAAGAACACTGCAAGATAATTCTTCAATCTCCCAGAATTAAGAACAAAATTGTGGTGCTATGCGAAGGCCCTATTCCCGATATCGAGGGTAGACGATCGCCTCAAGCTTATAAAAACATGGAGAAAATGCCGGATGCCAACTTTTATAAGGCTTGCGTTCCGACATGGTGGAGACAGAAGCGACCACAATTTTTCAACTGTGGCGATCGCGCAAGTGTAATAAATACTTATTTGAAGCTTTTAACATTACACAAACAGGATACCACTAACTCGTATTTAGAGCCAGATATACTTTTTGCAATGATAGATTTGGACTTGCACCTACAAAAGATTGATGATTACTTTTTTCCCGACACAGAAGCAATTTTTTGCAATCTTTACGAAAAATCGGAGGTGCGACCGCAAAATGCAAAACGGCACCGGATATGGATTACAGGTTTAATTCATAAAGAAGCATATTTTCTTACACCTGAGCTTCAATCAATATTTGATGATTATCCTCATTCTCCGATGTATCAGGATAATCTTGTTGAAGTAAATAGTATTTATATGGATATGGCTGATAAAATTAGTAGCGATCCCGACTTGAAGAATAACCTTAACATACAGAGAGCGCTCGCTCGCATAAATCATTGTTTAAATTGTACAGATTTAGATAAATTACAAGATTCATGGAAAACTGAGTTTAAAAATACGTCTGATGAAACACGGAAGCATCAGTTAATTAGGGCTTTGCTCACAATTAAAAAAGTTAAGAATGAGAAACAACCTGAGCATGATTATTGGGAAAAAATTAAGCCACCCGTTGACTGGAGTGGGAATGAGAACGTATTTAGAGAGCAACTCTCGTTAGAAATTGGGAGATTTTATTCACAGCAAAGTAGCGATGTTAAGTCTCATATTCCTTTTTTTTTCAAAACATTGTATGAGTTCGTTTAAATAAAACACATCGATTATAATGTTTCATTTTCTATCCATCAGCATCGCTAGGAAAACCAAATTGGTCTGGTAATTCAGCAGAGGTAATTTGCAGAATCTCTAGCAACTTCTTGTATTGAACAGGCGTTAGCTTCGGTACCGATCGCCCAGCTTCCCAGTTGCTTACCGTCGCTTCCGTAACGCCAAGTGCTTCTGCTAGCTGCTTTTGAGTCATAAACCGCTGAACTCTCAGTCGCATTAGGGGCGATCGATCGGCTCTTTCTGAGGTTTCCATAGGCTATTTGTTAAGTTATATTAATTTATTTGGGTTTTACCTAAAATAATTGACATCTACCCTAAATTAATTTAGATTTAACCCAATAGAGATTAGACAGCACCAGTTAAGCCACTTGTGCTGTAGGGGAATTGCTGTCTTTTCTTCAACTTGTTATTGTACGCGGTTTTACCGTTACAAAGCATCAAACCAATCCAAAATTATTAGTCAAAGCTATGTTGCAAGATTCATCATCGAACCAAACATCGCCCAATGTTTTAACCAACCAAACCTTTGAGGGCGATCGCGAAGCAGTCCGTCACGTCATCATCGGTTCGCCGCTGGGGGTACGGCGAACTATCCACCAACTGCACGCATTGCGCTACGAGGAAGCTGTTCGTTGGACTCATCCGTTAGCGCAGCCCTCGAAGAGGATCGCGATTCCCGACAATCGGATCATTATTACACCCGATCAGGGAGAAATCATGAGTCTGTTAGTCAAATTAATCCGGCTGCAATGAAGTCATAAAAGTGCGATCGATGTTTCTAGAATTGAGTCAAAAGTGCGATCGCGCTTATTCAGCCATCTCGTACCATCCAAACCAGCATACCCAAAATTTCGTCCACCGGAGGCAAGGCATAGTCATTAAGATCGATCGATACAATTTTTTCCTCTAGTTTGAGAAATCGCCACTGCGTGCCGTTACTGACACTGCCATAAATAACGGAAATTGGTTTCTCCTTCGCTTCATTAAACTTCTGCATTGCCACCATTTCTGCAACGCACTGTCCAATTCCTGTCTTCAAATCAGCTTTTTTAGCCTCAACAACCGCCACTGCGGGTGCTTCAATCTCCAACATTTCAGGAGAACGACTAATCAAATAATCACAAATCCCGTTTAGTCCAGTTTCATAATCAACCGTAAAGTCTTCTCCCGAAAACAAGCTAATATTCTGCTGCAAAATCTTCCTGACTTCCAGCAGTACCGGAGTAATAATCATTTCCGATCGAGCTTTTTCGCTACCTGTCGCCACAGCTACGGGTAAACTATTTGCCAAAAAATCTGTCAGGGTTACACTCGGAACGATCGGAGTTATTTGCGGTAGAAATCGCGGGCCTTCTACAGTTGTTAATCCAAAGGCGTGTTTAACTTTTATAATTGAGGTGAACTCGCTGTAAGACATCGCTCAATTTATCCTACTACTTATTACTGCCAAATTGTCAACCCCTAAAGGTCGATAAATTGTATCTCTTTGCTGATAACTCCGCCCCAAAGAACGAATCGCATTTTGCAAATCTTCCACAGATTGACAACTGCCGCCCACCGCACCGGCCATCGTTGTAATGTGTTCTTCCATCAATGTACCGCCGATGTCGTTGCAGCCCCATTTCAGCGCTTCTGTAGCTCCATCTAAACCTAATTTTACCCAACTCGGTTGGTGATTGGAAATCAAATTGCCTAAGAAGATTCTCGATACAGCGGTGAGTAACAATGTATCTGCTAAAATTGGTTGGTCGCGGCCGACTCGACTCCGCAAAGGTGCCGGTGCTTCCTGTCCGACAAATGGTAGTAAAATAAATTCTGTAATGCGTGCCCGATAGTTTTGGTCGATCGCAGTTTGTTGGAGCGATCGCACTTTTTCTAAATGCAAAACCTGCTGCCCTGCCGTCTCAATATGCCCGCAAAGCATCGTACTCGTTGTCGGCAAACCCAGACTGTGAGCAGTCCCCACAATCTCCAGCCAAGTTGCCGAATTTAGTTTTTCCGGGCAAATCACCCGTCGCACAGAATCGTCGAGAACTTCCGCCGCCGTTCCCGGCATCGAACCCACTCCCGCATCCTGCAAAGCCGAAATTACATAGCTGAAACTAAGATTATCTCCTCTGGCAATAAATTCTATTTCTTGTGGCGAAAAAGCGTGCAAGTGCAACTGAGGAAACTTATCCTTAATAGTTTTCACCAATTGCAGATAATAAGGTAAAAATGCGCCGTTCAGCTTAGCTTGAAGATTTAAGCCACCCTGCATACAAATTTCCGTTGCTCCCCGCTGCACTGCATCAGTTGCCTTTTCCTGAATTTGGGCTGCATCTAACCAAAAAGCGCCCTCATCTTTCTCGTCGCGGCGGAATGCACAAAAACTGCAATGCTGCTCGCAAATGTTAGTAAAATTAATATTCCGATTGATAACGTAGGTGACAGTATCTCCTGATTGTTGGCGGCGGAGCAAGTCAGCGGTTGTTTGAATAGAAGCTCGCGCGTCTGGATCTCTTTGCTGCAAAAGTACCAAGGCTTCTGCAGCAGAAATGTTATAACCTTGTAAAGCTCGATCGAGAATTGCATCCACAGTTTTCTTTTTAACTCAGCTACAGAATTACTGACTAGAATTAAGCCGTTTTTATATTTTAACTAATCAATTATGGAGGAACGATATTTTACAATCTCAAGTGCTACCAAACTATTCTTAACTTTCTGAACACTGAAATTATGGGCAGCTACCAATCAAATCAGGTCTTGCCAGTGCCGTCGGGGCCTTTGCAAATTCCTGCTATACAGACTTTCGGTTCAACTTTTGTAAACGCAGGCACACCACCAATTTATTTTTCCCTGGTAATTCCCACGTACAACGAGCGCAGGAATATCCAGAGTATTGTGGAAAAATTGAGCCAATTGCTTGATGGTATCCTTCCCCGCAACTACGAATTAATTGTAGTCGATGACGACAGCCCCGATCGCACCTGGGAAGTTGCCCTGTCCCTGACACCGGAATATCCGCAATTGCGGGTAATGCGCCGGGAAGAGGAGCGGGGACTTTCCACAGCGGTAATTCGCGGATGGCAGGTCGCTGGCGGTGAGGTTTTGGGCGTCATCGATGCCGACTTGCAGCATCCCCCGGAGACGCTGTTGCAGCTTTTAGCAGAAATTCAGCGGGGAGCAGATTTAGCTGCTGCCAGTCGTCACGTGGGCGAGGGTGGGGTGAGCGACTGGAGCGTTGTCAGGCGATTTTTATCGCGGGGCGCTCAAACCGTGGGGTTGGTGATTCTGCCGGGAGTGGTGGGCCGAGTTTCCGATCCGATGAGTGGCTATTTTATGGTGCGCCGCAGTTGCATAGCCGGCAAAACCATGAATCCTGCTGGTTACAAAATATTGATTGAAGTGCTCGGCAGGGGGGACATCCGCTGGATTGGAGAAGTTGGTTACGTGTTTCAGGAGCGGCAAGAAGGCGAGAGCAAAGTTACCTGGAAACAGTATATTGACTATTTGCGACATTTGCTTCGGTTGCGGTTGGCCCGCTGGCCGATGGGCCGATTCCTGCGGTTTGGCGTGGTTGGTTTCAGCGGCGTGTTTGTGGATATGGGAGTTTTTTACCTGCTGCGGACTGTCCTTGGTTTGGGGCTGACTCGCAGTGCAATCTTTTCTGCTGAAGTGGCAATTATCAATAATTTCTTGTGGAATGATTTATGGACTTTTCGTGATATTTCTAAGCGGCAGCCTGGAAAGCGCCAGCGCTTGAAACGGCTGTTGAAATTTAATGTGATTTGTTTGATTGGCTTGATTATAAATGTGCTGCTGGTGAATCTGCTGTTTAATGTTTTTAAGGTAAACGAATATTGCGCTAAGTTGATTGCGATCGCGACTGTGACTCTGTGGAATTTCTGGATCAATATGAAACTGAGTTGGCGGGTGACGGACGTTCAAAAATAGCTTTTAGTTTGGTTAGTTGTTAGTTCTTATTGGAACTGACAACTAACCACTGCCAACTGCCAACTGCCTTTAGATGACTGAATTAATGATTAAGAACAAACAACTGTTGTTGCTATTTCTATGGACTGTGATCGCCTTTATTTTGCGCTTTGCCAATTTGGACTTGAAACCGCTGTGGACGGATGAGTTTTCTACTCTAGTGTTTAGTTTGGGCAACAGTTTTCGCGGTGTGCCGATCGATCGCGCGATCGACCTTTCTACATTATTACAACCACTACAATTGCGCCCCGATGCTGACACCGGCGACGTGCTCCGCAATTTGCTGCTAGAAAGCAATCATCCACCAGTGTATTTTATGCTCGCCCACTGGTGGATGCGACTGTTTGGGCCGACCGAGGATAGTTTAGTTTGGATAGGGCGAGCTCTTCCTGCATTATTGGGCGTGATTTCAGTTCCAGCTATCTACTTTTTGGGGAAATTTGCTTTTAGTTCTCGTTTAGTCGGTCAATGTGCAGCCGCGATGATGGCAGTTTCTCCCTACGGCATTTATCTCGCTCAAGAAGCTCGCCATTACACTTTAGGAATCTTATTAGTTATTGCCTCTCTTTTTTGCCTCACATTAGCTGCAAAAAAGCTGCAACAGGGCGCTCCTCTGCCTATTTGGGCGGTGCTACTTTGGGTAGTTGTTAATTGTTTGGGAATTGCAGCTCACTATTTTTTTACACTGGCTTTGTGTGCGGAAGCAATAGCATTAATTGCTGTAATATGGCAGCAGTTTAATGGAAATTTGCCAATTGACAACAGCCAGCAGCCTAATATTTTGCCATTTCAAATCCTCTGGCGGTTTTTCGCAGTAGCGATCGGTACTTTAGCTGGCGGTTTAGTTTGGTTGCCGGTATTTTTGTCCAATAAATACGGCAGCGAACTAACTAATTGGATTGTCAGCGGCGATCGCACATTTTTAAATTGGATCGCGCCGATTTTTCAAGCTTTAGCTGGATGGATCACTGTCATCTCTCTGCTGCCGGTGGAATCGCCAAATTTGGTAGTAGTAGTAGCATCGGCGATCGTAATGGCAATATTTTTGATCTGGGCGCTTCCCCTGCTGCGAGGCGCTCTTAAAACTTCCTTAAAAACAACCGATACTCGTTTAGGTACTGTTATTTTCGGCGGATTTGTGCTAGGAGCCATTTTCCTATTTTTCAGCTTTGCATATATTCTCGGAATTGACCTAACTCGCGGCGCACGATACAATTTCGTCTACTTTCCGGGGGTGATATTGCTTTTAGGAGCAACCTTGGCGGTTATTTTTAACACACCTACAGCAAAAAGTCAATCGTTTAATTTACGGGCGATCGAAGTTCCGGGCAAAAAAGCAGTTCTGCTAATTTTAGTAATGGGTTTTTTTAGCGGTGTCACAGTAAATTCCAATCTCGGCTATCGCAAATATTACAAACCCGATATTTTAATTCCAATTATGCGTGAAGTATCGAAAGTTCCCGTGTTAATTGCTACTACTCAAAAGACTCATGTAGAAATAGGAGAGTTGATGGGGATAGGGTGGGAATGGGAAAGAAGTTCGGCAACGGATTTTGTAGGGGATGTAACGGATGTAACGGCTGTTAGGAAGAAAGAAGAAGTTAAAGCCTTTGATTCTCCGCTGTTTCTTTTGGCTAATCAAAGAAGGGATGGCCCGGAAATAGCGGCAGGGACACTTTATAAAACACTCAGTCAATTAGAACGCCCGCTAGATTTGTGGCTGGTTAATTTTCGCGCACCTGTGAATCTAGAAGCACAAAAATGTCAGGTTGAATCGCGCGAGTTGCCTGCGGTGGATGGGTATGAATATCAAGTTTATCACTGTTCTAGCTCATAGGTAAGTCTTAGGGGATGGGTCGGGCGAGCGCAAATTCCCGATTTGCCCGATCGCATAATCGCTGCTTCTGCTTTGTATCTTAACGTGCCAGTGTAGTCGCGATCGCCGGATTCAATTATCAAGTATCGACACAATTTGGTAAAGCCGAAATTTCTATATTCTTCTGGTAGGAAGAAAGTAGTTTTCAATCTTTCCTCACACTATCGGGCACGCCCACGGCCGAAATACCCGATATCGCCTTTAAGTTTTGACACCGAATCAACTCATTAAAATCCAAACTGCGCCCTTCAATTTGCGCCACAGCCTCGATCGCCCCAAGCAAATGTCCGGCCGCTTCCGCTTCGTTGTAACCACGCCTTCCCGCTACTCTAATCGCCCCCTCGTCAGCATCTAACTCTACTTGGGAACTGCGGTTGTCGCGCCAAATTCGAGTCATGGCGAGTCCCGTCAAACCGCCCGCGATTGCAGTGCCGATCGCATATCCCTGCAACAATTCTACAACAGTCCCGACAATTCCCGCCAGAGCCGCACCTTGATAAATATCCGGTTTAAACCACTTAAAACTGCACAGAAAACTTACATTCCGCAATAGCAGTAAATCCCGCTGCGGCTTAGATAGCAGCCGCCACAAATCAAAATTAATATAAATCGGGCGCGATTGATTCCAAGGCAAAGGAAACTCGCAGTCAATTACCGTTGATTGTTGGGGTTTATTAATAATTTTACACGTCATGCGACCGGAAGCGGGCATCACATCTAACAGGCGACGAATTTCTGGGTCGGGATTCATAAATTTTAGGGTAATTGATAATTGGTAATTGGTGATTGCATCTGCATAAAAAACAATAATATCTATCAGCGGCTTGTAGGGGCTGGTTTTACCGAAAATAATTGCCTAAAACCTACAATTTCGTAAACCCGCCCCCACCCAATCGCTAGTTTTATAGCAATCCTAAATCATTTGTGAATTTCTTACTCCCTCCCCTTAGTAAGGGGAGGGTTGGGGTGGGGTCAAAAATTTACGACTCCTGCAAGGATTCCTATACATACAATATTTGTAGATAATTGACAATCTTAGGACTTATGCACGGGTAGCCAGAAACCGGTTTTTTTGCTGATAAGATGCGTTACAGCCACAGATTTGGTGTAAAAACCCGGTTTCTTGGGCCAGAGTGCGTCAATAACTGATTTTATCGAAATCAAAGTTGATGTAGGTTATGGGTTGTGTGGGGGCGGGTTTATGTAGATTTTTTACGGGAGTTAAATATGGTTCGTAAAACCCGCGCCTACAAATCCATAGAAGATAATTAAGGGTTTTTCTTGGAGGCAGGAGAGGGAGATTCTTGATCTCTGGGAGTCGCTTTTTCGGTATTACCAGAAGGTTTTGGACTGACAATAGCTGGGGCAACTGACGGCTTTGAATTTGCGGCTGGGGATGCCGGTGATTTTAGAGATTCAGGGGCTGTTAGCGGGGCAGCAGGGGCTGTTTTAGCGCCTAAAATGCTGGCATCTCCAGTGTCGAAGGTTCCAGCGATGCAAGCGATCATCATTGTGGCTAAGGTGCCGACAAATAATGCTTTCCAACCGAGTTCGGAAATGTCTTTGCGGCGGGATGGAATTAGGGCGATCGTGCCGCCGACAAATATGCCGACGGAGGCTAAGTGGGCAAAGCCGGATAGGGCGTAACTGACAATTAAAACTGTACGATCGCTCACCAGGCCTTTTGCGCCCGCTTCTGCTAAACTTTGATAGGGCGGAATCGCTGTTTCTAACAACCTACGACCGATGATTACTGAGGCTTGCCAAGAGTCCTCAAGAAAGACTCCTGTTAATAGTGTCAGGGGATAAAATAAGACTCCCATAATGTTGGCTAAGGTGACAACTTTGAACAAGTCACCAATTGGGCCGGGCAAAATTGCCAGCCAACCAAAGAATTGATTGATTAAGGAAACTAAGCCTAAGATTAAAATCAAAACAGCGGCAATTGCTACTGCCATTTTTACACCGTCCAATGCACCAATTATCGCTGCATCTAAAGGGCTGACTCGTTCGATGGGTTCTCCCCCAACAGTCTCTTGTTTGAATTCTTCGCGCTCCCTGTCCGAAATTTCTTCGCCCACAAACTCGCGGCCTTTAGGCTGCCGTTCTTCCTTGGGAATGCCACCCATTGTTAGGGGCACGCCTGTTTCTGGTACTAAGATTTTGGAGAGGACAAAACAAGCGGGAATGGCGATAATTGAGGCGGAAACTAAGTGTCCTAAAATATTGGGAAAAACTGGCTTGAGAAAGCTGACGTAAATTGCTAAAGTTGAAGAAGCCGCAGTCCCAAAACAGCAAGAGAGGATTGCACAAAGTTCGGAACGAGTCATTTTGGGCAAATAAGGCTTGACGACAATTGCCGCTTCAATTCCTACGAAAATATTGGCCGCACCGCTGAGGGCTTCCGCGCCGCTCAACCGCATTGTCATGTAAAAGATTTTGGCAAAAAGTTCGGTGATAATTTGAATCACGCCGATGTTGTATAGCAAGGCCATGAGGCCAGAAAAAAAGATGACTGTCGGTAAAGCTCGAAAGGCAAAAATATATCCTAAATTAACTGCCGGCTCTTTACCAGGTATGGGTACAACATTGCTCCCGAATACAAACCTCGCTCCAGCGTCAGCAGCGGTGAATACTCCATCCAGTAAGCTAGTAAACCACTCTAGGGCGATGCGAGTTGGGGGGAACAGGAATACTAAAAATCCTAAGACTAATTGCAGGCCAATGCCCCAGATGATGACGCGCCAAGGTATATACTTCGACTGTCGATTTTCTGAAAAAACCCAGGCGATCGCACATAAGCCAAAAATGCCCAGAAACGAGATAAGATTGTAGATAGACATGAGCCTAGTCCTTGAAATAGTTGAGAATGCCGATCGACGGCTTGCACCACATCAGTTATACTATTCATCTGACGGCAAATGCTAAAAAAAATAACGGGCAGATAAATTACGCACTCAACAGCGTACTTATGTCATTGCTTAGGTCATTCCGAACTCTGCGGATCTTTAGCAAGCCTTGATTTGCCGTAATTACCAGCAGTTTAAATAGAAACTCTAACACATGGAAGCTTTTGCTCCACATCCTCCTGAATGGACTGCGACGGCGGTTCACGCTAATGAGTTTTGCTGTCCCAAGTGCGGCGCTAGCTGTACAGATGCCGCTGAGGTCTGGATTAATCGCCGATCGCCAGTATACACCGAGTTCAACCGCCGCAAGTGGCAAGAATTTTACAGATGCCAGTGTGGCGGTGTGTGGTGGGCTTGGAGTAGCGATAGGCCTCCTTCTGAACTTGTGCGTCGCGATGAAATCTCGAATGACGGCCCGGATGACAGCCCGGATGATGATTTTTAGAACCGTGACAGAATTTTCGCTTTTCGCTTTGCGATTTTTTTATTTAAAATTAGGGTAAGGTGCGCGGCCTGGCGCACCCTACGTTTAGATAAGTTATCGCCCGTTCTCAACTAATTGAGCACGTCAAGTATTCCATTGACTACGCCTTCCATGACTCTTTCAATTAAGCTCAATTCATTTTCGCCGATCGACTCATTTAAGAGCATTGACTGAATTCGCTGTCTGTCATCGCGAGTCAGTTCGCCTGAAGAAAATATCCGCTCTACTATTTGTTCAGTTAGAAATTGGAAAGCTGGAGTTTGCATGGTTGGTCTCTAAAAGCATTAATATTTTGTTTTTAACTTCATTAGAGCAGCCAGTTATTTTGCGGGTTTTTGCCATCCCACCCAGTCAGTGCTGCAATCATAAGGCTTTGAGAGCATTTTGTCAAGATACCTGCGACAGATAAATATAAAATCTGCATTAAATTTCCGACATTCTGGCAACGGGTGGTTTTGGAGTGCGATCGACCCCCGGCGGTGGCAGTATTCGATCGACTTTTTTAAGTTTATTGGCACTTGGGCGGAACATTACAGCTCAAAAAAAATCAAAACGAGAAGAGATTAAAATTGGTAATGGAGAATTGGCTTTTCGGAATTCCCTCTTCCTTCCGGCTAATGACTAATGACTAAGAACTAATAACTAATGACTAATGGCTTCCTCCAATGACCTATTTTCGTTCTGCTCTAATTTTGACATTAGGTTTTGGGCTGCTACCGCTAGCAGTGCGATCGCAACCCGTAGTCCCTGCTACTGACGGCACGAATACTGTTGTTAAGTCCGAGCAAAACCGCACAGACATTAGTGGCGGACAACTGTCAGGAAACGGGGCAAATCTGTTTCACAGCTTCAGCCAATTTAATCTCAGCGAAGGTCAAATAGCTAATTTTATAACTAATCCAAATATTCAAAATATTTTAGGGCGGATTTCCGGCGACAATGTTTCCCTCATTAACGGTCTGATTTCTGTAAGCGGCGGTAACTCAAATTTATTCTTAATGAATCCGGCGGGAATTGTCTTCGGTCAAAATGCTAGATTAAACGTGCCGGGGTCTTTTTTCGCGACAACTGCTACAGGTATTGGGTTCGGCGATCGCTGGTTCAATTCTGCCGGAATTAATGATTACAAAGCTTTACTGGGAAATCCCAATCAATTTAATTTTAAAAACTCACAAGTTGGTGCAATTGTCAATGCCGGAAACTTGGCAGTTGGCAGCGGGCAAAGTTTAACTTTACTCGGTGGCACCGTTGTTAATACAGGACAATTATCCGCTCCCCATGGTCAAGTTACTGTGGCTGCTGTTCCGGGACAAAATGCAGTCCGTATTAGTCAAGTTGGCAATTTATTGAGTTTAGAAATTACTCCGTCTTGGCAGTCAGAAAACTCGGCGATCGCCCCGGTTTCTTTGCCTCAGTTGCTGACGGGCTCCGGCGTAGCATCAGCCACAGGTTTAACGACTAACGAACAAGGTCAATTGGTACTGACTGGCGGCCAAACAGTACCCGCAGTTGCCGGAAGTGCGATCGTCTCCGGTTCGGTAAATGTATTTGGCCGTTCCGGGAATGCTGGCGGCACAGTCAATATTTTAGGGGAAAAAGTCGGACTCTTCGGCGCAAATATCAATGCTTCCGGCACTGACGGCGGAGGTACTGTGCGCGTCGGAGGCGGTTTCCAGGGGATGGAACCAGTGCCAAATGCCCAGGTAACTTATGTTAGTCCTGATTCTACGATCGCAGCAAACGCGATCGACCGTGGCAATGGCGGCACTGCGGTAATTTGGTCAGACAATACAACTCGCTTCTTGGGCAATATTACTGCTCGCGGCGGCATCGCCGCAGGTAACGGCGGAACAGTAGAAGTTTCAGGCAAAAATGCTTTAACTTTCCAAGGAGAGGTCGATACCCGCGCGACTAACGGTGCGATCGGCAACCTGTGGCTCGATCCGGCAAATATTGCGATCGTCAGCGGTAACGGCGACACCAGCGCGCCATCTGGCGGGGAACTCGCATCGGCACCTGAACCCAATGAAACATCGATCTCAGAAGTACAGTTGGAACAGATGGCGGCCGGCAGCAACGTGGTTATAGAAACCCCCGGCTACATCACCCTCCAAGACTTACCCGATAACCAACTTTCCCTGCAAGCAAGAACGGGAGACACCGTAACATTTAGATCCGGCGGAGTGTTTGTTGTCAATGATCCCAAGGATTTAATCGAGACTCAAGGTGGCAACATCAACATTTTCGCCAGCAGCATCTCTCTGGGCGGACTTAATGCCAACGGTGGCAATATCGCTATCACTGGTAACGGCATTGACTTCAGAGGCGGCAGCAATTCTATCAGCAGTGCAGGGGGAACAATTCGCTTGCAACCCAACGATAGCCGAGCAATTCGGATCGGTGGTACCGGCGATATTTTGGGCATTTTGGACTTGACGGCAAGGGATCTCGGCACTTTGGCGGGGGATTTCGGCTCGATCGCGATCGGGCGCGAAAACGGTAGCAGCTCCTCGATCGCGATCGTCGCACCCATTACCTTCAACAGCCCGCTGACACTTCAAGGCAGCTCGATCGCGATCAACAATCCCCTGAGAACAAGTGGCAGCGCTAGCTTGACTCTCGACGCGCCCCAAACTGATCTCAACGCCAACATTGCCACATCCGGCGGCGATCTCACTTTTACAGGAAACGCATCCCTCAATGCTGACGTAGCTTTGAGCACGGAAGCTACCGGCAACATTCTGTTCTCCGGTAGCCTAGACGGATCTCACGCCCTGAGACTAGACGCTCAGCGAGTGCTGTTCGGCGCTACAGTTGGTCAAGCTGCACCGCTGGCGAGTTTGAATGTCAACGCCAGCAGTACCGAGGTTTCGGGCAATATTGCGACATCTGGCGACATGACTTTCAATAGTAACGTCACAGTCGATCGCACCGCCGCCCTAGCCGCCACTACCGGCAATATCACTTTTGCCAATACCCTCGACAGCATCCCGGGCCGGGCTAATAATTTGACGCTGCGCGCTGGTGGCAACATTACTTTTGACGGCAGAGTCGGTCAAACTCAGAGGTTGGGCCAGCTCTCTGCCGATGCTGCTAGCGTGACGGCTGCTTCCACAATTACAGCACGAAGTTTGAGCGTTAACGCCCGCGATTCCGTTACCTTCGGGGGGGACACCACGGCCGCTTTGGGAGCCGATATCAAGGCAGAAAACGTCTTCCTAGAGGGTAATTTAAGGGCGGATGGTGGCAGCGTGAATCTGCAAGGAAGCGGGGAGGTGCGGACTGGTAATATTACCTCGAATGGTGGGAGGATTCGGGTTGAGGGGAATACTGTTGCTGCAGGTGCGATCGACTCGTCATCGGCGGGAACAGGAGGCGAGATCGCTCTCCAAACCAATGCTGGGCCTTTAACTGCCGGAGCTTTGAACGCTTCGGGGGCGATCGGCGGAAATATCGATGTCACCTCGAAAGCGGGCATTTCGGCTCTAGATATCAACTCCAGCGGCACTTCAAA
Organism: Microcoleus sp. w2-18bC1; assembly: GCF_036700365.1. NCBI lineage: Bacteria > Bacillati > Cyanobacteriota > Cyanophyceae > Oscillatoriales > Microcoleaceae > Microcoleus > Microcoleus sp. w2-18bC1. The sequence goes on from NZ_JAUBOS010000010.1 coordinate 144,554, forward strand.
CGGCAACGGCGGAGGCGTTTCCCTGAACGCGACTGATAACATTCAGTTGGGCTTTATCAATGCTCAAGGTGGCACTGGTGGCGCTGGTGGCAGCGTTGATGTGACAACCCTCGGTTTGTTTCGCTCGAACAATGTTTTCAACGATATATCGGGCAATTCTTCGAGTATTTCTACTGCCGGAGGTGCGGGGGCGGGGGCGATCGCAATTGGGCACGGAGGCGGTATCGATCGACCGTTTGTAGTTGGTGGCGCGATCGACAATGGAACCCTGGGAAGCATTAATGCTGGCGCGGGAAACGCCATTTTGCCCACTTTTTCTTTTGGACAAACTTACACCCAAGGAAATTTACCAAATCAGATTTCTCTAATTACACCTGCCGCGCCCTCTACTCCTGCACCAATTCCCGAACCAATTCCCGAACCAATTCCCGAACCAATTCCCGAAACAATTCCCGCACCGCCTGTAGTGCCAGTAGTCCCCGTAAATCCAGATCCGGCGCTGTCACTTCCTGCATCTGTGCAAGTAGAATTGCGATCGCAAAGTCCATACAAAACTCCCGAAATTAGCCCGGATATTTTCGCTCCTTCTCGCAGATTAGATGGGGCTGGTTCGGGAGTTTTAGAGTTTGAGCAAACCTTTACTCGCGAGTACGAAAAATATCTGGACTTGCCCGCAAGAAGACCGATTAGTAATATGTCGGTAATTTACGAAAATCTTCGCAAAAATGAACAAATTACCGGGATAAAATCTGCGATTATTTATATGAATTGGGTCAGCAGAGCGGATGCACGCGCGGCTAAAGAAAATGGTTCGGTGCTGGTGGCTAGTCAGGATTTATCTAATCTATTACCTGTGAGAAAAAACCTCGCATCCCAGCCTCCTCATCCTTTAGAAGATAAGTTTGCCCAGAGGTTGCCGCCGGATGGCAAAGAAGTTTCCGATGTTCCTAATGGGGAGTATTTAGAATTAGTGTTAGTAACAGCTAACGCTCAACCCCAGCGCGTTTTAATTCCGGCGACAACGCGCTGGCAGGTGTTGCAACTAGCCGATGCCCTGCAAAGCGAAATAACTAATCCCCGAAAAAGAAGCAGCCTTAGTTATTTGGATACCGCGCAAAAACTTTATCGGTGGTTAATTGCGCCAGTTGCTGCAGAATTGACAGCTTTAAAAATTGACAATTTAATTGTAATTCCGGCAGCCGGTTTGCGGAGCGTGCCGTTTGCGGCTCTTCACGACGGCAAAGGCTTTTTAGTTGAGAAATACAGCATTAGCGTGATGCCGAGTCTGAGTTTAACTGATACTCGCTACGACAATATTGCGGATGATGAAGTTTTGGCAATGGGGGCGTCGGTATTTGAAGATAAAGCGCCATTACCAGCGGTACCGGTGGAGTTAGAGTCGATCGCGCCGCCCGATCGGGGAAAATCATTTTTGAATCAAGATTTTACTCTCGGAAATTTGCAAGCTCAGCGAGCAAATCGACCTTTTGGTATCATTCACTTAGCAACTCACAGCGAATTCCAGCCCGGAGAACCGAAAAATTCTTACATTCAGTTGTGGGATACTAAATTACGTATCGATCAAATGCGGCAGTTGCGATGGAATGAACCGCCGGTGAATCTGTTAGTTTTAAGCGCGTGCAGTACCGCTTTGGGCGACGAAGAGGCGGAGTTGGGGTTTGCGGGTTTGGCGGTAGCTAGCGGTGCTAAATCGGCTTTGGCGAGTTTGTGGGAAGTCAGCGATGAGGGGACTTTGGGGCTGATGACTGAGTTTTATCGGCAGTTGCGAACCCCCAGACGCGGTGGCAATTTGATGATTAAAGCGGAGGCTTTGCGGCGCGCGCAATTGGAGATGCTGCGGGGGCGCGTGCGGATTCAAGACGGGATGCTGCGAGTCGATGGGCTTTCTGAAAGTCTAATTTTGCCTCCTGAAATTGCTGCGCGGGGCGATCGCGTGCTTTTGCATCCTTATTATTGGGCCGCCTTTACAATGATTGGTAATCCTTGGTAATGAAGATGTTGAATGAAGAAGGAAAAAGAGCCGGTTTGCACTCGCTTTCATTGCATGGTGATTCGCCCTATTTATACTCTAATTATGCAACGCCCACATCTGCTATGAAGACCAAGGGCGATCGCACTTCACTCTGTTTTGCCGCATTTTGCAGGAAACTGGGGAGCGATCGCACTCCTGACCGGAACGTTTAGCCGTCTTATTTTTAAGAAATGTTAATAAACAATAACTTTTCTTTTTAAACTTAAGTTTTTATTAAATTTTCGGATATTATTATGTATTAGATAATACATATACTTAATTAATTAACAATTGCTAAAAAAATAATTGAGTATTAATACTGACAAGAGGATGTAAGAATGATTAACTTACCGGGCTACGACATTACCAACCAAATCCATGAAAGTAATAATTCTTTAGTTTACCGGGGACTGAGAAAGCAAGACAACCAACTGGTAATTATCAAATTTCTCAAACAAGATTATCCGATGCCAGCTTCGTTAGTCAGATACAAGCAGGAATACGAAATTACACACAATCTTCACCTAGAAAGTGTGCCTAAAACCTACAGTTTAGAAAGATACCATAACAGTTTGGCTATCATTTTCGAGGATTGTGGTGGAGACTCATTAAAGCTCTTGTTGGCTTCTCATCAACTTACCTTAGAAGAGTTTTTATTAACAGCTATTAAAATAACCAGGGCTTTAGGTGAAATTCATAGACATAAAATTATTCATAAAGATATCAATCCCAGCAATATTATTATTAACTCAAGCACAGGGCGAGTTCAAATTATAGATTTTGGCATCTCTACAGTTTTAAAGCGCGAAAATCCTAGCCTGAAAAATCCTAATGTTTTAGAAGGCACTCTTAGCTATATATCGCCGGAACAAACAGGCAGAATGAACCGATCGATCGACTATCGCACTGATTTTTACTCATTAGGAGTCACTTTTTACGAACTGCTAACGCGGCAATTGCCATGGGATTACAGCGATGCAATGGAATTAATCCACTGTCACATTGCCAAACAAGCAGTACCGCCCCATCAAATCAATCGAGAAATTCCTAAAGCTGTTTCTGATATTGTGATGAAGCTATTAGCGAAAACTGCTGAAGCCAGATATCAAAGCCCTTGGGGAATTATCGCTGACTTAGAAGAATGCCTAGAACAATTAAAAACTATGGGAGGAATTGCAGATTTTGCGATCGCCCAAAAAGATATTACAGATAAGTTTCAAATCCCTCAAAAACTCTACGGCAGAGAAACAGAAGTTGAAACCTTATTAGCAGCCTTTGAGCGAGTCAGCAGAGGCAGCACCGAA